>MGOS01000095.1:12828-47395 GCA_001797185.1 Clostridiales bacterium GWB2_37_7
AATTAGCTTGGCTTATGTACAAGGAAAAGGAAATAGTATAGTGAAGGGGTAACAGCTGGCTGTTACCCCTTGTTTGTTGGGACTTCTTATGCCCACAGCCTTCCTAAAAAATTCATATTTTCTTATTGACAGTTTGTTGCAATAAATATACAATTATTACGAACAAACGTTCTTGTTTATAACAAGATTTACTGAAAGATTTTTTGCTCTTTTTGCAAAAAATCTACCCGAGCGTTTCAACGAGGCAGGGGATATATGCCCACCGCCTATCACTAGAATCGGAACCCGCCACTTATAGAAGTGGGGACATATTTTTGCCTCGTTATATTATGTTTACGGTCACTCCTTAAATGAGATATAATATATTATGTAAACCGTAAGGAGATTTAATATGGAGCAATTTAAAATAATATCAGATTACAAGCCTACAGGAGATCAACCCCAGGCTATTGAGGCTTTGGCGCAAGGGTTAGGAAAAGGTGATAGATTACAAACCTTATTGGGTGTTACGGGTTCAGGTAAAACCTTTACTGTGGCAAATGTCATTGAGAAGGTTCAGAAGCCAACTCTTGTACTGGCTCACAATAAGACTTTGGCAGCACAGCTTTGCAGCGAGTTCAAGGAGTTTTTTCCAAATAACTGTGTAGAATACTTTGTAAGCTATTACGATTATTATCAGCCGGAAGCTTATGTAGCTCATTCGGATACCTACATAGAGAAGGATGCTTCCATCAATGATGAAATAGATAAGCTGCGACACTCTGCAACGGCCGCAATTTTGGAGAGAAGAGATGTTATTATCGTAGCAAGCGTGTCCTGCATATATGGCTTAGGTGATCCGGAGGACTACAGGACTTTGGCTCTTTCTCTGCGTAAAAGCATGCAGAAGGAGAGAGATGAAGTTGTAAAGAAATTGGTGGAAATGCAGTACGATAGAAATGATATAAACTTTATCAGAGGAACCTTTAGGGTAAGAGGAGATGTTGTTGATGTTTTTCCGGCTTCTTCCTCTAGTAAGGCAATCAGAATAGAGTTTTTCGGAGATGAAATAGAAAGGATACTTGAGATAGATTCGCTAACCGGTACGATAATCGGCGAGATGCAGCACGCATTTATATATCCGGCTTCCCACTATGCGACTACTCCAGAAAAGCTGGAGGTAGCGATTAAGAATATAGAAGCGGAGCTGGAGCAAAGAGTCAAAGAATTTAAAGCGCAGGATAAGCTTTTGGAGGCTCAAAGACTGCAGCAGAGAACGAATTATGACATTGAGATGATGCGTGAGGTAGGTTATTGCTCCGGAATAGAGAACTATTCCAGACATATAAGCGGCAGAGAGCCGGGCAGCTCGCCCTTTACCTTAATGGACTTCTTCCCCGATGATTACCTGCTGGTAATCGACGAATCCCATGTTACAATACCCCAGGTTAGAGGGATGTACTTTGGTGACAGGGCTAGAAAAGAATCCTTGGTAGAGTATGGCTTCAGACTCCCTTCTGCCTATGACAATAGACCCCTGAACTTCGGAGAATTCGAAGAGCGCATCAATCAAGTCATCTGTGTAAGTGCAACTCCAGCACAATATGAGCTGCAGAGAAGCAGCCAAGTGGTAGAGCAGATTATAAGACCTACAGGATTGATTGATCCTGAAATACAAATAAAGCCTGTAAAGGGACAGATTGATAGTTTAATCGGCGAAGTAAATGAAAGAGTAAACAAGCAGCAAAGAGTGCTGGTAACTACTCTTACAAAGAAGATGGCAGAAGACTTGACTGAATACATGAAGGAAGTTGGCATTAGAGTAAGATACCTGCATTCAGATATAGATACAATGGAAAGAATGAAGATTATCAAAAGCTTAAGAATGGGAGAATTTGATATATTAGTCGGAATTAACCTGCTGAGAGAAGGTTTGGATATACCGGAGGTTTCATTGGTAGCCATATTGGATGCAGACAAAGAAGGCTTCCTCCGATCTGAGACCTCATTGATACAGACAATAGGTAGAGCGGCTAGAAATGTTGAAGGAACAGTAATTATGTACGCTGACAAAATAACCGACTCTATGCATAAGGCAATCAGCGAGACCAACAGAAGACGAATGATTCAAGTAAAACACAATGAAATGCACGGAATAGAGCCAAAGAGCATAATCAAAGCGGTAAGAGCTGTCATAGAAGCTACTACTGCTGCAGAGGACTCCGTAAAATATGGAGCTGCAAGTGGGGCTAGCAAGATGAGAACCGAAGATATACTGAAGGTAATTAAGGCAATGGAAGATGAAATGAAGGATTGTGCAAAAAGCATGCAATATGAAAGAGCAGCGGAGCTAAGAGACAAAATTATTGAATTGAGACAGAAGCTGAAGTAATTTGGAGGTTAAAATGGCAAAGAATCAGATCATTATTAAAGGAGCAAGAGAGCATAATCTTAAGAATATTGACGTAGAAATACCTAGAGATAAGTTTGTTGTTATAACAGGCTTAAGCGGCTCTGGTAAATCCTCTCTTGCCTTTGACACCATATACGCCGAGGGACAAAGACGATATGTAGAGTCCCTGTCTGCTTATGCGAGACAGTTTTTGGGGCAGATGGAGAAGCCGGATCTTGACTATATAGAAGGTCTTTCTCCTGCGATTTCTATAGATCAAAAAACCACTAGCAGAAATCCCCGTTCTACAGTAGGGACAGTTACTGAGATATACGACTATCTAAGACTTTTATATGCAAGAATCGGTACACCTCACTGTCATAAGTGCGGCAAGGAGATTTCAGCGCAGACCATAGATCAAATGGTGGATATCATAAAGGGCTTGCCACAGGGTGCAAAGCTGCAGCTTTTAGCACCGGTTATCAGAGGTAAGAAGGGCGAGCACATAAAGGTTTTTGAAGACATCAAAAAAGGTGGATATGTAAGAGTCCGGGTAAACGGTGAAGTACTTGATGTAAACGATGAAATCAAGCTTGAGAAAAATAAAAAGCATAGCATAGAGATCATAGTAGATAGGCTGGTAGTCAAGGAAGGAATGGAGAAGAGGCTGACAGATTCCTTGGAAACGGTTATGGAGCTGACCAGTGGTATTGCCATTATAGAAATAATCGGTGATAGAGAAATGATGTTCAGCCAAAATTTTGCTTGTGCAGATTGCGGTATCAGCATTGAGGATTTGGCACCCAGAATGTTCTCTTTTAACAGTCCCTTTGGCAAGTGTCCAAAGTGCGACGGCTTAGGAGGCTTGAGAGAGATGGATCCGGATATGATTATTCCGGATTGGTCAAAATCTATTTCACAAGGTGCTATAGATCCGTGGAAGAATCTTGATGAAGAAAGCTGGTATTATAATATACTTGCAGCAGCAGCTAAGCGGTATAACTTTAGCTTGGACACGCCTATAGATCAGCTGCCTGCCGATATTGTAAACATGCTGCTTTATGGCAATAAAGGTGAAAAGATAAAGGTGAATTATTCCAGAGACTTTGGAAAAGGTGAAATTATGGTGGCTGTAGAAGGTGTAGTAAATAACCTTGAGCGCCGCTACAGAGAAACGAAGTCTGATTTCATGAGGGCAGAAATAGAAAAATATATGGCAATCAGACCATGCCCTGAATGTAAAGGGCAGAGACTTAAGAAGGAAAGCTTGTCAGTTAAAATAGGCGGACTTTCTATAGCACAGGTTTGTGATATGTCAATATATAAGATGAGAGACTTTTTCTTAGCCCTGCAGCTTACAGAAAAGCAAAAGCTAATATCTAAGCTGATACTGAAGGAAATTAATGAAAGACTGGAGTTTTTATTAAACGTAGGTCTGGAGTATTTGACGCTGTCAAGAACGGCGGGAACCTTGTCCGGAGGTGAAGCCCAAAGAATAAGGCTTGCTACACAGATAGGCTCCAGCTTGATGGGTGTGCTGTACATACTGGATGAGCCCAGCATAGGTCTACATCAAAGGGACAATGAAAAGCTACTGAAAACCTTAAGAAACCTGACTAGTCTAGGGAACACCCTATTGGTGGTGGAGCACGATGAGGATACCATGCACGCAGCAGATCATATTATTGATATGGGCCCGGGCGCGGGTGTACATGGCGGTGAAATCGTAGCTGAAGGAACCTTACAAGACATTTTAAATTGTGAAGCCTCTATTACAGGTCAATACCTTAGCGGCAAGAAAAAAATAGAAGTGCCGGAGACAAGAAGAGTACCTAAGGACAATTGGATAGAAATTAAGGGAGCGAAGGAAAACAATCTTAAGAATATAGATGTACGCTTTCCTATGGGCGTATTTACATGTGTTACCGGCGTATCAGGCTCCGGCAAGAGTACATTGGTAAATGAGATACTTTATAAAGCAGCAGCTTCCAGCTTGTATAGGACAAAATTGCATCCCGGCGAGCATGACACGATAAAGGGACTGGAGCATTTGGATAAGATCATAGACATTGATCAGTCTCCTATCGGTAGAACCCCTAGGTCAAATCCTGCAACCTATACCGGGGTATTTGATATCATCAGAGAAGTGTATGCAACGACCAATGAAGCCAAAATGCGAGGCTACAAAAATGGCCGTTTCAGCTTCAATGTAAAGGGTGGAAGATGCGAAGCCTGCAAGGGAGATGGCATTATAAAAATTGAGATGCAGTTCCTTCCTGATGTATATGTACCATGTGAGGTATGTAAGGGTAAGCGTTACAACAGAGAAACGTTGGAAGTAAAATATAAAGGCAAGAATATATCTGAAGTGCTGGATATGACAGTTGAGGATGCTGTGGAATTTTTTGAGAATATTCCAAGAATACAAAGAAAAATGCAGACACTAAATGATGTTGGTTTGGGATATATCAAGCTAGGTCAGCCTTCAACACAGCTTTCCGGTGGTGAAGCACAGAGAATAAAGCTGGCGTACGAGCTTTCCAAGAGAAGTACAGGCAAGACCTTGTATATATTGGATGAACCTACAACCGGTTTGCATATTGCAGATATCCACAAGCTGCTGCATATATTGGATAGACTTGTGGAAACGGGCAATACAATTGTAGTTATAGAGCATAACCTTGATGTAATAAAGAAAGCAGACCACATTGTAGATTTAGGACCTGAGGGTGGAGATCGCGGTGGTGTCGTCATTGCAGAAGGCACGCCGGAGCACATTGCAGAGGTCGCTGAATCTTACACAGGGCAGTTCCTAAAGAAGATATTAGAAAGAGATAGATATTAATCTAAGGAGTATTTGGTAATATACCAAATACTCCTTGTTTAAATTTGATATAATATATGATTATAACGAGGCAAAAATATGTCCCCCACTTCTATAAGTGGCGGGTTCCGATTTCAGCAACAGGAGGTGGGCATATATCCACCTGCCTCGTTGAAACGCCTTGGGTAGTTTTTTGCAACAAATGCAAAAAACTTTCAATAAATCTTGTTATAAACAAATTAGAGCGGCAGAAAGGACTTGAAAAGTATGGACATACAAAAAGCATTAGATTATGCAAAGCAGTGGGCAGTAGAAGCAGGTGCTTTGCAGTTGGAATACTTGCATAAGAAAATAAAGTACAATACAAAATCTTCAGATATAGATATGGTAACTGAGGTTGATTTGCTTTGCGAAAAGCTGATTATCAGCAAAATCAAGGAGGTTTATCCTTTGCACAGCATAATATCTGAGGAAGCAGGGAAATCGACAGATGAGAATGAATATGTCTGGATCATTGACCCTTTGGATGGTACGAACAATTACTTTCACGGATATCCTGCTTTTGCGGTATCTATTGCCTTGCGCTGTCGTAATGAGCCCTTAATAGGTGTGATATATGTGCCTTATGCTGGAGAAATGTTTAGTGCTGCCAAGGGTATGGGGGCATACCTAAACGATATCAAAATAGAAGTATCGGCAACTGACGGCCTAAAGGGCTCGCTGCTGGCAACTGGCTTCCCCTATGACAAGGCAGAGGATTTAAAGAATAACAACATAGAACTATTCGCGCACATTGTACCGGATATCATGGGCATCAGAAGAAGCGGCAGTGCAGCTTATGACATGTGCTGTGTAGCCTGCGGTCGTTTGGATGGCTATTGGGAGCAGAAAATCAAGCTTTGGGATATGGCAGCTGGAGAACTGATTATTCGTGAAGCCGGCGGAGAGGTTCTTTACAATGTCCATGAAAAGGGTATAAATATCATTGCAGGTAATCCAACCATGGTTAAACTGCTGCAGAGTAAGATTTCAGAAGTTTATAAGGACTTTTTAGGAAGAGGAAGAGATTTAACGCAAACACTACAATATTATAGAAAAAATAATCACTGAAAAGATAAGACGAAGGAGATATAGAATGAATAAAAAAGAATTGCATAGAATATGTCCGCTTTGCGGGCAAGACAATAATTGTCAGCATAATCACACTGAATGTTGGTGTGTTACAGTAAAGTTTCCTAAGCACGTATTAGATATGATTCCTGATAACAAAAAGGGTAAAGCGTGTATATGCAAATCATGTTTAGAAAAGTTTGAAAGAAATTAATTAATACTATAACTGATGGTAGCAAATTCGTATTCTTAACAGATATTGTTGAGAAATCAGGATATAAGCTTGAATGTGACAATACACTAAGAATAATATACATATTTCTAAATACGAGTAGCCAAAGGTTGTAGGGGCGGTTGACCACAGCCTTCCTCAAAAAAAAGTATGCATAGTTTAGCTTATAAAAGGTAATGGGGGATTAAAATGATTTTTGACGCAAACGAGCTCTATATAGATTTTGTTGAGAGCAAAGATATTGATGATATTGTTGAAGTGTATAATTCCAATAGGTGTTTTTTAGAGAATCATCTGGATGCAGAGAAGGTTACAGGTGATTGGATACACGAAGAGCTGGAGGCAATGAAAAAAGTCGATTTTTATTCCTGCAAAGTAGTTGAAAAGAGTTCAGGCAAGTTGATCGGAGTCATAGATTTTAAAATAGGTGAGGAAACTTATTTGTCACTATTAATGATACATAATGATTATAAAAATAAGGGCTTTGGAGGATTCATCTATAAGGCTTTAGAGGACTATGCAAAATCACTCAAAAGCAAATCTATGAGAATAGATGTAGTTACCAACTATGATGATGGGGTACTTGATTTCTGGATTGGAAATGGTTTTGTTAAAATCAAGGAAGTAGAACTAAATTGGACTGGGAAAATATTACCTGCAGTAATTATGAAAAAAGGCTTGTAATTTGTTTGTTCATGATTGCTAAAATCAAAATCAATATCAAAAATATTGATATTGATTTTATAACTAAAACTTCTTTTGTTTTATTCCATTGGCAATCAGTACAGCCTTTATTTGCTTTAAGGTATCTGAATCTGATTTTAATATGATTGATCCCAAATCATGGCTATGCTCTACCAGCAGCTTGTCATTTAAGTCCAAAAAGGTAATGATTCTATTGAAGGGGAAATAGCCGGAGGGGTTATGGTAGTTTGATGGAATAGGAATTTCCAGCCTTAAATCGATGCCACGAATGATTATACCTTTGTTTGTAATATAAGCCATCATGGTTTTACTATTAACATAAAACAAAACCTCTACTATAATTATAATTAAAGCCAAGAATAATACCAAAGGCCAAGTAATTGCGGAAAAAGATCTGGTTTGTGCTACGGGAATTATAATTGCTAAGGCAGGTATAAAATATACCAGAAGTCTATCAGTCAGCCTGAACTTTCCTATGGGCAGCTTCACATGTACTGTAGAGTTTTTTAACTGTCTGCTTGAATACCAGTATTTAACAGAAGCTTGAGCATATAGCATTACCAAAATCCCTACTGCGGAGGATATGAAAATCGCCAAGGTTACATAGGCTATACTGCCTGTAGCTTCAGTGATATTAATAAATGCGCTTGATATTGACAGGTATATAAAGTAAGCTATTAGTGATATTATAAATACAACAGTTTTCATGGAGTTGGACATGTTTCGACTCCTTTCTATAGTAAAAAATAGGATGTTTTTGTTAGTATTAGCAGATTTCCTTATATATATATCTTTACAAATTATATAGAAATATTATATAAAAAGCAACCATCTCAAATTCAGGAGGGAAATATGGACGTTATTCTATCCCTTGAGGACAAACTGAAAAATCTGCCTGAGAAGCCCGGAATATATATCATGAGGGATGAGGGCAATGAAATAATATATGTAGGCAAGGCAAAAAACCTGAAGAACAGAGTGAAGCAATATTTCCAAGCCTCCAAGGGTCACAGTCCAAAGGTTGTGGCAATGGTGGAGAGAATCGTAAATTTGGAATACATCATAACGGATACGGAGCTGGAAGCGCTTATTTTGGAGTGCAATCTCATTAAGAAGCATAGGCCTAAATATAATATTTTATTAAAGGATGATAAGCATTATCCCTATATCAAGGTAACTGTGAACGAGGACTATCCACGGATTATGATTACCAGAGAAATTAAAAAGGATGGAGCAAAATATTTTGGTCCATATACAGACAAAATGGCAGTTAATAGAACTATTGAGACCATCAATAAACTTTTCCCAATTAGAAGCTGCAATAAAAACATTGCAAGAATAGAGGGCAAGGAAAGACCTTGTTTGAATTTTCATATAAACAGATGCATGGCTCCCTGCCAAGGAAATATAGACAAACAGCAGTATAAGGATGTTGTAAGGGGCATCATCCTGGTGTTGGACGGCAAGCAGGAGGAAATGGTAGGAGCGCTGGAACAGAAAATGCAGCAGGCAGCTGAAAATCTAGACTTTGAAAGAGCTGCTGAGATAAGAGACAGCATCGCATCTTTACGTAAAATTGGAGAGAGGCAAAAAATCATTTCTTCATCTATGGTAGATCAGGACATAATAGCTATGGCTCGTGCCGACGGAGAAGCCTGTATGCAGGTATTCTTTGTACGAGGAGGAAAGCTTATAGGAAGAGAGCATTTTCTATTAGATGGCAGTGATTTGAGTGATCACGGTGAGGTGCTATCCGGTTTTATTAAGCAGTTCTATAACGGAGATATCTTTGTGCCAAAGGAAATAATACTACAGCATGAAATTGAGGATGCAGATATCATTGAAAACTGGCTCAGCGAAAAAAGAGGCAGTAAGGTAAAGCTGACGATACCTCAAAAAGGGGAAAAACAAAAGCTTATAGAAATGGTCAGCAAGAATGCAGAGGACACAATAAAGCTCCTGGTAGAAAAATATAAGCAGGATGAGCAAAAATCAATGGGAGCAATCAGTGAGCTGTCCGGCTATATTGGCTTGCCTAAAGTCCCAAAACGCATAGAAGCCTTTGATATATCTCACCTGCAGGGAGTAGAGAATGTAGGCTCCATGATTGTTTTTGAAAATGGAAAGCCTAAAAATAGCGATTATAGAAGATTTAAAATAAAATATATTGAAGGAGCAAATGACTACGAAAGTATGAAAGAGGTGGTAGAACGCCGATTTATTCATGGACTGAAGGAACGTGAAATGCTGGAGAGGGAAGGCAAGGATATTGATTCCGGCAAATTTGCGATGCTGCCTGATTTAATTTTGATTGATGGCGGCTTGGGCCAGGTCAATGCGGTACTACCGATATTAAAGGAGATGAATTTGGATATTCCTGTATGCGGTATGGTAAAGGATGATAAGCACCGCACCAGAGGCTTGATATACAATGAATTGGAAATACCGATTCCTATCAGCTCTCATGCTTTTAGACTTATTACACATGTGCAGGATGAAGCACATAGGTTTGCCATATCCTATCATAGGAGCTTGCGAAGCAAGACAGCAGTTCAGTCGCAGCTGGATGAGGTTCCAGGTGTTGGTCCTGCAAGGCGTCAAGCGCTGCTCAAAAAGTTTGGTAGCTTAAAAAATATAAAGGCTGCCAGCATTGAAGAATTAAGTACTGTACAGGGTATGAACAAAAAAACTGCAGAAATGATATATAATTATTTTAACTTATAAGACTTTTTTGTTTGCTGTCCGTATTATAAAGTGAAAATACACAAAATGCATTTTAGAAAGAAATTTATGGAGGTAAATATATGAATAAAAGACTATACAGATCAAGAACAAAAAGAACCCTGTCAGGGGTTTGCGGTGGCTTAGAGGATTACTTTAATATAGACGTAACCATCATAAGATTGGTTTGGGTGCTTATTACGATTATGTCTGGCGGATTCCCAGGTATCGTGGCTTATGTAATAGCAGTGTTCATCATACCAGAAGAACCCGTTGGCTATTACAATAGCGATATGAACAAAAACAATGCTGACTATGAGATAGATAAGGATGAAGAAAATAAATAAGAAGTAGGTGTACATTTGAAACTTTTGGTTGATACACACTGTCATACCTTGTCCAGTGGTCACGCATACAGCACCATCAAAGAAATGGCTGACTATGCAAGCCAAATAGGGATGAAAATCATCGGTATGACGGATCATGGACCTTCTTTACCGGGAGCTCCACATATATATCATTTTGGAAATTTAAGAATTCTGCCGGAATATATCAGCGGGGTGAGAATACTAAAGGGTGTTGAAGCAAATATTATGAGCTACGATGGTACGCTGGATATGCCGGAAAAATTTTTAAGTAAGCTGGAGCTTGTAATAGCTGGCTTCCATGATGCATGTCTGATACCTGGTAGTGTAGAGGAAAACACTCGAGCAGTAATAGGAGCGATGAAGAATCCTTTGGTGGATATTATTGCCCATCCCGGCAACCCGCAGTTTCCAGTAGATGTCGAGCGAGTTGTAGCTTGTGCAATAGAAACCAGCACATTGATAGAAATAAACAATAGTTCATTTGGTAATGCGAGAAGAGGCAGTGAAGGAAATTGCAGGCAGATTGCACTGGAAGCCAAGGAAAAGGGTGCTATGCTTACTACTGGCAGTGATTCTCATATATGCTTCCACGTGGGCAAGTTTGACAAGGTACTTAAACTATTTGAGGATGTGGGAATTACTGAAGAACTGGTAATAAGCTCTAATCCACAGAAATTGATTGATTTTCTGAACAAAAAGGGTAAAAAAATAAACTATGGCATAGAAGTCCCTTTTGTATAAACAGCGAATAACATATCGCGCTATAGAATGAATGAAAATGTATAGTGCGAAATATATTGAATATATATAGAGTAAAAGCTTATCAGGAGGGATACAAATGACCCTGAAAAGAGCCTTTACTCTTTTTTTATGTATTTTGATGCTAGCCTTCGTGGGCATGGGACCTATACTGCTTCAAAGGTATAGAGTTGAATATAATAAAAGCTATGAGTATATGAAAAATGAAATACCTTGGAGAGGAGTCATTACGGTTTGGGATTATCCCAGGCTTAATACGCAAAACGGTACAAAGCTTTCTTGGATGAGTGCTAAGATTAAGCAATTTGAAAAGCTTCATCCCGGCGTTTATATAGAATTTAAGGAATTGGAGCCTGCAGGTGGGTACACCTTGTTGAAGGCTGCTGCCAGCACAGGAGCATATCCCGATGTAGCGCCTGTAGGCAGTGATTATTATTTTATGTCAGAAGGCTTGTTAGAAGAATTAGATGATATAACAGAAACTGAAAAGTCTGATTTCCTACCAACTGCCTTAGAAAGTGCAAGCTATCAGGGCAGGCTTTATGGATTGCCATGGATCATGACGGGTTATACCATGCTGCTCAACACCTCAATGTTTAGCGAAAAAAATATTCCAATACCGCAGGATGGCAACTGGACCTTTGATCAATTTACAGATGCTGTCAAACAGCTTACCTATGATACCAACAGAAAGAAAGGTCCCGATGTGTTTGGCTTTAATTCTTATATTGAGCCGGGCGCTTATAATATCTATGGAATTCTTATGAGTGACGGAGCAGAAATCATAAGCAGTGAAAATGGCAGGTATGTCTATGAAGGTCCTCAAGCTTTGTCGGGCTTGCAGAAGCTATATCAGCTTAAGTACATTTATAAAGCTACACCTGATAATTTTGGGGAGGCAACTCAGGGAGAAGTTCTAAACTCCTTTATAAAGGGTAAAACTGCAGTCATTACTGCACCTTCTTGGACTATACCCTATATCAGAAATATTTCCTCAGACTCGGTTGAGTTTACAACAGCAAATTATCCGACCGGAAGTACAGAAATGCCTGTCAGCATTGGGTCAAGCACCTGTTCCTTTGCAGTATTTAAACAAAAGGATGAGAATAAGAGGGAAATGAGTATAGAATTTGTTAAGTTCTTAACTTCTGCAGAAGGTGAGGAGGAGCTGAAGAACTATGGATATTTCTCTGCACGCAAAACAGGAGAGAATTTATACCAAAATGACAAGGAAATGAGTATGATACAGCAGAGTTTAAGCTTTGTGGAGCCAATACCAAGGCACAAGAACTGGGAGCAAATTGACTTAATACTGCAGTCAAGGGTTAAAGCCGCAATCATGGGAGAGTTGA
The DNA here is from genome assembly GCA_001797185.1 of Clostridiales bacterium GWB2_37_7. GTDB lineage: Bacteria > Bacillota > Clostridia > Lutisporales > Lutisporaceae > GWB2-37-7. The sequence continues at coordinate 25,271 of MGOS01000095.1, forward strand.
CACCGGAAGAAGCGATAAAAGATGCCAAGGAGCTGCTGCAAAAATATACGGAATAAAATATTTCTATATACTGTGCAAACCACAAAAGTATTGTATAATGGAATTTGCAGCGAATGGTTGCAATAAAGCTAAACTGCATAAATTGTGCTATAATATTGAATAATAGAGCATATGCAGTACCTTAAGGGGGATTTACAATGGAGAATTTAAAGATTGATATAGAAGCTTCGGGCATCAAAAATATAAGATTCAGTGAGCCTATGAGTCAGCACACATCCTTCAAGGTAGGAGGACCTGCTGAACTATTTTTTGAACCAGCTGATGTAGAAGAGCTGAAAAAGACACTTGGCTTTGTAATAGAACATAAAATTCCATACTATGTAATAGGAAATGGAACAAATCTGCTGGTAGGCGACAATGGAATCCGAGGCGCTATTATAAAGGTTGGAGAAAGCTTTGGTGAAATAGATATTGTTGGAGAAGAGATAACTGTTGAATGCGGGGTGCTTCTTTCGACACTTTCCAAGGCTGCTGCCAGAAATGCCTTAACAGGCTTAGAGTTTGCCAGTGGCATACCTGGCTATCTGGGTGGCGCAGTTGCCATGAATGCAGGAGCCTATGGCGGTGAGATGAAGGATGTAATTGAGTGGGTGGAGGTTCTGGATGAAAATCTTGAGCTGCAAAGGTACACCAATACTCAGATGGAATTTAACTACAGAAGAAGTATTGTAGAACCTAGAGGATTTATCGTAGTTCGCTGCAAGCTTAAGCTTAAGAAAGGTGAACAAGAGCAGATAAACGGCATTATGTCGGATTTGGCTCAAAAGAGAAAAACAAAGCAGCCCTTGCATCTTCCAAGTGCAGGCAGTACCTTTAGGAGACCACCGGGGTATTTTGCCGGCAAGCTGATTGAGGATGCAGGACTTAGAGGCTTTGGCATAGGAGGTGCGCAGGTATCTGAACTACACTGCGGCTTTGTGGTAAACAGAGGTGAAGCTACAGCCAAGGATGTGTATGATTTGATTAAGTATGTACAGCGTACAGTTTTTAATCAGTTTGGAATAATGCTGGAAACAGAAATTAAAATATTAGGTGAATTTTAATGTGTCTAAGGACACATTTTTTTATTGTATAGGAAATTGAAATTTCCTATACAATGGGGGACCTGTCGTGAAATACGGAATATATGGGAAATCAGTGTTCAATGAGGCGAATATTCTAGTGTAAAGGAAGATGGAGTTTCTGATACGATGAGAGAATTCTCATAACCTTAAAGGAGGGAGCTCAGGATGCTTGCATCCGTGGTCGGGAACCATAGGGTTCCTTAGGGTCAAATAGTGCGGCGTGAGACGCATTTTTTATGGCAAAATAAAATGACAAATACCCATGCATGCTATTAAGGTGTATAATATAAACAAAACTGTGTTTGTTTATATTAAGAGAATGACAAATAGTGTTTTGATAATAATAAAGGCAGGTTATAATATAAGTAGTGGACGCACCCATAGCGTCCAGCATTGAAGAGGTGGATGTTTTGATTACACTATACGCTGACTATCATACCCACACAATCTATAGCCATGGCAAAGGTACCATCATGGACAATGTAATGGCTGCCAAGAGAAAAGGACTTACTGAAATAGCTATTACAGATCATGGTATACGTCACTTAACCTTTGGTGTGAGAAAGAAAAACATAGTCAAGATGAGACAGGAAATAGATAATATAAATGAACATTGTGAAGGTGTAAAGGTGCTGCTGGGAATGGAATGCAACATAATAAGCACTGAAGGCGATATTGATATGAATGACGATATTAGAAAACACCTTGATATATTGCTAGTAGGTTATCACATGATGGTAATCCCCAAAAGTCTTAGAGATGCATGGAATATATACGGCTTGAACTATTTAGATAAATTTTTCTCCTATAATACTGAAAAGGTTAAGGAGAAAAACACCATAGCAATAGCTAAAGCAATTGAGAAACACAAAATTGATATTATTACACATCCGGGTGCCAGAATCCCGATTGATACTACATATGTTGCGCAGATAGCTGCTAAGGCTGGAACTGCTCTTGAGATTAATTCTCATAGCAGTGCTATGACTGCAGAACACGTAAAGGCTGCTGCCAAATATGGCGTTCAATTTGTTATAGATAGTGATGCCCACAGACCTGAAGATGTAGGAAGACTTGACAATGGACTTAAAATTGCTTTGGAAGCAGGGCTAGACAGCAACCAAATAATTAATGCTATTAAATAAGATAAATACTTGTATTTATTCTTTGTCTGAGGAGGAGGCTATATGAAATTTTTAATAGTTACCGGACTATCGGGAGCAGGCAAAAGCTTGTCTATAAAGTATTTAGAGGATTTTGGATATTTCTGTGTAGACAATCTTCCTCCTGCACTTATAGTTAAGTTTGCAGAGTTGTGGAGCCAAAGCAAAAGTACCTCTGAAAATATTGCTTTGGTTATCGATATTCGAGGAGGTAAATTTTTTGATCAGCTGCAGGTTAGTTTGGAAGAATTAAAGAACGCAGGTTTTGATTATGAAATACTATTCCTTGAGGCTTCAGATGAGATATTGATTAAGCGCTTTAAGGCTAGCAGGAGACAGCATCCCCTTGCTGTGGACGGTAGGATCATAAGAGGAATCAAAGCAGAACGCAGAAAGCTGGAGCATATCAAATCAAAAGCGAGCTTTATAATAGACACTACCAACATGCTGCCTTCTGATTTGAAGGATGAGATGAAGCATCTGTTTGTAGAAGGGGGCAAGTCGGAGGGCATCAACATAAGTGTTGTATCCTTTGGCTTCAAATATGGAATACCCTTGGATTCTGATATGGTTTTTGATGTAAGGTTTTTACCAAACCCTTATTATGTAGAAAGCTTAAAGAAATACAGCGGTAATGATGAAGGGGTCAGAAGCTACGTAATGCAATGGCCGGAAGCAATTGAGTTTAAGAACAAGCTGGTGGAAATGGTGGAATTTCTTATTCCTAATTTCATCAAAGAAGGGAAAAGCCAATTGGTTATTTCAATTGGTTGTACCGGAGGCAGACATAGGTCTGTAACAATGGTAAACATGTTAAGTAAAAAGCTAAAGGAAAACAACCACAGGGTAATAGTAGAGCATAGGGATATTGAAGAGGATAACCACTAATAACATATAGCAGTACTGAGATTAATATAATATTAGTATGACTTAATAGTATATTAAGACATAATCAAAAAGGGTTCTACACCACAAAGCTAACTTTATGTAAGTTGCTTCTCCACGATATGTTAAGAAGCCTGTGCAGCAAATATAAACTAAGCTTTGCGGTGTATATCGGGGGATGAGCATGAGAAATAAATCTATAAAAAGTCTTCTTTATGAAGCTGGTATATATTCGGGTGGTCCTAGGATAGTTACAATCGGGGGAGGAACAGGCCTCTCCGTATTACTGAGAGGGTTAAAAAGGTTCACATCCAATTTGACGGCTATAGTCACAGTAGCTGACGATGGCGGAGGCTCAGGACTCCTGCGTGAAAACATGGGGATGCTGCCTCCCGGAGATATACGAAACTGTGTGGTTGCACTGGCAAATACGGAGCCTATTATCGAGCGTCTTATGCAATATAGATTCACGGAAGGTGATTTAAAGGGGCAAAGCTTTGGCAACCTTTTTATCGCAGCTTTAAATGATATTTGTGGCAGCTTTGATCAAGCAATTAAAGAGATGAGCAACGTTTTGGCTGTAACCGGCAAGGTTCTACCTGTTACACTGGAGGATATGGTGCTTTTTGCCGAGTTGGAGGACGGAACTATCATTAAAGGAGAATCGCAGATTCCTATAAAACAGCAGACCACAAATCAAAGAATCAAGAGGATATTTATAAAGCCATCAAACTGTTGCGCACTTCCTGAAGCACTTGAGGAGATCCAAAATGCAGATGCAATCATATTGGGTCCGGGCAGTCTATTTACTAGTATTATCCCTAATTTGTTGGTAAAGGATATCAGTAAGGCTATTAGTAAGTCAACAGCTATGAAGATCTATGTTAGCAACATCATGACGCAGCAGGGAGAAACGATTGGTTATAGTCTTGTTGATCATATAGATGCTATTAATCAGCATGCAGAAGAATTATACATTGATTATACAGTTGTAAACAACGGTCCTATTCCTGATTACTTAATAGAAAAATATAGAATGGAGAATGCATCTCCCGTTAAAATAGATTATAATATTATAAGAGATATGAACATAAAGGTAATCGAGGGGGACTTTGTAAGTATAGAGAAGGACTATTTAAGGCATAATTACAATCATTTATCGGAGGTAATCTTTGAGCTTATAAATGAAGAGAAGCTTTCCAAGGATAAAAAAAGAATTATAGACTACTATTATGTAAATGGAAAGCTAAAGAAGCAGAAAGCAATGAATAAGGAGTGAACCGAATGGAAGGTAATAATAATGATAACACATTGGAAGTAAAAGAAGGGCAGCAGGCAGAACAGAAAAGCAATAGGGATGAGATATTGTCATGGGTGAAGATGATCGTATCAGCCTTTGTTATAGCGATTGTATTGAGAACCTTTGTTTTTCAAATGGCCTTGGTAAATCAAATTTCAATGAATCCCACACTATATGAAGGGCAAATGCTGATGATTTCGAAAATAAACTACCTTGTCGGAAACCCTCAAAGGGGTGATATTGTAGTACTAAAGGATGATGTAGAAAACAAGCTGCTTATCAAAAGAGTAATTGGATTACCTGGTGAAGAAATTCAGGTGCAAAATGGCAAGGTTTATATAGATTCAAAGGAGCTTGAACCAGACTACACGAGCTTTCCAACCTATGCTTCTACACAGGAAGCGTGGAATTTGTCTCAGGGTGAGTACTTTGTGTTGGGAGATAATAGGGAGCGCAGTCGGGACAGTAGATCTGAAGACGTTGGGCTGATTAGCAGAAATAATATAATAGGAAAAGCGGTATTCAGGATTTGGCCTTTAAACAAGCTGGGATTGTTAAAATAGACGAGGTGCTTATAGTATGACCTTTTCATCTATCGTAAAAAATGAAATATCTAAAATAAATACTGAAGAGAAATGCTGTCAATTGGCAGAATTATCCGCTTTGATTAAAATGACGGGTACGATACAAATTCATGGTAGAAACAGCATAGGTATCAAGCTTTCAACTGAGAATGCATCTATTGCCAGAATGCTTTTTACATTAATTAAGGATATATTTGATATTAATACAAGAGTTGCTGTTAGAAGAAACAAGCAGCTTAAGAAAAATAACAATTATACACTGTACATAGATACCCAAACCGGTGGAGAAACAGTACTTTTGGCAACTGGTATACTAACTAAGACTGAAGAGGGCATCAGAATAAATTACAGGCTGCCTCTTACGCTGGTCAAGAGGCCTTGTTGCAAGAAGGCATATCTAAGAGGTGTTTTTTTGGGAGGCGGTTCCATTAGTGATCCGGAAAAGACCTACCATTTGGAGCTTGTAACAAATAATAATGAATATGCAGAGTCCATAAAAAAGTTGATAAATAGTTATAACTTGAATGCAAAGGTTGTTAACAGAAAAGGGAACTATGTGGTATATTTAAAGGAAGGCGAACAGATAGTAGACTATTTAAATATAATTGGTGCACACAAAGCCCTGCTAAGTCTAGAAAATGTTAGAATATACAAAGAGATGAGAAATAATGTAAATAGAATCGTTAATTGCGAAACTGCAAATTTAAGTAAAATTGTAAATGCATCAATGCGGCAAATACATAACATAGAGCTTATAAAGTCCAGGATAGGCTTTGATAATATACCTGAAGGCTTAGCTGAAATTGCAGAATTAAGGTTAATGTATCCTGATGCCAGTCTTAAGGAACTGGGAGAGATGATGAGTCCTCCAATAGGTAAATCAGGTATCAATCATAGACTAAGAAAATTGGATGAAATAGCTGAGAAAATAAAGCTATAAATATAACGAGGCAAAATATGTCCTCCACTTCTATAAGTGGCGGGTTCCGATTTCAGCGAAAGGAGGTGGGAATATACCCCCCTGCCTCGTTGAAACGCCTTGGGTAGTTTTTTGCAACAAGTGCAAAAAACTTTCAATAAATCTTGTTATAAGAAATTCTGAGTGTACAAGCTTTTTTGTACCTTTATGTTGGGGGAATAGTATATGAGAAGAATTTCCGTAGAGCGGGTAAAGGACGGCATGGAGCTTGCCAAAACGCTATATAGCATTGAGGGTAATATTCTGTTGAATGCCGGAATTAAACTTAAAGAATCCTATGTAAATAAATTCAAAGAAATTGGAATAGGTGAAATTTACATAAATGATAGTTTAAGCTCTGATATCTTTATTGAGGATATCATATCCGATGAGACAAGGTTTGAAGCTAGAATGGCAATAAAGAAGGCTATGGATCATGTAATGTGTGGCAATAACCTAGATGCCAAGCCCGTTAGAAATGCTGTAGGCAAGATTGTGGAAGAGCTATTGAGTGTTAAGGATGCTGTAATAAACCTACAGGACATCAAAACCGTAGATAATTATACCTTTAATCATTCTGCCAATGTTTGTGTGCTTGCAGCTGTCACGGGGATTTCTATGGGTTATGATTCAAGCAAGCTGAAGGAGCTATGCTTGGGGGCCTTGTTTCATGATATAGGCAAAACTAAAATCCCAAATGAGATACTAAATAAACCGGGACCTTTGACACCTGAGGAATATGAGATCATAAAAAGACATGCTAGATTTGGATATGAGATTTTGAAACAAAATGGTGAGTTGAGTTCCTATACCAGTTACATCGCTTTGACTCATCATGAACAATATAATGGAGAAGGGTATCCTTTGGGGCTGGTCGGAAAAGCGATACACGAATTTTCGAGGATCGTAAGTGTGGCAGATGTATATGATGCCATGACCTCAAATAGAGTATACAGAAAGAGATTAAATATAAGTGAAGTAGTTGAATACATGATTTCATTAGGAAATCATCAATTTGATTATGAGATAGTAAGAAAGCTGTTAGAGCACATATCTGTTTTCCCCTTGGGTACTTATGTTACATTGAGTACCGGCGAAACTGCCATAGTAGTGGATAATAACAAAAACTTCCCTAGCAGGCCTGTTGTTAGACTCATAAAGGATCCTAGTGGGGTGGCATATGAGAACTTTAATGAAATTGACTTGACCAGCTATAATAGTATTGTAATAGCTGATGTATTAGATGATATTTAATCAGGAGGTGTCTTATGTATATTGGAGTTGACTTGGGTGGAACCAAAATAAAAATCGGAATGGTAGATGAAGAGGGTCAGATTGTAAGCAGTGGATTAATCGACACAGACCCATCTCATGATGATAAAGTAATTATGAAGGATATGACTGTAGAAATTGAAAGACTGATTAAGCAGGAAGGCATGCAGCTGCAGGATATAAAATCAATTGGAATTGGTGTTCCAGGATTGGTAGATTACCAAAAAGGCAGTATCATATATTGCACGAATTTGTCTTGGTACAATGTTGAGGCAGTGAATTATCTGAAGGAGCATTTCAAGATACCCGTCTATATAGAAAATGACGCAACCGTTGCAGCTTATGCTGAAAGCTTGTTTGGCTCAACTAAGGAAGCTAAAGATTCTGTGTTTTTAACGATTGGTACAGGTATAGGCGGGGGAATAATCATTAATAAACAAATAATCAGAGGTGCTCATGGAGCTGGGTCGGAAATAGGGCATACTGTGATAGGAGAAAATTTCTATGACTGCAATTGCGGCAGAAATGGCTGCTTTGAGACACTTGCCTCAGCAACCGCTATGATTAAGTATGCCTTGCATAAAATGAATACCAATGCAGAGGTGTCCAGCTTACAAAGGGCTTATATTGAAAAAGGACAGCTGGAAGCAAAGGACATATTCGATCATGCGGCTATGGGAGACGCACTGTCAATAGAGACGGTGGATAGAACTGCAAAATACTTGGCTATTGGAATTGCAAATATATATAATATATTAGACCCGGAAATCATAGCAATAGGCGGTGGGGTATCGAAGGCAGGGGATAGCTTCTTTGACTTGGTGCGCAGCAAGGTGAAGAAAATGACTTTGGTAGACAGCGATAATATAAAATATGGTGAGATCGTTAGGGCTGAGCTGGGCAATGATGCCGGAATCATAGGAGCTGCTTTTTTAAGCAAGCAGGCATAAAAAAGATATTTGAGGATAGTATATATATGCACATATACTATCCTTTTTTTGAGCTTACATAAAGCTTAATATGTGGACTTATTTACTATTTACTGCAATTATTTGTGTAAAGTTACAATTGATATTGACCTGATTATGGAATAAATTTAATATAAAGATATTATAACGAGGCAAAAGATGTCCTCCACTTCTATAAGTGGCGGGTTCCGACTTTTGCAATAGGCGGTGGGCATATATCCCCTGCCTCGTTGAAACGCTCGGGTAGGTTTTTTGCAAAAAACACAAAAAACCTTTCATTAAAATCTTGTTATAAGACTGAATAATTGGAGGGAGCATGTAGAATGAAAAGTTTAAAGATAGACTACAGCAAGGCTATGATAAAGCCTTATGAAATTGAAAATATGAAGGAACAAATCAAGGCTGCTCACCAACAGCTGCATAATAAGACAGGTGCTGGTAATGATTTCTTGGGTTGGGTAGAGCATCCAATCCAACACGATAAAAAGGAATTTGAAGAAATACTGAAGGCTGCAGAGGAAATAAGAAGCAATTCGGAGGTTTTGATCGTAATAGGCATTGGGGGTTCATACTTAGGTGCCAGAGCGGCATTGGAGGCACTGAATCACTCCTTCTATAATATGCTACCGAAGGATAAGAGAAAAGGTCCTGCAGTCTATTTCATGGGCAATAACATAAGCAGTACATATATGAAGCATTTGTTTGAGTTAATTGACGGTGTTGAAGTAAGTGTATGTGTTGTTTCTAAGTCAGGCACTACAACAGAGCCTGCTGTAGCCTTTAGACATATGAAAGCGTTTATGGAGCAGAAATATGGCAGAGAACAAGCTGCTAAGAGGATATACGCTATAACTGATGCCAAAAAAGGTGCTTTGAAGAAGCTGGCTGATGCAGAAGGCTATAAGAGCTTTGTGATTTCAGATGATATAGGCGGAAGGTACTCGGTATTGACTCCAGTTGGGTTATTGCCAATAGCAGCTGCCGGTTTGGATATAACCAAAATGATGAAGGGTGCAGCAGCTGCATACCACGAGTATAACAACGAAGATTTGCTAAGCAATGAGTGCTATAAGTATGCTGCAATAAGAAACATACTTCACAGAAAGAACAAAGCAATTGAAGTACTTTTGAGCTATGAACCATCCCTGCAATATTTTATGGAGTGGTGGAAGCAGTTATATGGAGAAAGCGAAGGCAAGGATGGCAAAGGAATATTCCCTGCAGCTATGCTTTTCTCCACAGATTTGCACTCTTTGGGACAATTTGTGCAAGACGGTACAAGAAATATGTTTGAAACGATTATAAACGTTGAAAAGCCAAAGGAAGAAGTTATTATAATTGATGATGAGGAAAACCTGGATGGCTTGAACTTCATAAGCGGCAAGTCTATGGATTATGTGAACAAACAAGCTTATAGGGGTACAATGCTGGCTCACAATGACGGAGGCGTGCCAATCAGTGTGCTGAATGTACCGGAGCTAAACGAATATTATTTTGGGCAAATGGTATATTTCTTTGAAAAAGCATGCGGCATAAGCGGTTATGTACTGGGCGTAAATCCCTTTGACCAGCCGGGAGTAGAGGAATATAAGAAGAATATGTTTGCACTGCTTGGAAAGCCGGGCTTTGAGGAGCTGAAAGAGAAGCTTGAAAGCAGATTATAGTGTATAATATCGATAGGTTCCATAAACTGATATTGAAGCATTGACTGATTTGTATTATCATTAAATTAAATACATTTAATATGAAAGCACAGAAAAAGCACATATGTATTTATGTGCTTTATTTATGGACTATGTGCTTTTGCATATTGTAAGGTGGATAAAATGAGTGATTTCGTACATCTGCACGTGCATACAGAATACAGCCTGTTGGATGGTGCCGGCAGGGTGGAAAGACTGGTTGAGAGAGCGAAGGACTTAGGAATGAAGTCTGTAGCAATTACTGACCATGGAGTAATGTATGGTGTAGTAGATTTTTATAAAAAAGCAAAAAGTCATGGAATCAAGCCAATTATCGGCTGTGAAGTTTATGTGGCAGCCCGTACTTTGAAGGATAGAGATCCAAAGTATGACAGCAGTCAGTATCATCTTGTGCTGCTGGTTAAGAATCAAGAGGGCTACAACAATCTTATCAAGCTCGTTTCCATGGGCTTTACGGAAGGCTTTTATTACAAGCCTAGGGTTGATATAGAGGTGCTTAAGCAGCATTCTGAGGGTTTGGTGGCTTTGAGTGCTTGTCTTGCGGGAGAAGTTGCTACAAAGCTTTTGAATGGCAATTATGAAAAAGCCAAGGAAGCAGCATTGCGCTACAGAGATATATTTGGAGAAGAGAATTTCTATCTTGAGGTGCAGGATCATGGAATTCAAGAGCAAGCCTTGGTTAATCAAGAAATTGTAAGACTTTCTAAGGAAACAGGTATACCCCTTGTTGCCAGCAACGACGTACACTATGTTGAACGAGATGACAGCAGAGCCCATGACATCCTGCTTTGCATACAAACAGGAAAAACTGTAGAGGATAGCGCAAGACTGAAGTTCAGCGGAGAAGAGTTTTACCTGAAGTCTCATGAAGAGATGTATGAGCTTTTTAAATACATTCCTGAGGCCATAGAAAATACAAATAAGGTTGCTGAAATGTGCAATATGGACTTTATATTCGGGCAGGTTCATTTGCCGGCTTTTGAGGTGCCGGAAGGCTATACCTCGGATAGTTATATTCGACATTTGTGCTTTGAAGGCTTGAAAGAAAAATATTCTGAAATAACAGATGAAATTAGAGAAAGAGCAGAGTACGAGCTATCTGTAATAACCAAAATGGGCTATGCAGACTACTATCTGATTGTATGGGATTATGTTAGATATGCCAAGGACAACGGCATCATGGTGGGACCGGGCAGAGGCTCTGGAGCAGGCAGTTTGGTAGCTTACTGCTTAGGTATAACCAATATTGATCCCTTGAAATACAATCTTATTTTCGAGCGTTTCCTAAACCCTGAGAGGATCAGCATGCCTGACTTTGATGTGGATTTTTGCTATGAAAGAAGACAGGAAGTCATAGATTACGTAATTGAAAAGTATGGCAAGGGCAGAGTGGCGCAGATTATAACCTTTGGCACAATGGCTGCCAGAGGCGCCATAAGAGATGTTGGCAGAGCCCTTAATATTCCCTATGCTCAAGTGGATTTGATTGCTAAGAAGATACCTTTTGAGCTGGGCATGACAATAGGCCGGGCCTTAGAGGTAAATCCCGAGCTTAAAAGACTATACGAAGAAGATGAAACAGTTATGCAGCTTATAGATATGAGCAAGTCGGTAGAAGGTATGCCGAGACACTCCTCTACACATGCTGCCGGAGTGGTGATATCTAAAAAGAATGTAACAGAATATGTACCTCTGCAAATGAACGAGGATGTAGTAACAACTCAATTTACCATGGGTACCTTGGAGGAGCTGGGACTGCTCAAGATGGACTTTTTGGGTCTCAGAACACTTACGGTCATAAGAGACACTGTTGAAATAATCAAAGCAAAGGGTCTCGATGTACCTGATGTTGATCATTTGAACTATGACGATGCAAAGGTTTACAAGATGATTTCCGATGGAGAAACCTATGGGATTTTTCAATTGGAAAGCAATGGCATGACTCAGTTTATGAAGGAGTTAAAACCCAGCAGCCTGGAGGATATCATAGCGGGAGTTTCCCTATATAGACCGGGACCTATGGATCAAATTCCCAGGTATGTTCAAAACAAGTATAATCCGGAAAAAGTCAGGTATTTGCATCCAAAGCTGGAGGACATACTGCAGGTTACTTATGGCTGTGTCATTTACCAGGAGCAGGTAATGCAGGTGTTCCGTGAGCTTGGCGGATATTCAATGGGCAGATCTGATTTGGTGCGCAGGGCGATGTCCAAGAAAAAGGCCGATGTCATGGCAAAGGAAAGAGCCAATTTCATCCATGGAATCATTGAGGATGGTAAGATAATCGTGCCGGGTTGTATACGTAATGGAATAGATGCTGATATTGCCAGTCGTATTTTCGACGAACTGGCTGAATTTGCAAAATACGGCTTTAATAAGTCTCATGCGGCAGCCTATGCCATTGTAGCTTATCAGACGGCATGGTTGAAGTACTATTATCCTGTAGAATTTACTGCTGCTTTGATTACCAGTGTTATGGGCAGCAGCGGCAAAGTAGCAGAATATATCATGCATAGTAAAAATCTAAACATTGAGATATTGCCGCCGGATATAAATGAAAGCTATATCAAGTTTACAGTAAGTGAAAAAAATATAAGATTTGGTTTGGCTGCTGTAAAAAATGTAGGTATCAATGCCATTGCTTCCATCATACGTGGAAGAGATGAAAAAGGCAGCTTCAAGAGCTTGTATGATTTCTTAAACAAAGTGGATTTAAGCTATATCAATAAGCGCACAGTCGAAAGCTTAATAAAGTGTGGTGCCTTTGACAGCTTGGGAGCTAAGCGAAGCCAAATGCTGGCAGTGTATGAGAAGCTGATGGATGGCGTGCAGGAGCAGAAAAAACGTAATGGTGAAGGGCAGCTTTCGCTTTTCGATTCTATAGAGACGACGGAATCTATGGAAAAAAACATATATCCAAACATTGAGGAGTATCCTCAGAATATGCTGTTATTCATGGAAAAAGAAATGCTGGGGCTCTATGTCAGCGGACATCCCCTGTTGGAATACAAGGAGCTGTTGGACAGAAAGATCAGCATTACCACAGTGGATTTGATGAAGCATAGTGATGAAGAGGATGTAGAGAAAAACATAGAGGATTTGAGCTATGATGGGCAAAAGGTAATCATGGGAGGTCTATTTGCCAGCGTCAAGCAAAAAAGCACCAAAAACAACAGCCTTATGGCATTTGCTCAGCTGGAGGATTTATATGGTACAATTGAAGTAATCATATTTCCAAGAACCTATGAAGAAAATGCAAGGTTCATTAAGTCGGACAGCATTGTATTGGTTGAAGGCAGGGTCAGCCAGCGGGAGGATGACGAAACCAAGATCATTTGTGAAAAAATAATACCCTTGGCAGAAGCGGAGCAGAAAAATCCTGGCAAGCTATATGTAAAAATTAACTCAGTTCTACAGCCGGATATTCTGGAGCAGATCAAGAAGGTGTTGGCTCGCTACAAGGGTGAGCAGCCTGTATATGTTGTGGACGAAGGAAAAAAGGCAGGCAACAACAAGGCTCAAATAATGGTAGCTGATAAAAACATGTGGGTAGATATAAAGGATGAGTTGATAGCAGAACTGGCGAAAATATTAGGTAAGGAATGTGTAGCAATCAAAAAATAAGAGGCAGAACAGTCCGCTCCATCAATGCATATTACTTTGGTAGGATGATGATGTGATATGTTTGGAATAATACTTATGCAATTGTTAAATTCACTTGAAAAAATTGTGAATTTAATTTAAAATGAGTTTCATAGACATATGAGCAAAATTGCAGACACTCAGTTTTAGCATAGGGGGGAGCAATATGTGGACAGTAGTTTATCTAGCAAAAAACAAAAAAGAAGCCGAAAAAATGAGTGCACTTATTACTCAAGAAGGCGTATTAGTCAAAATACAACCTATTACTAAAGGAGCCAATGAAGAAGATAGCTATTATGAGGTGTTGGTACCGGAAGCTGAAGTCGAAGAAGCTCATAGCATATTGATAGAATTAGGCTATTAATTGAACTTAACAGAAACACTTAGGTGTTTTTGTTTTAACCTTTTGGGACAAAAAAGGTCCAAGTGGGACTATGTATAGGGGGAATAAGAATGAAGAATATTGCTGTATTAACCAGCGGGGGAGATGCCCCAGGTATGAACGCTGCTATTAGAGCAGTTGTAAGAAGCGGAATAAATAGCGGACTTAGGGTTTTTGGAATAAAAAGAGGCTACAATGGGCTGATCCAAGGGGATATTCAGGAAATGAAAATGTCTTCCGTAGCTGATATTATACAAAGAGGCGGTACAATATTAAGAACAGCTAGAAGTGAAGAATTTAAGACGCCAGAAGGCTTAGCAAAGGCAGTAAATGTTGCGAAGATATTCAATATTGATGGTATTGTAGTAATAGGGGGAGATGGTTCCTTTGCCGGAGCGCAGAAGCTTACTGAAAGTGGAATTGCTTGCATAGGAATTCCAGGCACCATAGACAATGATTTGGCTTATACTGACTTTACAATTGGCTTTGATACGGCGGTTAACAATGTATTGGATGCCATTAATAAAATTAGGGATACTTCAACCTCTCATGAAAGAGTGAGTATTATAGAAGTAATGGGTAGACATTGTGGTGATATCGCTTTGCATGCCGGAATTGCAGGAGGAGCAGAAAGCATTATTGTTCCAGAAATAGAATTCTCAGTAGAAGATATATGCAGGAAGCTAATACAAGGCAAAAACAGGGGAAAGCTGCATAGCATAATTGTACTGGCAGAAGGTGCTGGAGATGGTGTCAAACTGGAAGAGAAAATTCGATCTATGGTGGATATGGAAGTAAGGGCTACGATTTTAGGATATATACAAAGAGGCGGAAATGCTACTGCTGTTGACCGTTTGCTGGCAAGCAGAATGGGCGCAAAGGCTGTGGAGCTTTTGCTAGAAGGCAAGGAAGGCAGAGTTGTCGGTATCAAAGACAACAAAATCTTTGATATGGAAATTCATGAAGCACTCGCTATGAAAAAAATATTCAATAAGGATTTATATCAGCTATCTGATATTTTATCGAACAATCTGTCTGATTAAACCTGTCTTTTCTTAAAAATGTAGTCTTAAATGCCTAAAAGTGCTATAATATATAGATGTATTATGCTGTTAATTAGCTTATGTAAAGTATTAAATGAAAATAAAATATCATTTTAAGACTACAATAATAAGGAGGAATATAATGTCTATGCTAGTTGGAAATTGTCTTGTTGCTCAGTCGGGAGGTCCTACTTCCGTAATTAACGCCAGTGCTTGTGGAGTAATCCAAGAAGCCTTTAAAACCGGAGAAATCAATCAGGTTTATGGTGCATTAAATGGAATCGCCGGAGTGCTGAATGAAGATTTATTTTCTTTCAATGAAGAAGCTCCGGAGGAAATAGAGCTTCTCAAGGTTACGCCTGCTTCAGCTCTTGGTTCCTGCAGATACAAGCTGAAATCTATAGAGCAAAGTGAAGGAGACTTCAAAAGGATAATTGAGGTATTTAAGGCACATAATATAAGATATTTCTTCTACATTGGCGGAAATGACTCAATGGACACAGCACATAAGGTAAGCAAATATGCACAAAGTGTTGGTTATGACCTCAAATCTATAGGCGTACCAAAGACAATAGACAATGATTTGCCAATCACAGACCATACACCGGGTTTTGGAAGTACAGCTAAGTTTATTGCTACTTCAATGAAGGAAGTAGGTCTGGATGCAAGGGTTTATGACTATAAGACAGTAACAATCTGTGAGCTAATGGGTAGAAATGCAGGCTGGATAACGGCTTCCTCAGCTCTGGCAAAAACTCATGAGGACGATGCACCTCACTTTATATATCTCCCAGAAATACCATTCTCCTTCGAGCAGTTTGACAAAGATATCAGATATGCTTTGGATAAATACAACTATGCGGTAGTTGCTGTCTCAGAAGGAATAAAGGATGCTGAAGGCAAGTATATTTCAGAAATGTGCAGTACTGTGCAAATGAAGGATGCTTTTGGTCATGTACAGTTAGGTGGAGTTTCGACAGTACTTGAGTCCTATGTATCTCAAAACATTTGCAAGAAGGTCAGAGCTGTAAATTACAGTACAATCCAAAGATGTGCAGCACATTGTGCTTCTCTTACGGATAATGAAGAAGCTTATCTTTGCGGACAAATGGCAGTGAGATATGCCATTGAGGGGCATACAGGCAAGATGGTAGGTCTATTTAGAGATAATACTTCTGAATATAAGTGTTCAACACAGCTAATAGATCTGGATGATGTGGCAAATAAAGAAAAGCCTATTCCTAGGGAATGGATAAATGAAGATGGAAACTTTGTAGAACAGCAAGTGATAGATTACATGAGACCCTTGATAATGGGTGAAGTAAAAATAAGAATGGAAAACGGCATTCCAAGATACTGCAAGCTAAGCAAAAAGGTGATAAACAAAAGTGTAGAGCCTTGGGATGCAAAATAAAATCTAAGGCGGGATTATTATATGCGGAGAACGAAAATTGTTTGTACAATAGGGCCGGCTAGTGAAAATGAAGAAATGCTGATTCAACTTGTAAGCGCAGGTATGAATGTAGCTAGACTTAATTTTTCTCACGGCAATCATGAGGAACACAAAAAAAGAATAGATTCCATAAAAAAGGTTAGGCAAATGCTTCAAAAGCCTATCGCAATTATGTTGGATACAAAGGGGCCTGAGGTAAGACTGGGCAGCTTTAAAGACGGTGCAGCTGAGATTAAGTCAGGGGATCAGTTTACGCTCACGGTAGAGGATGTGTTGGGCGATAGCACGAGATGCAGCATAACCTACAAGGAGCTACCAAAGGAAGTCAGCGAAGGAACCAGGATACTTATTGCTGACGGTCTTATCGAGCTTAGAGCTGTTGGTAAAACTGAAACAGAGGTTATTTGTAACGTAGTAAACGGTGGCACTTTGGCCGATCGTAAGAATGTGAATATACCGGGGGCTACTTCCAAGCTGCCTGCAATTACTCAAAAGGATATATCTGACCTTATTTTTGGTATCGAAAATGAGATAGACATTGTGGCAGCTTCCTTTATCAGAAAAGCAGCAGATGTATTGGAAATAAGAAAAATTCTTGAACAGAACAATGGAAGCTTTATAAGTATCATTTCGAAAATTGAGAATCAAGAAGGCGTGGACAATATTGATGAAATACTTAAGGTATCTGACGGCTTGATGGTAGCAAGAGGAGACTTAGGTGTGGAATTGCCTGCCGAGGAAATACCTCTGACTCAAAAGATGCTTATAAAGAAGTCAAATGAAGCTGGCAAGCCTGTAATTACTGCTACCCAGATGCTGGATTCCATGACTAGAAATCCAAGACCAACAAGAGCAGAGGTTACAGATATAGCCAACTCTATATTTGATGGTACAGATGCCATCATGCTGTCAGGGGAAACTGCAGCAGGTAAATATCCAATAGATGCAGTGAAGACGATGGCGACAATTGCGGAGCGTACTGAAAAGGATTTGGACTATAGTCGTGTAGAAGGGAAAGTAGCTTATAAAGGCGACGTTACTGTGGCAAATGCCATCAGTCATGCTTCCTGTACAACTGCCTATGAGCTGGGGGCAGCTGCAATCATTACACCAACCCAATCAGGTTCAACTGCCAGGATGGTATCAAAATTCAGACCGAAGGCTCCAATCATTGCAGCAACCTTTGATGAAAGAGTTAGAAGAAAGCTCTGTTTAAGCTTTGGCGTACATTCTGTGCTTATAAAGGGGATAGACAGTACGGATGATTTAATAGAGCAGAGTGTAAACCAAGCTATCGTTCATGAATACATAACCAGCGGAGATTTGGTTGTGATTACTGCAGGTGTACCTGCTGGTGTAGCCGGCACCACCAACCTGATTAAGGTTCATATCGTTGGAAACATCGCGGCTAGAGGCATTGGTGTAGGTCAACATTCTGTAACTGGTAAGGTTGCTGTCATAAGAGACTTGGAAAAGGATGCAGCTAAGGTTGAAGAGGGAGATATACTTGTAGTTGTAAGCACTGACAGGGATGTTGTACCTTTGATGAAAATGGCTTCTGCCTTTATCGTTGAAGAAGGCGGTATAACCTCACATGCTGCAATAGTAGGTATTGCCTTAGGCAAACCTGTTATTGTTGGAGTTGCCAACGCTATGGATATATTTAAGGATGGTCAGATTGTAACGATGGATACAGTTCGCGGCTTGATATATAAAGGTACTGCCAGAGTATTGTAATTGATATAAGAACGATATAGATTAAGTGAGAGCTAGAAATAGCTCTCAGATTGATAACGTACTTGTAGAAAAATAAAAGTTTTGTATTAAGGCGCATTGTTATACAGTTTGTGTTGTACTCTGTGAAGAGAGGCTATAAAGTTCGTAAGCTGGCACGGATGCCAGGCGCTGATTCAGAGGCAAGGATGCCTCATTGAATCAGGTAGGACTTTTTAGTCTCACAAGCAGTCAAGTACAACCAAGCTGTATATTTTTGTGCTGTATACAAAGCTTTTATTTTTATTACGCATTACCAATAGTCTTAGAGATAGAAATAGAAATAGCTCTCTTTTTATCTACTGCTTAAATTTATTTGTGGTAAAATATTTATATAGATTTATCTAACTGCTTATAATCAAGAATAGGAGAAAAGCTATGCAAAGAAGCATCACTAAACTAACAACAAGATACTATGAAACAGATCAAATGGGGGTCATCCATCACAGCAATTATTATAGATATTTTGAAGTTGCTCGGACGGACTACTTAAAAATAATAATTGGGTTGACCTATAAGGATATTGAGCGAATGGGAGTAAGAATGCCAGTGACAGAAACGCACTGCAAGTATAAGGCTTCTGCACTTTATGATGATGAAATTACAATAACAACGACTGTAAGAGAAATGACCGTTGCAAGAATAACCTTTGATTATGCAATTACCAGAGAAATAGATGGAGCCGTCATTGCAGAGGGTGCTACAGTCCATGCATTGACAAACGGCGATAATAAGCCCATTAATCTTAAAAAATACAGGGCGGAATTGTATCAACAACTCTTCGCCGCTGTCAATACTGAAATAACTGAGTAATAAATTCTATAAATAGGAAAAATTGGTATAAAATCAGATGGAGTTGTTAATAATCAAAATAATATATAGGGAACTGATTCATTTTTGCACCCGTCTGGGTGCCTTTTTTTGCATTAATGTTGATATTATAAAATAAAAAAGTTATAATGAAGCTAAATAAACTGATTATTTAATTAGATGTACATCTAATTAAAATTATATTTATAATTTGCAAGGAGAAGGTGGCAGAATGAAGGATCTTAGGTGCGAAAAATTAGCCTCAATTTTACTCAATCACTCCTTAAAGGTAAGAGCAGGAGAGAACTTAGTTATAAGAAGCAACTACAACGGAAAACCCTTAGTGGATGAAGTATATAAGCAAGCTATCAAAGCCGGCTTAAATGTTTATACACACGTAATGATAAACGAGCATAACAAATTTTTTATGGAAAATGCAACACAAGAACAATTTGAAAACGCCAATAAGTTCTTGGAGAATGTATATGCTATAGCGGATGCTTTTGTAGTGATAGAAGCACCAGACAATGTGAAGCATCTTTCTAAGGTTGACTCCGAAAGAAACATGAAATACAATAAGGTATCCAGCCCCTTGGTAAAACTGATCACTGCAAAAAGATGGGTAATGACCAATTTCCCTACTCACGCATTTGCACAGGAAGCAGAAATGTCCTTAGAAGAATATGAAGATATGTTGTTTGATGCAACCATAGTAGATTATCAGCAGATGGATAGAGAAATGGACAAAATAATTGACATTTTTGACAAGACCGATACGGTTAGAATAGTCGGTAAGGATACAGACTTGACTTTTAGTATAAAGGGCAGAAAGGGCATTAAGTGCAGCGGTGAAAACAATATTCCCGATGGAGAAGTTTTCTACGCCCCCATAACAGATTCAGCCAATGGCTATATATATTATGAATTCCCCGCTATCAGATACGGGGTTCAGGTTGATGGCATCAGACTTGAGTTTAAAGACGGCAAGGTCATTAAGGCAACTGCCGATAAAAATGAAGAGTTCTTAAACAAGATTTTGGATTCGGATGAAGGCGCAAGATTTCTTGGAGAATTTGGAATAGGTCTAAATTATGGAATACAGAAATTTATTAAGAACATATTGTTCGATGAAAAGATTGGCGGCACAATACATTTAGCGGTGGGAAATGCTTACGAGGATTCCGGCGGAGACAACAGGTCTGTGGTTCATTGGGATATGATCAAGGAGCTTAGAGTAGACGGAGAAATCTATGCGGATGGTAAGTTGGTTCAAAAAAACGGAACCTTCCTATATGAATAATTTGTGAATGGCATAAGGTCAGGCGAAAGCTTGACCTTATGCTTTTTTTGCATTTTTTAAGGCGAAATGAAAATAATAAGATATGAGTTATACTTTGATAGGAGTGATTGATGTGGATAAAAACTATATAACGGATATCCTGATAGATGACAATGACGAAAGAGAGCAAAGGATACATGAACTTCTCAGAGCCAGAAAATCACTCAACGTAAATACAGAAATGCATAAGGTTTCGACCTTAGGTGAACGCATGTCAGATAGACTTGCTAAGTTTGCAGGCAGCTGGCATTTCTTGATTTTTTTTGGTATTGTAGTCTTAACATGGGGTGTCGTAAACACAACCTGGATACTGACAAAGCCCTTTGATCCATACCCTTATGTTTTCTTAAATCTTATTTTGGCGTGCATTGCATCCTTGCAGGCTCCCATAATTATGATGAGTCAAAACAGAGAATCCCAAAAGGATAGAATAAGAGCGGAGAACGATTATCTTATAAATCTTAAGTCGGAAATAATATTGGAAGACATGCACATGAAGGTAGATGAACTGCTGGGTGATCAGAAAAGGTTGAAAAAACAGCTCAATGATATTATGATTAGTATGAATGGCACAAATCAAATATATGACGAAAAGGTCAGCGACCTGAGGAGCGATAAGGATGGAAAAGCAAATACCGGTGGTGAAGAACCGAGAATATACAATAGAGATAACAGGACTCACTAGTGAGGGAATGGGTGTCGGCAGGATTGAAGGCTTCACTGTTTTTGTTGAAGGAGCACTTCCACAGGAGCTTGTAACAATTATAATAGTAAAAGTGCAGAAGACCTATGCCTATGGCAAGCTATTGAGCGTTGAAAGAGAATCACAGGAAAGGGTACTTCCTGTTTGTGGAATCATGAAGCGCTGCGGAGGCTGTCAGCTTCAGCACCTAGACTACCAGGCGCAGCTGATAAATAAGACTCAGATGGTTAAGGACATCATGGTGAGAATAGGTGGTTTCAAAGATTTATTGATTCATGATGCCATAGGAATGCAGGAGCCCTGGAGATATCGCAACAAAGCGCAGTTCCCAGTAGGGTTTTCCGATGACGTGGTAATAGGCTTTTATGCCAATCGCAGTCATGATATTATTGATACAGACAAATGCATCATTCAAGATGAAATTAACGATAAGATTATTGGTATCTTCAAAGAATACATAAAGAAGTTTAGGGTTTCTGTTTATGATGAAAACAGCGGCAAAGGACTTATGAGACATATTGTAACACGCAAAGGCTTTAAAACCGGTGAGGTTATGGTATGTGCTGTAGTAAACGGCGATAGTCTCCCCAATACAGAATATCTAGTGAGCGCATTGACTGCTTTGATGCCGGAGATTAAAAGCATCGTGCTGAATGTGAATAAGCAACAAACCAACATAATACTTGGAGAAAAAAATATCGTATTATACGGCGAGGAAGCCATATTTGACTATATAGGACAATTCAAATTCAGGATATCACCAAACTCCTTCTTCCAAGTCAATCCGATACAGACCGATGTGCTGTACAACAAGGCTTTGGAGTATGCAGCCTTAAGCGGCAATGAAACAGTATTTGATGCATATTGCGGCATAGGCACCATATCTTTATTCTTAAGCCAAAAAGCGAAGAAGGTATATGGAGTAGAGATTGTACCTCAAGCAATAGACAATGCCAAGGAAAACGCTGTGCTTAACGGTGTGGACAATGTGGACTTTATGTTGGGAGAATCAGAAAAGATTAT
>MGOS01000095.1:47429-49864 GCA_001797185.1 Clostridiales bacterium GWB2_37_7
AGGAGCTATTGGATGTAATCGCCGAAATGCAGTGCCCGCGGGTGGTGTACGTGTCTTGCAACCCTGCTACTTTAGCCAGAGATTTGAAGTATTTAGCGGAGAAGGGATATGTGGTGCAGGAGGTACAACCTGTGGATATGTTTCCGCATACGGTGCACGTTGAAACGACAACACTGATAAAACGTGCTGAAAGCCGTATGGGGTAAGGGTTTTGACGGTTTTTTAATTCTACCCCAAAATGAAAAAAACCACTGATAAAAAATAAGTTTTGAGCTTATCAAGACAGAATTTAATCTGGAAGGTAATATGAGAAATAACGAAAGAAGTAGAATTTTAATAAATGGAAGTCTTATATCTTTAGGATTGGTAGCCGTACTTGACAACATATTTTCTCACTGGCTTTTTAAATGGAATAGGATTTTGCTGGACGAGACCCTTTCAGAATACTTGGAAATCGCTTTATTTATTCTCGGATTAGTATTTTTGGGAATTGGTTTATTTAGAGAGATAAAAGATAGAAGGATTAAATCCTAATAAATGCTGTGCAATATTTATAAAACGCATAAAAAAATTATAAATGCAGTAGTTAATTGACAGTTAGTGATAAAAGCAACACTAAAATCCAAAGGCTCTAAAAAATTAGCGGGTACATTTTCAGTAAAAGAGAATGTACCCGTTTTTTTATTGTCAAATTTAATAAAGAAAGGATTGATATAAGATGATCACTGCCACCATCCAAAATGGTGTATACCCACATAGCCATCTCATCAACCTCACTTTCCTATTGATGAGGAAGCCATGATGGAAAAGCTCAGTGAGATAGACATAAACGACAGCAACATTGCAAGCTGTCATGTGGTGAAGATAAGCGGCAAGGTTCTTGCTCTTTGCGTATTTGAAAACAACTGCATTAATGTGGATGAGCTGAACTACCTGGCAAGACGGATAGACAGTTTCGATAATTATGAGCTTGCCAAGTTTCAAGGAGCCGTTGCAAGAGAAGGCATCTGCACCATGAAAGACCTCATCAATCTGACCTTCAGCCTCCACAATTATACGGTCGTCACTGATTTCTCGAACCTGAAAAACATCGGAGCCAAACACTACCTGGATAAGAACATCGGGTGCCCAGTTAGTGAAATGGAACGGCTCGACTTTGAAACAATGGGTAGGAATCTTTTAAGTAGCGGTGATGGTAAGGTAACGCCTTACGGCGTGGTGTTTTGCAACAGACTTCCCATCGAAGAAGTATACGATGGCAAAATGTTTCCTGATTATGATTACACCAGTGACTACACATTGAAGCTGGAGATGACGAAAAAGGATTCCCCACCAACAAGTCCGGAAAAGGTATGGCTGTATCTCCCCACATCAAAAGCCTGTATTTTGAAAGCACTACTCCATCTCGATATGATTGCGCCCTAGGTCATTAAGTTCAACACCGACCACTTCGTCTGCGGCAACACCTACCGCTGTGTGTGTACACTGCGTGAGTATCTGAGCCTATTTGAATTTTTAGTGAAAATATAGTATAATATATAGATAAGGTGGTGTTCATATGAGAGATTTGGAAAAACTAATTGATGAGGTTAACGGCTCAATGTCAATGGAAGGCATGCCGCTTACGAAGACTGATAAAGATAGAATCAGACATTGCGCTGGTAATGATAAACTAGTTGAAGAAACGATAGCTGAACTCATAAAAAAGCATACCGCTGTCAGGGGCTATAGCCATGAACAACAATTATGATTACAGCTATGAGTGGGATCACAGATATTGTTACCTTCATTCAAATGTACTTATAAACAAGCTGGGTATTGAGGATGCGGAAAAGCTTCACATAGCCGAAAGAGAAATAACCTCTTTGAGAATTGCCAATGCAAAAGTAAACGTTATAAAAGGCGATTTTGAGCTACTCCATTTAAGAAAGATTCACAAGTATATATTTGGTGATATCTACGAATGGGCAGGCGAAATCAGATGGGTAAACATTGCAAAAGGCAATATGTTTTGCAACTATGAGTTTATAGAATCAAATGCTGATTCACTCTTCAAGAAGCTAAAAAAAGAGAATTATTTGAAAGATGCCTCAAAAGATGAAGTCCCGTTCCGTCTTGCACAATATCTTAGTGAAATCAATGTCCTTCACCCCTTCAGAGAAGGAAACGGCAGAGCACAAAGACTCTTTATTGAATATTTGGCCGAAAACGCAGGCTATAGTGTGGACTTTTCTCAGGTGACCGACAAGCAAATGATTGAAGCAAGTGCCGCTTCTTTCCTGTGTGATTATGCTAAAATGGATGAGATTTTCATTTCGATAACCAAACCTCTGTTGGAGAACAACATGGCTCAAATTTTCATGGGATAAATTCAAATCACCATCAATACTTAAAATAAGGATGACTGACATAAAGAGGCAAGGGAGTATTAGTTT
>MGOS01000095.1:49921-50386 GCA_001797185.1 Clostridiales bacterium GWB2_37_7
TTCTATGGCAAAAAGAAAACTTGGCACGCCAAAGACTGTGCATAACTCAATAACTAATATATCTATTGAGAGACAGACGTATATGGATTATAATAATAACATAATACATGAATATTTGTATGATACATAATATAAATAAAGCTATATTAGAATACTAAAATAGAAAGAGGTATGAAAGTATGAGTTTTTTTTCAAGATCGTCAAAAGGAAACCATTATAAACATGGCAATTATGGAAGTAACCACTACCAGAAAAAAGGGATTTTAGGAGATTTATTTAAACATCTTATTTCGCGCAGCGGTTCTGGCGGGCATTATAATAACCATGGAAATCAATACAACAATATGCCTATGCCAAATCAACACTTACCAAATCAAAGTATAATAAATTGTGGTAAGTGTAGTTCCAAAATACCAACAGGTTCTAAATTTTGCTTGGAGTGTGGGGACAAGGTTCAAGAAGCAT
>MGOS01000095.1:50400-52941 GCA_001797185.1 Clostridiales bacterium GWB2_37_7
AAATGTGGAAATAAATTAAACGGATGATTATATGAGTTTTTTCAGCGAAAAAAAATATTATGGTCAAAAGATTGGAAATTACACCATTAGGGAACTTGTCGGAGAAGGAAGATACGGCATGTGCTTTATTGCAGTATCAGACATTGGCAAAAAGGTCATCATTAAGAAATTTAGACAAGGCATTTTCAAAAAGAACTCAGAAAAGAATATGCACGAAGCAGTGATACTTTCAAAGCTCAAGGATATTAGAATCCCTGAGCTTTTGGGTGTTATTAATCAAAAATCCTTTTATGGCTATGTTTTGGAATTAAAGCCGGGAGATACCGTTAAAGATTTGCTGTTTAAGCATAAGCATAGATTTTCAGATGAGGAGTGCTATAATATCGGTCTCCGGCTAATCCACATAATTAAACACCTGCATGAAAACGGTATTGTTCATAGGGATATAAGAATACCCAATGTTCTCGTAGATAATGAAAATGTATATCTCATCGATTTTGGGCTGGCAAGATTTGTGGATAGTAATGAGTATAAGCACGATCTGGACTATTCTTATTTGGGTGATTTTTTCTTATATCTTCTGTATTCTTCGTTTTCTAGTAAGAACAAATATAAGAAATTACCATGGCATAAAGAGTTGCAGTTAACAGATAAGCAAAAAACATTTCTTAAGAGGTTAATGGGCCTTGAGACAGTATATGAAAGTATCAAGGATGTTGAAGTGGATTTTGTTGATGCGTTTGGATGCTGTTAGCAATATCAGGTCTTATAGGAGGGCGTAATGACTCAAGATAATATTACAAAAATATATATGAACGATAAAGAATATATACTCATTGGTACAGCCCATGTTTCAAAACAGAGCGCGGAACAAGTAAAATCATTGATTGAATCTGAAAAACCA
This sequence comes from Clostridiales bacterium GWB2_37_7, assembly GCA_001797185.1. Taxonomy (GTDB): domain Bacteria; phylum Bacillota; class Clostridia; order Lutisporales; family Lutisporaceae; genus GWB2-37-7. Next base: position 51,305 of record MGOS01000095.1, read on the forward strand.
AACTCTGTATGTATTGAGCTGGATGAACAAAGATTTAAAACCATCACTGAAGGTACTAAGTGGAAAGATACTGATATATTTAAGATAATCAAAGAAAAAAAAGCAACATTGCTTTTGATTAATTTAGTCATATCATCCTTCCAAAAACGAATTGCAAGACAATTTGACATTAATGCGGGACAAGAGATGATTCAGGGAATTGAATCTGCAAAAGAAATAGGTGCAGAACTGGTTCTGGCTGACCGGAATATTCAAATAACCTTTTCACGTATTTGGCATGAACTTGGTTTTTTGGGTAAAGCGAAACTCCTAATGGAAATTGTACTCAGTATATTTAGTGATGTTAAAATTTCAGAAGAAGAGCTGGAGAAAATAAAATCACAAGATATGATAGATTCTGCCCTCAAGGATTTTACTGTACATTTCCCTAGATTGAAGATTCCATTAATTGATGAGCGGGATCAATATTTAGCACAAAAGATTAAGGATGCACCCGGTAATAAAATTGTTGCTGTTTTAGGAGCAGCTCATGTTCCTGGTATCAAAAATGAAATACTGAAAGAACATGATTTAGAGAAACTATCCCAGGTGCCTCCAAAATCAAAGACTGTACAAATTATATCTTGGACTATACCGGGTTTGATCATTGCTCTTATCATAGCTACTTTTTTTACAAATCCTTCTGCAGGAGCTCAGCAGACAATCAACTGGATACTGTGGACTGGATCTTTTGCCGCTTTTGGGACGGCGCTAGCTTTTGGTCATCCACTATCTATTCTTGCCGCTTTTGTTGCAGCACCAATTAGTACTTTGCATCCACTGATTGCGGTTGGATGGTTTGCTGGACTGGTTCAGGCTTATATCAAACGTCCAAGTGTGAGAGATGTTGAAATGCTCTCAGAGGATATCTTTAGCCTTAAAGGGTTTTGGTACAACAAAGTAACTAGAATCTTGCTTATAGTTACATTGGCAAACGTCGGAGGTTCCATAGGCAGTTTGGTCGGTGGGTTGGAAGTTATACGAAGATTTATAAATACGGTATGATAGTTTCTAAGTTATCAACAGCGAGAACTAAACGAAGAATCATGTGCATAATGCATAACGCCAGGGTCAGAGACAGAGAATTTTCAGAGCTGGTGGATGAAATCTATAACAAGCGGATTTGTTTACAGAAAAATGGCGATAAGGCACAATTTTACAGGGTTATACTGCTCTTTGTTTAAAGGTAAAATTGAGAGATAAGGGGGACATGATGGAAAAACGATTATTAATTGTTGGAGCAGGTGTAATTGGAAGTATTTATGCGGTGAAATTCTCAGAAGCGGGATATAATGTATCGATATTTGCTCGTTCAAAACGATTATTAGAATTAAAAGAGAAAGGTCTGTTGTATAAAAAAGGCAACAAAATTCTTAAAGCCAATGTACATATTATTTCGGAGCTGCTGAAAGAGGACAAATACGATTTTGTTTTTGTAGCAGTTCGCTTTGAGCAAATTATTCCTGCTTTATATGATATAAAAGAAAATGTAAGTGATTCATTTGTTACAATGGTAAACACAGCAAAAGGGTATGAAGCATGGGAGGGAATAATTGGCACAGAAAAATTGATAACAGCTTTCCCCGGAGCTGGCGGTG
>MGOS01000095.1:52964-58105 GCA_001797185.1 Clostridiales bacterium GWB2_37_7
TACCAATTGACACCGTTCATTGTGCAACCTACGACTTTTGGGGAATTAAACGGGAGGACAACTAAAAGAATAAAAGAACTTGCTTGTATTTTCAGTGCATCAAAAATTTCATATGCTATTTGTAATAATATGGATGCTTGGCAGAAATCACATCTCGCTATGGTAATACCTATGGCCAATGCTATTTATTTGGATGGCGGCGATGCATACAGCACTTCAAAAAATAACGAAGCAATGACAAAAATGTGTTTATGGTTAAAAGAAAACTTTAGAGCCCTTAGAAAGATGAAAATTTTAATTACTCCTTTTAAATTAAACCTATTTTTAATTTGCCCTACCTGGTTGTTAAAATACTCCTTAAAATTGCTTTTTCGTACTAAATTTGCAGCAACAGTTATCAGCGAACATGCTAATAAAGCAAAGCAAGAAATGCTTTTATTAGATTCAGAGTTAAAAAAAGTAACAAATATAACTAGATAAAAGTAAAGTTATTATCGACTGACATATTTCCTCGTACCGATAAAAGTATCCACTTAATGCTTCTTACAAAAGACGAGAAAGCATTCCTGGATAAGTTTGAAAATGGTGAATACATTTCAGAATTGTTATTTGAATATAAAGAGATTTTAGATCGGATTAAAGAACATCCAATGGTTATATGGAAGACAAGAGAAATATAATAATTATGTAACCTACCAAGTATAATAATGTTGTGATACAGATGCTTTAGAGGCAAGTTTATTAAACTGCATTTTGAGAAAAGCATCCTTCCGCCAAGTAACTAGTGGGTCTTAACAACATCACTTTTGTCACTCAAGGCACCGGTGGTATAACAAGCGTATTCAATCCGGATAACATTACTGAAGAAATTGACTATGCCTGGTATAAGGACACACAAAACGCGGATAAACCTTTTGAAGCTGACCCGGAATCTGATATGAGCAAACCTCAGGCATATTCATGGGTCAAGGCTCCTAGATACAACAATCTGCCCTTCGAGACTGGACCCTTGGCAAGGCAATGGCTTTCTGGAGAATACAGAAATGGAATATCAACCATGGATAGGACGATAGCCAGAGTTTTAGAAGCGAGAAAGATCGCATCAATTATGAATATACTAGTTAAAAACCTTATACCTGGAGTATCAGTACAAAAGGAGTATACTATTCCAGAAATAGGAATTGGAAAAGGTTTGATTGATAGTACTAGAGGTGCTTTAGGGCACTGGTTGAAAGTTAACAATCAGATTATTTCGTTTTACCAGATCATCACTCCATCTGCTTGGAATCTTTCAACCTGAAGCAACAGTGATGTGAAAGGAACTGCCGAACAGGCGCTTATCGGTACACCAATAAAGGATATTAATAATCCTATAGAAATAGGCAGAACAATCCGGTCTTTTGACCCTTCTATTTCTTGTGCAACCCATATTTACACAGGCGGGAAACATATTAATACAATACAGGTAGTTCCTTAATTTATAACCTTAAAAACAGCTTGCTATGTTAGTTTTTTATTGTTTTTTATTTACAAGCAAGCTGTTTGGAGTCTTTTACTGACGTTTGATATAGTGGTATTTCTATTCAGCAACCTCTGCTTCTGCTTTAGTCCTATGGATTGTGCCGAACGGATGCTTTGGTGGTGCATAAATTGAATATAACTTAAGAGGCTTATTGCCTGTGTTGATTACATTATGCCATGTACCGGCTGGTACGAAGATGGCAAAGTTATCGTGAGCATCTTGTTCGAAATCTAATCTATCTTTTCTTGCGCCCATCTGTACAAGTGCGTCACCTTGTTCGATACGTAGGAATTGATCATTGTCTGGGTGGATTTCTAGCCCGATATCTTCTCCAACATTTATACTCATTAAGGTGAGCTGTAAATGCTCTCCTGTCCATAATGCAGTTCGAAAAGTATTATTTTCTTTTGTTACCTCTTCAATATTAAATACAAATGGTTTTGGGCCATAATCCTTTATCTTTGTAAAGGAATCAGCTTCTGTATCGTAATAATATGGATTATTGAAGCCATAGACTTGATTAAACGCTTTGATACAGGATTGGCATGGATACATTTGCTTGTTATTGTAATATGGGCACGGATACATTTTATTCAAATTCTTCATTCCTTTCATAGACTTTTATATCATTGTATGACCTACGTATTAATTTAGTGTAAGGTTTTACTGAATATAAAATATATGTAAAATATTACAAAAAATATTGACAAATTTAAGCTAATTAGCATAAAATATTATTAACATAAATAAATATATATAAATAGAGCAGGCGATACACTTTTAAAAGTGTGTGGGGCTGGGCTGGCAGAAGAGCTGGTAGCAGGAAAGAATACCTGTGGGACTATAATTTAAAGATTATGGTGCCACAGGTATTTTTATTATAATTGAGGGGGTAGATGATTTTGACATTAGAAATTTACAAAAAAGTAAGGCAGGTACTATGGGTTATCCTTTTTGCGAATCTCGGAGTGGCGATATTAAAAATATTCTTTGGTACAATTATAAATAGTGCAAGCATGACCGCAGATGGATTTCACTCATTGACTGATGGTTCTTCTAATGTAGTAGGTCTTATTGGAATTAGATTGGCATCAAAACCAGTTGATGAGGATCATCCTTATGGACATAGAAAATTTGAGACACTTACAGGGCTATTCATATCAGGAATGCTCTTCTTCATCGGTGGAAAAATAATTATTGATGCAATAAATAAGATAATGAATCCAGTAATACCAAGCATTACACTAGAGAGCCTAGTGATGCTTTTAGCAACACTTTGCATAAATATATTTGTGAGTGTATTTGAATATAAAAAAGGCAAAAGCCTTGGTAGTCAAATTCTGATATCGGACTCTATGCATACAAGAAGTGATATATATGTTTCAATTGGGGTACTTGTAACTTTAATAAGTATCAAAATTGGTTTACCTCCAATCATTGACCCAATAGCATCTCTAATTGTAGCTGGATTTATAATTCATGCTACTTGTGAGATATTTAAAGATAATAGTGATGTATTGGTTGACAAAGTTGCTGTAGATACAGAAAAAATTAGGGATATTATTCTCAGCTTTGAACAAGTTAAGGATGCTCATAAAATACGGAGTCGTGGTAGCGAAAATGATTTGCATATCGACATGCACATTATGACTGAGCCAGATATGAGTGTTGAGGAATCCCATAAATTGATTCATAGTATTGAAGAAAAATTACGAGAGTTAATAAATAAGACTGTACAGGTCATAGCTCATCTAGAACCTTTCGAGGAAAAGAGAGATGTTTAAGTTTATTTGGATTATGATATTTTTATAGGATGCACAGATGCATTAAGGGTGTATTTTCTCATGAAACAGCTCTTTTCTTTCATGATATAACTGTTAAAACTCCATTTCATTTTATGATGACAATACCGGCAGGATATAATACAAGTATTTTGAAAGAAACCGATAAATACTTGTATTTTTATTACAGCAAGGATACTTATGAAATTGGAATTACACAGGGGAAAACAGCTTAGGGGAATAGGATTGTGATATATGATGAAGAAAGGACTATCTGTGATTGCATTAGGAAGAGAGATAAGTCAACATTTCTCAAGCCGTTTAGATATGATTTAATGTAATAGGAAAGTAAAAATCATATTTAAAGGAGAGAATGAAATTGGAACAAGTAAAAGACATTATAGTAATTCCGCCAGATCCGAAATATGACAAACATATTAGGATTGAGCAAAAAAGATTGAATGTAGCAGCGTACTGCAGGGTCAGTACAAGATTTGAACGGCAGGAAAACAGTTATGAAGCCCAAATATCGTACTATACAAGAAAAATCGAATCGAACAAGAATTGGAATTGCGTTGGTATTTATGCAGATGAAGGGAAGGCAGCAACCGATATAAAATTCCGTGACAGCTTTAATGATATGATCGAAGACTGCTATGCTGGGAAAATCGATCTGATCCTTACAAAGTCAATTAGCCGATTTGCAAGAAATACTGTTGACTTTCTAAGAATCATTCGAGAATTGAAAGAAAGGCAAGTCCGCATTATCTTTGAAAAAGAGAACATCGATACGATGGACAATACCGGAGAGCTTCTAATAACTATTTTAAGCAGCCAGGCTCAAGAAGAAAGCAGGAATTTAAGTGAAAACACAAGATGGGGTATTGTACGAAAGTTTGAGCAGGGAATTGTTCAAGTAAATCATAACAGGTTTATGGGATATACAAAGAACGAAGAAGGGAAATTAGTAATAGTTCCGGAAGAAGCAGATGTTGTCAGAAGAATATTTGACCTATATGTTCAGGGGTTTGGTGTCTATAAAATTGCAAGGATTCTTGAGACTGAAGAGATAAAAACTGCAACTGGAAAGAGTAAATGGCATAGCAGCACAATTCACAAAATGCTTCAATGCGAAAAGTATATTGGCGATGCGATTTTACAAAAGACATATACAATTGATTTTCTAACGAAAAAGAAGGTCAAGAACAATGGCTATGTAAAAAAGTATTATGTTAGAAACAGCCATGAGGCGATCATCAGTAAAGAACAATATTATCTAGTACAAGAGGAGCTAAAAAGAAGAAGTACTAAAAGTGAAGGAGCCGTTCGAAAGAGATACAGTTCGTCATATCCACTAAGTGGTCTTATTTCATGTGGAGAATGTAATGGCATTTACCTTAGGGTAACCTGGAGAAATAAAGACGGGAAATCTTTTGTCTGTCGATGTCGGGAGAGACAAAAAAATGGAACAATGAAATGCAAGGGATCTCCAACAATAAAAGAAACAGTGATGTTGAAGTTAATTAGCGAGATGCTCACGTTGATACTTGAAGTTGAAAATTGTGAGTCGACGACTTATTTAATGAACACAAAAGCTACTTTACGGAACTACTTATCTGCTAATCAAAAAGCATTTGAAATAACCGACTTGAGGCAAACTGTGCTGAATCAGACGGTTGATCGGATAGTCATAAAGGATGAAAGAACTGCTGCGATTTTCTTTAAAAGTGGATTGATTATGGAAAAAGACTTTATCAAGACAATTAAATAATTGTTCAGAATAAAGCTCTCAAATTACAATATGTTTGAAAGTTTTATTGCGCACAATTTTTACTAAA
>MGOS01000096.1:0-147 GCA_001797185.1 Clostridiales bacterium GWB2_37_7
TAAAAGCGGTATACCCTTTTCAGATTTAAGTGGGGGATAGGAGATAGAAATTTTCATAATTATGGGACGCAGATTTCCGCTGATTAACGCTGATACTTTCTATTAATTTTCCTATTATTGTCAAATGCTTTACGTTTAATTTCTGGC
>MGOS01000096.1:345-27951 GCA_001797185.1 Clostridiales bacterium GWB2_37_7
AAAGGAAGATAAGGCCAATCAACGCAAGCAGCAAAAAAGACTCGAGACGGTCGAAAAGGAAATTGAGCGGATAGAAGCAAGAATGAGTGAAATAGCAGAGCTCCAGCAAAAGCCTGAGATTTTTACCGATCACGTGAAATGCCAAGAGCTGCATGATGAGGATGCAAAGCTCAAGCAGGAGCTTGAAGACCTGTACACAGAATGGGGCGAATTGACGTAAGTTTATAATTGTTGTTGAGCTAAGCGGGACGCTGAGGGCAGCGTCCCCTACCCCTACAGAATATATCATCTGTAGGGGTAGCTGCCCTCAGCTACCCACATATTAATTCCCTACAAAACTACAACTCTCACACCATATTCCTGTTCCAACTCTATATAGTGCCTGCCCGTCAGATCTCTGCCTTTTTCATCGAACATAATCTGAGGTAAAAACACCACCTGTGGAGACTTAGCTGCTTGTTTAAGGGCATCTTCTATATCTTGCAATACCAATAAACCTGCACACATGATATTACCCCCAAAAAAATTGTTGGACACAACTCTTATTTCAAGGTTTTTGTATTCCTCCAATATCCTGCATACAATTACATAGCCGAGCTTTGAAGCCAAGAGCAAGCACTCTTTTTCATTGAACTTCTCAATTTTTCTTTTTATGCTATCAGCAGTTTTGAACTCTATATCATAATGAAACACCAATCCCGAGCTTGAATTTTTCTGCTTATTAACAACACAGCTCATAGACTTTCCAGCTCTCTCAAAAGACACTTCGGGATTTGCCGAACCATAAAGCTTATTGTAAGCATCCACTCTAGAAAATACACTCTTCTTGTTAACAGCAGTTATGATATCTCCTGATTTGATAGGGTTGCTAAATGCAGGAGAATCCGGAATCACACCTTCTATTATTGCATTCAAGCTTTTTAACATCTTCGGTTCAACAATTATTGGTGTTTTTATACTGCTGCGCAATCGATGAACCATATCCTCCAGGTCTTGATTTATTGAAACTTCAGGTAGAGCAATTTTGGTGTACTTCGTATAGCCGGGTACAAACACTCTTATTGTTGAAGCCCCATGACGATCGAAATAGGATATTGTCTGTTCTAAATCCTCCCAGCCCAATAGATGGGGCATAGCGACTATGCTTCCATTGAACCTTAAATCATATTTCTTAAGCAGCCGGACTGCTTCTAATGCCTGCATATGAGCTTTACCGCCGTATAGCTTCTGCCGCCCTTCTTCGCTGCAGCTGTTCAGAGATATGTTCAATTCAACATTTTGTATATCTTGTAAACCCTTTAGTATCGCTTCATTTAAGTTTATACCGCTGGTTGTTATTTGGATGGTTGTATTGGGATACTTGCTTCTTATCAGTCTCAAAATATCCATAATATATTCAAATGCGAAGGGTTCACCTTCGCATATTCTTGTTGCAGATTCACCTATGGTAATCTTTGAATCCCGATTTAAAAATTCCACTAGATTTTCTGCTTCTTCCTTTGTAAGCTTATTGATGTAATAAGCCTCTACTTCTTTTGGATTCTGATGATGACTGCAAAATACACAGGCTGCTGCACAAGAGGTTGTCAAGGTTAATATATTGTGACTGCTGGCTGCTTCCAACAGCATATTATATTGCGCCTCTTTCATTTATACTCTTTCTCCTATGGTTAAATTAGGCCTGGCATTCAAGGTCAGGTCTGACACTACACCCCTTATATATCTATAATATGCTGCACTGCCTATCATAGCTGCATTATCTGTACAGAGAATGCTTGAAGGGAAAAGTACCTCAATACCTCTTTGTGACCCCAAGCACTGCAACTCCTGTCTAAGCTTGCTATTAGCCGCTACTCCCCCTGCCAATACAGCATACTTTGAGTTATGCTCCACAGCCGCTCTGATAAGCTTCTCAGCTAACACCTCTACCACAGCCGCTTGAAAGCTTGCCGCTACATCTGCGATATTGATTTTTTCATCTTTCATTTTCATGGAGTTTAGATAACTCAATGCGGCAGATTTTAACCCGCTAAAGCTGAAATCATAGCTGCCCTCTTCCAAAAACGCTCTGGGAAAGTGAATTGCTTCCGGGTTTCCTTTCAACGATATCTTATCAATTAAGGGTCCTCCCGGATAACCCAACCCCAAGGCGCGTGCAATTTTGTCAAAAGCCTCTCCCGCTGCATCGTCCCTTGTTTGTCCCAATATTTCAAAGCTGTCGTAATCCTTCACCTTAACGATATGACTGTGCCCTCCTGATGCAACAAGACAGATAAAAGGTGGCTGCAGCTCCTTGTGCTCTATGTAATTGGCTGCAATATGCCCTTCTATATGATGAACCCCTATCAAGGGCTTGTTTATGCTGTATGCCAAAGCTTTGGCTGTAGTAAGACCTATTAAAAGAGCCCCTACAAGTCCGGGGCCACTGGTCACTGCAACTGCATCAACTTTTTCAAGATTAATACCCGCTTGCTGCAACGCTTCCTGTACGATCATATTTATATTCTCCAGATGTTTTCTGGATGCCACTTCCGGAACAACCCCACCGAATTTCTTATGTATGTCAATCTGAGTGGATATTACATTGGATAACACCTCTCTACCATTTCTTACGATTGCTGCTGAAGTCTCATCGCAGGAGGTCTCGATTGCCAAAATTGTTGTATCCTTGTACATGTTCATCACTCCTATTTAACCTTATGTAAAATGTATACTTGCGGGATGCCGTGGACGGCATCCCCTACATGGCTTTATTTGAAAAAAGCAGGATGAAATCCTGCTGCTTTAAATAGTGCTTTTTTCTAAGATATCCAATATATTTTTAATGTCAATATTTCCTTGTTGAATGTTTTGTACAATTTCGTCAAAGGATGCTTTTATTTTGTCATATTCGCTATACTCATGATAAAATATTTTTTCACCATGATTATTGATAACTTGTGCCACATATGTATTTTCATCCTGATTCAGTATGATTGTATTTTCATCAATTTTAAATTCTCTAAGAAGCATATTACCCTCCCATATTGCTGCGTTTATGATTGCGTTCAATAATAAAACATAAAACTCATTATACCATAATGGTTTCTAGAAGTGAAGTCATATCCCGAATACATATTCGTATTATATGTAATTTTATCAAAAAATAAGCTATATATGCCGTGAAAATGTTTCGCACTATTTGAAACCAATGTAAAATGTTTAGCGCGAAACATATAGCATTTATGCAAAAGCATAAATGCATCGCAAATTTTATTTTAATTAAAGTGCCTTTTTTCGCATTAATAAACCGCCTACTCTTGTATCAAAGGCCACTCCCAAACCTACAAAGAATACTGTTATGGCAGCAAGTGCACCTAGCATAGGTATCATTCCCAAAGCATTAACGACTACAAAGCCTATTAATAGGTGTATATAGACGGCGTTTCTACCTTCTACCGCAGCAGCAATCCTCTGACCCAAGGCTATATAAACTGCTGTAGTACTGATTAGTGCAACAAGCATAAAGGCAAATATAAGCAGTATAGCCGGAATAATTCCTATAATTGTTATCATTAATACTGGAATTAATAATATAAAGATCAGCATCACCAACAAGCCTATACCCAAAAGTCGTCCTATGCCACGTTGGCTGCTATGCACCATTTGTCTTACTCGATCTGGCAAAATCAATATAACTAAACAGGACAGACCATATACAACCATCATTCCTATTACCGAGCCAAAGCTTATGCTCGGTATTACATCAAAGCCCTTTGGTATAAATCCTGCTTTGGTGTCAGCAACTTCACCTCTGACTACTGCACCTTGTTCTCTATTTACACTGCCAAATACACCAACAGCATCGCCGCCAACAACGGCGTCTTTGTGCACATTAACGTTGCCAAATACAGCTACTATATCGCCATTTGCTTCTCCATATAAATCAACATTTCCAAAGACCGCTACGACATCCCCTCTAACAGCACCTTTGATCTCAAGATTGCCAAACACTGTTACAGCATCGCCGGATACGATATCCCCAGAGGGTATTACTTCATTGTCAAATATTGTAATATTATCTCCATTATTAATATCCAAACTGAATGCACTGAACATTAGCAATGTTATGGCTAGTAATGCGATATATATTAAATTTTTACTTTTCATAAGAACCTCCTATTTTCAAATAAATTTATTTTAAATCCGCGAAATCACTATTCTTTTTCATATTTACCTTTCGAACCAACATGAAGCCAACTGCCACAAAAGCAGCAAGCCAGAGAAATATGAACATCGTATATTCTTTAAAAATAATATTTCTTAAAATCATCAGCTTACCCAAATAAAGGGACATTGCTACAAAGCCATCCTTTGCTTTTTCAATTACAAGGTATATAAACCGAAGCACGCTTTGGAAGGAAACCAAAGGAGCGCCTCCCATCATAGGAAATATCACAAAAGCTATTATATTGTAAGTAAACACTACCAATCCCATAAAACCCATCAACCAGCATATAAGCTGTCTTGCGTTTACTTGTAAATGTTTTTGATTTGCAACGGCAGCCATTATATTAGCTGTAAGTTCAAGTGGCGGGTCAATTTCCGGCAGTGTTTCTATTCCAAATATTGCATCCTTCAATACCTCAAATTCTTCTGCACAGCTAGGGCATTTTTGATTGTGGTGCATGAGTTGTTCTAGCTCTATCTCACTAATATTTCCATCAAAATACTTCATTGTTAAATTGTTTATTTGCTTGCATTCCATAACTTTTCGCCCTCCTTATCTGCATTGATCAGATATTCCTTCAGCATTTGTCGTGCTCTATATAATCTGTTTTTCACAATAGTAAGAGATTCACCGGTGATATCCATGATTTCCTGGTAAGATAAATTCCGATGGTGAAAAAGAATAATAAACTCCTTGTACTTTTCAGGCAGCTTGTTTATAGCATCCAACACCAGCCTTTGATTTTCCTTTCTGATGTACTGTTCTTCTGGAGTTAGCTCATCATCACAAATATTAAATTGTTCATCTATAGGCAAATGATCGCCTTTTCTTTTTCTTAGATTGTCTAGACATAAGTTGGTAGTTATTTTCAATGCCCAGGTAGAAAATTTGAACTGAGGATTATATCTTGACAGAGAATTATATATCCGAATAAAAGCTTCTTGTGTTACATCTTCGGCTTCTTCACGGTTACCCATCATTCTATATGCGGTATTAAATACCAGCTTTTTGTATCTATCAACCAAATGTTCAAATATCCCTATATTACCACCCATGCATTGATTTATAATCTCTAAATCGCTGGCATCCAATTTATCGCCACCTTTTCGGTTCATCTACATCTATATACGCGGTCATACAAAATTTGTCTGAAATATAAAAGCAATAAGCTCTGATCCTACTTCAGGATGACAGCTACGTGTGGTAATTCTAAAGGCAGTGAAGTGTCTAGAAAAAAAAGGCCATAAAAGCCTTTTATTTATACCACATTATCAATGCATCCTCACCAGTATCTGTGTAGTAGCCTTTACGTATTCCAACCTCGTCAAAACCCAATTTTTTGTATAGGTTAATTGCAGGTGTATTTGTAACCCTTACCTCTAATGTCAAGCTATTTATGCTTTCTCTTTGAGCTGCAGCAATCATGGCTTCTACCACTTTTTCTCCGATTTTTTGACCTCTATAGTCAGGGTGTACTGCTATGTTGGTAATATGCGCTTCATCTACAATAAACCACATACCTCCATAGCCCACTACTGTGTCTCCCAATTCAGCCAATACATATCTCGCTCTTTGATTTGTCTGCATCTCTTCCACAAAGGATTCTCTGGACCAAGGTGTTCTAAAACTTAGCTTTTCAATTTCCCATACATCATCTACATCCTTCAGCTCCATAGGTCTTGTCGTGAGCTCCTGCTTCTTTTCGTACTCCACCTCTGCCTGTGACTTCCTAATATATACCGGTCTAAAGCTGTAGCAGCTTTCAACAAAGCCATTCTCCTGCATTTGTTGAGCTATAGCTGCACCTGAACTGGCTCTGGGCTGCAGATGCCCCGGAGGTGCAATCAAAATATTGCTTTTTGTTAAATCTATTTGTTTTAATACCTCTACGCCGTCTCCTAATATTGCAACCTGTTGGTTCAAAGCTGTAAGCTTATCAACAAGCGCCTTGCCATCAATGACTCTATAGTCCTCAAGCTTAAGCAGCTTATTATTCTCCCATTTATACAATCCACTATATACGGCACCTCTCTGAGCGTCCAATGTAGGACATACCAGTCCGTTAAAATTAAACAGGTTATATGCCAATGCATCCAAGGTAGGTACTGCCGCTATAGGCTTATTAAATACCTGTGCCATTGTCTTTACGGCAGAGGCACCGATGCGCAAGCCTGTAAAGGATCCCGGACCTGCCGCACAAGCGTATAAATCAACATCCTCAGGCTTCTTACCGCAGGACTTTAGCATATCATCAATCATAAGCATAAGTCTTTGAGAATGAGTCTTACCGCTGTTTTGGTTATATTCAGCCAGCAATCTTCCATCTTCCATTAATGCTGTTGTTGCTGTGGCACTAGATGTATCAATGGCTAGTATCAGCATACTGCATCAACTCCTCAACAATGTTTTGATATCTTTCTCCTGAGGCATCAAATATTATTTCTCTTGAATCCTCTTCATTGCTTCTTAATATTGTAACCCATAATCTCTCCTGGGGAATGATATCCTTGACTATATCCGCCCATTCTATCACGACGGCTCCGTCTCCGAAGAAATATTCTTCATAACCCAGTTCATACATTTCCTCCACACCCTCCAGCCTATATACATCAAAGTGAAAAAGAGGTATGCTGCCATTGTACTCATTTATTATTGTATATGTAGGACTTGTGATAAATTCTTTTACATCCAAGCCTGCTCCAATTCCTTTTGTAAAAGCTGTCTTACCGGCTCCCAAGTCGCCTGTAAGACATATAATATCCCCTTGCTGAAGGTTCTTGCCTAACTTTTCTCCCAGCTTGTAGGTTTGCTCTGCACTTTTTGAAATGATTCTTAGCATTCGTTACCCTCCAAGAAATTGAAGGCTATCGCCTCCAATTATAATTATATTGCGGAACGCTGTGGGCAACGTCCGCTACTAGTCATATTATATCCGTTTTATTTTAAATTGTACATATTACCCAATTCAAAAGCCTCATAGCTTAGTATTCAATAAAAATACTAAGCTATGAGGCTCTTTTTAAAGCATATTATTATTTCTTATGAAGTATTGGTGACAGTCTCTTATAAATAAGTATTGTAATAAATGATATAATAATACCTTTTATCATGTTGAAAGGTACTGTTGTAGACCAAATCAAGCCTAAAGTATCCGGTGATGGTGCTGTTCCTAAGTAGAATGGCAGCAAGATGTAGTAATTAGCCAAAGCCATGACAGCGGTCATAACAACTGTACCAACAGCCAAGCCTAAAACAGCTGATTTCTTATTCTTGCTTTTGAAGTATATCATACTGGAAGCGAGAACAAAGGAAGCTCCTGTCAAGAAATTGGCTAGTTCTCCTACTCCACCTGTTTCTGTTTTTGTTATAAGGTGAAGAACGTTCTTAACAAGCTCTATAACCACGCCTGCGATGGGTCCAAAAGCAAAGGCGCCCACTATAGCAGGTATATCGCTTAAGTCAATCTTTAAGTATGGTGGAAAAAATGGCAGCGGGAATTCTAAAAACATAATCATATATGATAATGCTGATAACACCCCTATTTTTGTCATTAACTGAAGTTTTGAATTTCTCATAATTATTCCTCCCAAAATACATATAAAAAAGTCCCTGATGTATACTTCAGGGACATAAATAGTCATACAACTATCTCATCTTCTTCCATCCAGACTTTACTGTCGGCTTCGGAATTTAACCGAATCTGCACTGCTACGCACTGCTCGCGGGCTTTACCGCCGGTAGGGAATTACACCCCTCCCTGAAGATTGTTAGGTTATTAACTTTTCAAATATATTATAGCTTCTTTTTTTATAAAAGTAAATAGTGTTTTCTATTCTAGTTCAGGCCCTTCATGCTGAGACTTATTCTGTTTCTGTCTAAATCTACATCCAGCACCTTGACCTTGACAATATCCCCTACCTTAACAACTTCCATAGGGTTTTTAACAAATCTGTCCGCCATTTCAGATATGTGCACCAATCCATCCTGGTGCACACCGATATCCACGAAGGCACCGAAGTCTATAACGTTTCTTATGGTACCTGTAAGCATCATATCCTTTCTAAGATCCTTCATTTCCATTACATCAGTCATAAATATTGGCTTAGGCATTTCATCTCTAGGGTCGCGGCCCGGCTTTTGAAGCTCTGCAATGATATCTCTCAAGGTAGGCACACCTACGCCCAGTTCCTCAGCTATATGATTGATATCTGCTTTGCCAAGCTCTATGGCTACTGACTGCAATTCCTTTGTTTTCATTTTCTTAAGGCTGCTTCCTGTCTTTGCTATAAGCTGTTCTGTTGCTTCATAGGACTCAGGATGTACGCCTGTATTGTCCAGCACATTGCTGCTTTCCTTTATTCTCAAGAAGCCTGCACACTGTTCAAAGGCTTTGTCTCCCAGCTTCTTAACCTTCTTTATCTCTTTTCTGCTCTTAAAGGCGCCATTTTCCTCTCTATATGCTACTATATTTTTTGCAATACTGGAGTTGATACCGGAAATGTAGGATAGCAATGAAGCAGATGCTGTATTCAGATCAACGCCTACACTGTTCACGCAATCCTCTACAACTCCCTTGAGTGCTTCTGACAGCTTCTTTTGGGACACATCATGCTGATATTGCCCTACCCCGATGGATTGTGGATCAATCTTTACCAGCTCTGCCAAGGGATCTTGAAGTCTTCTTGCTATAGAAATCGCCCCTCTTAGAGACACATTTATATCCGGATACTCTTGTGCTGCCAGCTCAGAAGCAGAGTAAACAGATGCTCCTGCTTCATTTACAACTATATAATGAAGCTCCATATCTATTTCCTTAATTATTTCTGCACAAATCAACTCTGACTCTCTAGAAGCTGTACCATTTCCCAGTGATATTACAGAAACATGGTGCTTTGTTATGAGTGACTTTAACTCTTGCTTTGTCTTTTCCACCTGATTTAGAGGAGGTGTGGGATAAACTGTAGTTGTATCCAGGAGCTTCCCTGTCTCGTCTACAACAGCAATTTTGCAGCCTGTTCTATAAGCAGGGTCATAGCCCATTACAGCTTTTCCTTTTATAGGGGGCTGCAAAAGTAAACTGCCTAGATTGGTGCCGAATACTTTGATTGCCTGCTCCTCTGCCTTCTCTGTCAGTTCATTTCTGATCTCCCTCTCTATAGATGGAGCAATCAACCTGCTGTAAGCATCTTTAACGGTATCCACCAACAGCTGCTTATAGGGTGATTCTTTTACCAATACCTGATTGCTTAAATAGTTCAGTATATTTTCGATTGGGGCATCTATTTTTACTGATAAAAACTTTTCTTTTTCTCCTCTGTTAAGCGCCAATACTCTATGCAATGCAACTTTAAAAATTGGCTCACTGTAATCGTAGTACATCTGGTATTCAGACCTGTCCTCAGTGGTACCTTTACTTACGATCATTCCATTTCTATATGTCGTATTTCGAATATCCTTTCTAAACTCTGCGCTATCGGATATCGTCTCTGCTATGATATCCGACGCTCCCTGCATTGCATCCTGCAACGTCTTTACACCCAGTTCTTCATTTATATACTCTGATGCAATTTCCTCGATTGATCTTTCTGATATTTCCTGCTTCCAAATAATATCTGCCAAGGGCTCTAAGCCACGTTCCTTTGCAATGGTTGCTCGAGTCCGCTTCTTTTGCTTATAGGGTCTATATAAGTCCTCTACCTCAGACAATATTTCTGCTTTTTGGATGGCAGCTCTGAGCTCCTCAGTCAGCTTGCCTTGCTCCTCAATAATTCTTATAACATCCTGCTTTCTTTCCTCAAGGCTTCTCAAATAGATCAGTCTTTCATGCAAGTCACGAAGAACGGTGTCAGAAAGTTCTCCCGTTAATTCCTTTCTATATCTTGCGATGAAGGGTATTGTATTTCCATCATCTATAAGCTTGATGGTGCTCTCTACCTGCCAAGGTTTAACACTCAGCTCCTTAGCCAATTTTTCTATAATGTCCATAAAACTCCTCCTAGTTATCTTTAGTAAAACTTAATAGTACCTATTCTTTGTTTTATAAGGAATAAATTTACCTACATTAATATATTAACTCTTTTTGCTAATTTTTTCTACATACATTGCAATGCTTTGCGTTGGTTGCTAGGTTGTATATTTTTTTGCCCTATGTTAGTATATCAATAAACATAATTTAGTAACAGGAGGGTACTTATGCAACATCAAAAGATGTATATTGTAGATTCGAAAATACTTTCAGATGTATATGAAAAGGTTATAGAAGTCAAAGACTTACTTCGCAGCGGGGATGCTGTAACCATACAACAGGCTTGTAAAAAAGTAGGCCTAAGCAGAAGTGCTTTTTATAAATATAAAGACAGTGTCTTTGACTTTATGTCCAGCGAAAAGGGCAAAATGCTTATTTTATTTATGGTTTTGCGTCATGCTCCCGGCGTATTGTCTGATATTATAAATACCATTGCCTCTGTAAAGGGCAATATACTTACCATTAATCAAACAATGCCTATTATGGATTCTGCCACACTAACTGCTACAGTCGATATGAAAGCCATGGAGATCAATCCCGAGGAGCTGGTGCAGCTCCTCATGTCCTGCAAAGGCTGCAGAAAAGTTGATATTATAGGAATGGAATGAATACATCAAAAAAAGCTGCATAAGCAGCTTTTTTATTTTATACCTTGAACTTGGATACTAATCCCTTAAGTGTAACCGCCATGTTGCTCAAGCCTATCGCCAAATCGTTTATTTCTTGTATTGAAGATGCCTGCTCTTCTGTGCTTGCCAATACACTTTGCGTACCCATGGAAGTTGTTTCAGCTATCTCATTTACTTCCTCTATCGAGCTTATTATTCTTTCGCTTCCAGTTTTCAACTCTAATACGGATTCTGAAACTTGATTTATATCTTTTGCTACACTATGGATTTCCTCTATTATTTTATTGAATGTACCATAGGTCGAGCTTATTGCTTTGGTACCGGACTCAACTTCGATTAAGCCTTGGTTCATAGCGGATACAGTATATTCGGTTTCTTTTTGTATTTCAATCAATAGGGTTTCTATATTCTTGGAGGCTTCTCTGGTCTGCTCTGCCAGATTTCTTATTTCATTTGCCACTACTGCAAAGCCCCTGCCTGCATCACCTGCTCTTGCTGCCTCAATAGATGCATTAAGTGCCAGCATATTTGTCTTACCCGCTATATCTCTTATGACTTTAACGATACCTGTAACCTCTTCTGATTTACTGCCTAGCTTTTCAACCTGCTTCGCAGAGCTTAAAACATTATCCTTGATGCTTACTATTTTATCGTTGATTATATTGATGTTGTCAGAGCCTTCCTCTGCGATAAGTGCTGCTTGATTCGCTGCCTGAGCGACGGTTTGAGACTTAAACGAGGTTCCTACAACACTATCTGTAATTTCTTTTGTTATTGATGCAGTTGTATTTACAGAATTGATCTGAGCTTGGGCACCTTCTGCTACGCCTTCAACAATAGCCGTGATCTCTTCTGTTGCTGCCGTGCTGATTTGAACTCCCTCACTCAGCCTGCCAGACATCTCCGTTATTTCTTCAACTGCCACACTGACTTCATTTAGTATTCCTGAAAGCGAATCAGTCATCAGGTTAAAGGCTATCTGCAGCTCACCTATTTCGTCCTTGGCTGTTACCTTAAGCCTTTTGCTCAAATCCCCATTCTTTACTTCTGATGCCACCTTTGCCATATTCTTTAATGGCCTTGTTATCATAAATGCCAGTACAAAACTACCTAATACTGCTAATACAAGAGCTCCGATAGTCATCCATGCTATCTTGCTTCTAGCCTCATTTATAGGCTGCATTGCCTCGTTTACAGGGAGTTCTGTAATCATACCCCAGGTTGCAGAAGGTATGATGCTGTTAACACCATAAACATCTTCTCCCTTGTCATTCTTATATATTGTAGCACCTGCGACTCCATTTACTGTATTCTGCGCGCCTTTAATTTTGTTTTCTGCTGCGTTATAAAAATTAAGTACTTTTTCTTTATATTCCGGATGTGCAAGCACAACACCGTTTTTATCAACTATATAAGCAATTCCTTGCATACCCACCTTTAAGTTCTTAACAAGGGTTTGCATATTGTTCAATTCCATCTTAGCTGCTATAACAGCTACCGGCTTTTGATATTGATCCAAAATCGGTGAAGCCATATATACTATAGGCTGTTTGGTTTTCTCATCAGGAATTGCATCAGATATATATGCCTTCCCTCGCATTGCTTCTTTATACCAAGGCTTGTCTGCAGCGTTAACACCTTTTTGTGTCGTGTCAGATGTTACTAACATCGTACCTTGAGCATCTACTAAATATACAGCACTAAATCTGTCTTCCCCAAGCTTTCTTATGGCTCGCTCCTGCTGAAATGCGTCTAAGGTCAATATATCGACTGATTTCGGTATTAAATCCAAGCTGTTAAATCCTTGTTTAATATAATTATCTATCTTTTCAGCTATGCTTCGGTTAATAGTCATGTTTAATTCTCTTTGGTTTTTCTTTATATTGCCATCCAAGGTACTGATGCTTAGAACAATCGGAAATATCATGCATATGATTATAAATACCGCCAGTGATATAATCCGTCCCCTAATACCTGTGAATAAATTTGTAAGCTTAATAGACTTTAATTCTTTTAGACTGAAATTCTTTATATTAAAGCTTGGAATCTTAAATTTGAATGCTGTGGGCATTTTTAATTTTGTATTACCCTTTTTAAAATTAAGCTTAGGCAGCTTAATTTTCTTTAAACTGCTGAATAAATTCAACTTATGCTTGGGTGCCTTCTTTTGCGCAAAAACAGGTATGTTAACAAAATCATCTCTTTTTTTCATACGAAATCCCCCAATCATATTTTATTAAAATAAATAATTGCAAGTATGTACTATAAGTTTTGCACTGAACATCTTACATTTAACTAAAAAAGTGCAAAACATTTTCCTTGATTCATCTTTTTCGCAACATATATAGTAATATTTTATCGCAATATATCCCATAAAACAATACTTCTCTTCATAATACAACGACAGTCTTCTACAATATTGTGCCATCTCTGCATTTATCTTTAAGCTCTCTGCTTCAAATAAGCATTGATAAAACCATCGATTTCTCCATCCATTACGGCATTTACATTACCGGTTTCCTCATTTGTCCTATGATCCTTTACCATACTGTAAGGATGGAATACATAGGATCTAATTTGGCTGCCCCATGCTATTTCTCTGTATTCACCCTTTATATCCTCTATCTTGTCCTTCTGCTCTTGTTCCTTCAATTCAATAAGCTTGGACATCAGCATCTTCATAGCCATATCCTTGTTGCTGTGCTGTGAGCGTTCATTTTGACATTGTACGATAACGCCAGTTGGAATATGGGTAATTCTCACAGCAGATTCAGTTTTGTTAACATGCTGTCCACCCGCTCCACCTGCTCTATAAGTATCAATTTTTAGATCTTCTGGATCAATATCAATCTTTACACCGTCATCCAACTCCGGAATTACATCTACAGAGGCAAAGGAGGTATGTCTTTTGCCCGCTGCATCAAAAGGAGATAGTCTCACAAGTCGATGTACACCTTTTTCTGACTTTAGATAGCCATAGGAGTTTTCACCTTCAATTAGCAAAGCTGCGCTTTTTATACCGGCCTCATAATCCTTCAAAATATCCAGTATCGTGACATGATATCCTTTTTTGTCTGCCCAGCGTGTGTACATCCTAAGTATCATTTCTGCCCAATCCTGTGCATCTATCCCACCTGCACCTGAATGTATGGAAAGGATCGCATTGTTTCTGTCATACTCTCCCACCAACAAGGTTTCAATTCGCATATCTTCTACTACATGAATGAGTGCTTTCAGAGAATCTGCTACTTCATCAGAAATAGATGAATCCTGCTCTTCCATGCCAAGGTCAATCAATACATGTAAATCCTCATAAGAACTCTTTAAGCTTTCATATCGCTCCAGCTTATCTTTTAGCACCTTTACACTCTTTAGTGTAGCAGCTGCCTTTTCAGAGTCATTCCAAAAGCCCTCCTGCTGCATACCCTGCTCCAGCTCTTGAATCCCATGGTTTATTTTTTCGATGTCAAAGTGACACCTCAATTTCATTAATGATAGCTTCCAGCTTGTTCAATTCATATCTATATTGTTCTAATTCCAGCATAGTAACCCTCCTTATTTATGTACAAAGGGCAGACACTAGTTTCGTATCCAAGAACACGAAACTTGGTCAGCCCTTGCTTATATATTTAGTTGGATGCTGTGGGCAGCATCCAACACTTATTTATTCTGCACCGCAGCATTTTTTGTATTTCTTGCCGCTGCCGCATGGGCACGAATCATTTCTGCCAATTTTATCTTCCTTAACTACGGGTTTTTTGATTGCATCCTCATGATTCGTAGTAATCGCTTCTGCAACCTGTTCTCTTTCAGGTAGATTTCCTACCTTGGCATTGAGAATATATCTTACCATATCTTCTTTGATGCTGTTTATCAATTGTTGGAACATATCAAAGCCTTCCATTTGATAAGCTCTTACAGGATCTTGCTGTCCATAAGCACGCAGGCCGATACCCTCTCTCAATTGATCCATTGCATCTATATGATCTATCCACTTTGTGTCTACAACCTTGAGCAGGATTACTCTTTCCAGCTCTCTTATCGTATCTTCTCCAAACTGCTGCTCTTTTTCTTCATATTGCTTCATAGCAAGCTCTATTAAATTCTCTATAAGCTCTTCTCTGGTGAAGCTCAAAAGCTGCTCTTGGCTTAAAGCGTTCTTAGGAAGATATACGGTATGCAGGAAATCCACTAAGCCCTTAAGATCCCATTCCTCAGCATATTCGCTGCCTACAGTATAGGTTGCAACAGCATCGTTTATTACATCCTTCATCATATCCATTACACTGTCCTTGATGCTGTCTCCCATGAGAACCTTTCTTCTCTGACTGTATATAACCTCTCTTTGCTTGTTCATTACATTGTCATACTGCAATACGTGCTTTCTTATATCAAAGTTTCTTCCTTCTACCTTCTTCTGCGCATTTTCAATAGACCTGGAAAGCAGCGGATGTTCAATATTCATTTCATCATCCATCCCCAAGGTTTCAACAATGCCTACTATTTTTTCAGACCCAAACAGTCTCATCAAATCATCTTCAAGAGATACATAGAATCTGCTGGCCCCCGGATCTCCCTGTCTTCCTGAACGACCACGAAGCTGATTGTCTATACGTCTGGACTCGTGTCTTTCTGTACCAAGTATCATTAGACCACCCAGATCTTGTACTCCTTCTCCAAGCATAATGTCAGTACCTCTGCCTGCCATATTGGTGGATATGGTAACTGCACCTTTTTGTCCTGCCAAGGCTACTATTTGTGCTTCCTTTTCATGCTGCTTTGCATTTAGCACTTCATGAGGAACACCCTTTTTCTTAAGCATTGCGCTTAGAATCTCAGAGTTTTCTATAGATATGGTACCTACCAGCACCGGCTGACCTTTTTGATTCAGCTTCGCAATTTCTTCTACAACTGCATTAAACTTGCCCTTCGTGCTTTTATATACAGCATCTGCATGATCCTTACGCTGTACCGGTCTGTTGGTTGGTATTTCAACAACATCAAGATTGTAAATATCCTTAAACTCATCCTCTTCCGTTTTAGCCGTACCGGTCATACCTGCCAGCTTGTTATACATTCTGAAGTAATTTTGAAAGGTTATGGTTGCAAGTGTTTGAGATTCTCGCTCTACCTTCACACCCTCTTTTGCCTCTATAGCTTGGTGCAAGCCATCGCTATATCTTCTGCCAAACATCAGGCGTCCGGTAAATTCATCAACAATGATAATTTCACCATCTTTTACAACATAGTCTATATCTTTTTTCATAAGATTCCTAGCTTTTAATGCTTGGTTTATATGATGGCTGATCTCCATGTTGTCCGCATCGCCTAGGTTTTCAAGGCTGAAAAACCTTTCTGCCTTTGCTACACCATCATCGGTAAGCATAACAGAGTGTGCTTTTTCATCTATGGTATAATCCACTTCTGTCTTTAGACCCTTTACAAAGTTGTCTGCTACAAAATATAAGTGCGTGGATTTCTCCCCAATACCTGAAATAATAAGTGGTGTTCTTGCTTCATCTACCAATATGCTGTCTACTTCGTCAATCAGTGCAAAATTCAGTTCTCTCTGCACCATTTGCTCTCGATAGATAACCATGTTGTCCCTTAGGTAGTCAAAGCCGAACTCATTGTTCGTACCATAGGTAATATCAGCATGATAGGCATTTTGTCGATCATTGCCTTCCAGACCATGAATGATTAATCCTACCGTCATTCCAAGGAAATTATATATCTTACCCATCCATTCACTATGGTACTTCGCCAAGTAATCATTTACTGTAATAAGATGCACACCTTTTCCTTCCAAGGCATTCAAATAAACAGGGAGGGTAGCCACCAAGGTTTTACCTTCTCCTGTTCTCATTTCAGCAATTCTGCCTTGATGCAGAGCAATACCTGCCAATAGCTGCACCCTGAAGTGTCTCTGTCCTATAACTCTCACAGCTGCTTCTCTAACAACAGCAAAGGCTTCCGGCAGTATATCATCAAGGGTTTCACCCTTGGTCAGTCTCTCTTTAAACTCTTGAGTCTTTTCTTGAAGCTGTTCATCTGTCAGCGCTTTGATAGAAGGCTCTAAGGCTTCTATTTCATCTACAGTTTTCATCAGCTTCTTTACTTCTCTATCATTTTGATTGCCAAATAATTTATCGAATATTGACATTTTATCTCTCCTTTTCATTAACACGATATCATAATTAAGCTCTTTTGCGGACAGCTTTATGGATCAGCAACAGCGTTGAATGAGAGATTAAAAAACAGCTTTTCTCCATAGATTGTTCTGCATTATTTTATTATTTAGAAAAAATGCAGCAAAAAATAGAGTGCCTGCTGCAATACTTGTAAAAATAATACCTGCTGCATCCTTTGCTATAATCCCTTGGACATATTCACAAAAAGCATTATATTTATTTATCAAAACCTGAGTAGTTATTTTGCCCGAATTTTGAATAAATAAATGATTAATCTTTAAAAAATAAGCAAGATTTCCATCCTTCGTGTTAGCAGCATTTGCTTCACTATAATCATCTGATACGCCTGATAAAACAGCAAATAGCATAACAGCAAAAGCAAAATATTTATTTATATGCGAATACCTATTTGAGTACATAATAAACACTCCAAAAATCCTAGTTGTCTATAAATATTATCTTATTTATTTTAGCACAACATGCACTACATAACAACTTTTTAGGCTTGCCAAGCATTTTGAGTTGTTTTGAAAAACAAAGGCGGCTCGTGCCGCATTTGAAGCCCATGTGCCTTTTCCGAATAGAAGGAGAAAATTCTGGCACAAGCAGTAAAAAAGGTTTACCGCCATATTATTTATTATATAGCCATAAACCTTACCATTATCGCTTATATCGTTTTTTCACCATAATTTCTTGTATATAAACAAATATCCCTAAAGCTAAAAAGACATCTCCTATGCTAAATACTTTGGGTCTTGGATAAGGCTTCGGCAATATAAAAATATCACCAAGGAATTTAAGCACTGTGTCCTTTACAATTATGGTATGTGTAATTATTTCACCATTTATCAGTGCATTTAGATCTTCTGCCAATCCTGCCTTTATCATGGCATCCTGAGATACAGGCATTTGCCCGCCATTTAACATAATTACAATAAAATTCAGGAATGTACCTAACATTATTAATTTAAAGGACAGTCTGCTGATGTTAAAGTAAATGCCTATAAACAGTAGACTGTAAGAGATAAAATGTATACTGAATATATTATTGCTTATAAGCTGATACCCTTTATTGGATAAGATAACTGCAATAAATTCTATTAAAAAAGCACTTACAATCAAATACCATTTATATATTTCTGCATCCTTTAAGTAGGAAAATCTGCCCTTTCGCAGTTTGCCTACGATCAACGATGTACCAACACTTTCTATAATCAATGCTCCGCGCTCCCTTGCTCCTTTATCATATCCATAAACTCTTCTGCCAATTGTGCATCGAAATGCTTGCCTTTTCCCTCTTCAATGATGGCAAAGGCCTGCTCCACAGTCAATGCCTTTCTATAAGGCCGATCGGAGGTCAATGCATCGTATACATCAGCTATGCTTAATATAGCGGCTTCTTTTCTTATTTCATCCTGCCGTTTCCCATTGGGATAGCCTGTACCATCCATCTTCTCATGATGATTCAATACAATTTCTGATACATCCTTCAGAAATTCTATGTCCTGTATGATCTTATATCCGTTTTCAGGATGGGTTTTTATTTTATCAAACTCTTCCTCTGTAAGCTTTCCCGGCTTATTCAATATACTTTCCTCGATGCCTATTTTGCCGATATCATGCAGTATAGCAGCCATCTTAAGATTTTCAAGTTTTTTGTTAGAAAGCTTTAATCTTTTTCCTAAGGCAACTGCGTATTCGCCAACCCTCATGGAATGACCTTGAGTATATGGGTCTTTGACTTCAATTGCTTGAGACAAGGATTTTACTGTATCTATATATATCCGGCGCATATCAATGTATAACTTATAGGAGTAACGTGCCAGTAACAGTGGACCTAAGAATAAAAATATACCTAATATATTGTATTTCATATATGCTATCGCCATTAGTACTCCCAATGGAGCCACAAATATACAATCTCTGGCAGCAAAAAATAAGTTGCTCAACCAGCTGCTTATAAACGCTTCTCCAGTAGCAGCCGACATAAGCCAAGACATAATTGTTTCGTTTATCAGGACATATGATATGATAGAAGTCATTAAAGGTAAGAATAAATTATTGAAGTCAATAACTTCTGGTACTCCACCGAAAAATATATAGAAATATCCCGCAATACCTGCTGATAGTAAGATGTTAGCTCCATTAAATAAAGTTTTGTACCAAGGTGTATTTAGTATATGCACATAATTACCTTGATGCTTAACAGACCTAACCATAACTCCTATACATGCAATCCAAGCTGCCTCCGGTACCCCCAATACTAAAATAGCAGCTAAGTTTACAGCAAAACTGACTGATATTGCACTTTCCCCAGGAGTTGGTATCAATAACGATTCAGCTACAATAGATAATATAGTAAAAATAATAACACTTCTAATATCTAGCATAATAGAAGTACTTACCGAAAAAACTAAATATGTAATTCCTAATATTATTATTGTAGTTACGCAAAGTTTTAGCTTACTTGACATTCTATTCACCTTTCTAAAACATTGGCCGACAAACTAATAAAAGCTTAAAACCAGGTTCTACTAGCTCCTGCTGCTAAAAATAATGAAACTATTGTAATTAGAACTCCTGCGATTCTTTTCATGGTTTGCCCTCCTTAAATTCGAGGCTCTGTCTTTCCGCTAGTTAGACAGGCAAACGCTCCGCTAAAAAAAGGTATGTCGGCCAAAAATTAACTCATTGTGCTGATCTTCCTATTTACTGCTGACAGCACTGCCTTAACGACGGTTTCATTTTCATCTGCATTGATAATGCTGCAGCCTGACAACAGCTCCTCCTTGCCCCCTAAGGCAAAGCCAATTACACATGCAAATAGCTCCCTATTTGCAACCAGTACGATCTGCATGTCCTCTAAATAGAAAGCTTGCCCTATATCTAAATAACCTTCCAATGCCAAAAGAGTCGCATCAGCGATTGCTTTTAGCTTGTTACTCCTTGACTTAATTCTTCTGCTTTTGCCTTCAAAAAGCTTATCATCGTATTTCAAGGTCACTGTTGCTTCAATGGAATTCTCGATATTATTTACCGATATGCCATCTAGCTTTAACCTGGTTTCCTTGAAGTCACTTTCATCAATTTGAGCGATACTTATTACTTTATAATCAATATTTATACCAAATCTTGCATTTATAGCCGATTGTATATCTCTAACCAGCTGCTTAATATTTCTACTTACGCCTGCCAATGCATGTATTTCTTCAACTACATTATCCTGACTGCACACCACACTGCAGTGCTTGATATCTGGCAGCTTGCATATGAGATTCTTTATCTCTTCCGATAAGTTTTCTTTTATGTTCTCCAAGAATATCCCTCCATTCAGACGCATTCTGCTATATATATATTCGACTAAAAAAAATAAACACCTTCCTTTTGAAAGATGTTTTAGCCAAATTTATAACAAATATGATAATATGCTCAAAAATGCATAAAAAAAACAGCCCTTCGGCTGTTTTCTTATTTTAGAATTCCGGTTCTATTAAGCCATAGTTTCCATCCTTACGCTTATATATTACATTAACCTCTTCGGTATCAGAATTTGAGAATACGAAGAAGCTGTGACCCAATAGCTCCATCTGCATGGCCGCCTCTTCTGCAGGCATTGGCTTGTAAGCAAACTTCTTGGTTTTTACAATTTCGATCTCATCCTCATCATCCTCTGGTCTACTTTCAAACAATGTATCAAATCTCAAATTATAATCCTTCATTTTTCTCTCTAGCTTTGTTTTCTGCTTGCGCATTTGCCTTTCGAGCTTTTCTATTACATTATCAATCGACATGTACATATCATCAGTAGCCTCTTCACTTCTAATGATAATACCATTAAAAGGAATTGTTACCTCAAATATATGTCTACCCTTTTCTACACTTAAAGTTGCATGCGCCTCTGAGTTTGGTCCAAAGAACCTTTCAAATTTCGAAAGTTTTTTGTTTACCTTATCCTTTAGAGCATCAGTAAGTACGATGTTTCTGCCACTAACTACTATACGCATAAAAACCTCTCCTTTCGCATCTATTATGCTTTCGGTTATATCTATTTTATTCTACATTTCAATAAATAATCCTGCCGTTTTTTATTTTTTATAGTAAAAATTATCAAATTTTTCGACAAGTTTCCCTTTATTTCATATTTTTTCAAATTTACTCAAATTTTATGTATAAATTTTTATTTATATATTTATGTAAAGCGAACACGTCATATTTTTGCTTTTAAAACTATTAAGCAAAATCAATGACTTCCTAAACACTGTTTTTCCACATATTTACCCACAGTCATTTTATGTTTTCTGTGGATAATGTGCACAAGTCTGTTGATAACTTGTATTTGGCTTGTTTAAGCTGTGAAGAAAATGTGAATGGCTGTGCACATTAAATATATATCAAATCGAACAGGCTGTGAATAAATGTGACATGTTTTTGGAGATTTTGTCGAAGGAGTTATTATTTTGTTACTCAGGAATAGTAAGATAATATCTGGTTATTATCGCCTTCATTTTGGGCATAAAATATGCGCCTCACGCCGCACTATTTTTCGCTAGAGAACCCTATGGTTCCCTTCGACGGATGCAAGGGGGAGAATCCCCCATTGTATAGGAAATTATACTTTCCTATACAATGAAAAAAGCCGCTTTTCAGCGGCTTAATAAACTATCTTCTTGCGTCGAAGCAGTTCTTGCAATATACAGGTCTTGCGCTTGTTGGTTTGAATGGAACTTGTGTTTCGCATCCGCACTCAGCACATGTTGTATCGTACATTACTCTTTCTCTCTTTGCTCCTCTGTCTCCGCTTGCATTCTTTCTAGCGGATCTACAGTCCTTGCATCTTGCTGGCTCGTTTTGGAAACCCTTTTCTGAATAGAACTCTTGCTCTCCTGCTGTGAATACGAATTCATTTCCGCAGTCCTTGCAAACTAAATTCTTGTCATTAAACATGTAAAAATCCCTCTTTCCTTTTAGGCTGGTGTTGGTGATTCGAACTGTTCCGGGATTTCTACTGCCAAGACTTCGTTCTACCCAAGCACACAATACCTTAATATTTTCTTTGGCGTACATTTCTAGCTGACCTGGTCTTTGTCCCCACACTCGCCGTCTGGAGGTTTCGCTACCAACATTTGAGTCCCTCACTACTACCTCTCTCAGCATATAGCAGATTAATTACATGCCATGCTGGACGGACTTACCTCTAAGCCGCACCATGATCGTAGAGCCTTGCTCTGCTTACGTGGATCGTTTTGCCTGCGACTGGCATCGATTTTCAACCACAGACCTAGTTATTACACCATATCATCATTATATAACTATATTTGCCATGTTTCAAGTACTTTAGGTTTATTTAGCAAAAATTAGCACAATTAACCTTTTTAATATTTTAATGAAAATAAGTGGGAAAAAGCACTCTTCTTCCCACTTATACTATGCTATTTTTTCTTGTCAATATAAATTCCGTCATTGTATACAGGAACTGCTTCATAAGCCCTTATAGACCTCTTTCCCGTATTGACTTTACGCAACTCACACTTTATTGCTTGGAATATAGCATCCAGCTTCTCTCTATTACTGTTTTCCAGCTCCATAATCTTTTGAGCCAAGCCCATTATTTTATCCACACTGCTTCTAATTCTCTTCAATTCAGGGTATTTGTTTATATCTGCTTTCTCTAAGCTATCAAGCTGAAGCTCTAGCTTCAACTGCTTGTATCCTTCAAGGAAGCTCTCATCCAACTTGTCTATCTTGTCAATAATCAGCTGCTTTTGTTGTACCAATGCTTCAATATTATCTGCTTGGTTATCTTCTATATCCTTCTGCTGCAAAACTGTAATATTATAAATTTCTGAAAATAGCTCCAGCTTCTGCTCTATAGTGTGGTTCAAATCGTCAATAAGTAAATTATTCATAATAGCCTCCCCGGATAACCTTTATGTCTCAATTACTTGTTTACCACCTGCGATTGTTTTGCCATTTTCATTGCTTGACCCCATGTGTCACGCAGGTCTTCTGCAAGCTTTCGTACCTCTTCAACTATTGCTTTGTCCTTCTTAATATTTGCTTCTTTTAGTCTACTATTCATATAATCATAAAGTGACATTAGACCGCTCGATACCTCATAGTTCATATCTAAGGTACTCATAAATTCTACTATGATATCTTGAGATCTTAAAATATAGTTATTTGCTTTCTCTATAGACTTTTCCTCAATGCCTAGTATTGATAGGTTTAAAAACTTAACCAACCCATTATAAAGCATCAGTGTCAGCTCTTGTGGAGAAGCAGTATTTACCATATTATTTTGATATTGCTGATATGCTGCATTTTTATTTACAGCTGTACTATTGTTTACATAGCTTGTCTGCGTTTCACCCATTTCTGTTTGTATATTGATTCTATTTCTTTGAAATTGGCTGTATAAATCATTTGCTATTGCCATCATTTGCCCTCACTTTCTACCTATTGTCCCCCGCCTAATTGTTGCGACAGCCACGATGATTGGCTGTTCATCTTACTCATCGCTGTCTCTAATGCTGCAAACTTCCGATAGTAAGCATCTTCCTTGCTGTACAGCTTAGCTAACATATCTGATATAAGCTTGTCCTTTCCCTCTATCTGGTCTGGTATAAGGCTATCAAATTGCGTTAGATCACC
Source organism: Clostridiales bacterium GWB2_37_7 (assembly GCA_001797185.1). Taxonomy (GTDB): domain Bacteria; phylum Bacillota; class Clostridia; order Lutisporales; family Lutisporaceae; genus GWB2-37-7. Next base: position 24,052 of record MGOS01000096.1, read on the forward strand.
AATGATGCCTGCCTTCTCAAGGAGTATACCCTTCTTACTATTTGCACTTCTGGTGGTTCTTATATTATCCTGCAGGATATCATATATTCTTTGGACTACACCATTCTCACTGTACCTGGTATTTTTATCAGCAGCAGTTAAGTCCGGTGAATATGAAATCGTTGACTCTTTTGAGAATATATTCATGATCTTATCAGGAGAATTTCTGATAGCATCCTTTAATTTGGTTTCATCAATAATCAGCTTTCCTTTTTCAGCCTTCGTCGAAGTGAAGTAATTGCCTGTTGTGATCCCTATTGATGATAATCCCCCCGGAACATCTGCTATGCTGTCATAGAGTGCTTTTCTCATACCGTCAGCAATGTTAACAAGTATATCATCATTTCGAAGGATTCCGGATCTGGCTTTTTCCTCCCAACTCTTGATATCATCTTCACTCATGCTTTCTTTTTGTTCATCAGTGAGAGGCAAAAAGTCTTTGTCGCGTTCTTCCAGCAATTCACCATTTATTTTACTTAAAACTTCATTGTATTTATCAATAAAGGTCTTTATTTTGTCGTATACGCCATCTACATCCTGATTCACTGTTATTGTAACTGGGGTATTTAACTCATTTACACTGTAGCTTACTCCGTCGATGGTAAAGTTGTTGTCACTCCTGACAATCCCATTGATGCCATCCAGGTTAAATATCGCATCCTGTCCATTATTGATTGCTCCTGTAGTTATTCCAGTTGCACTTCCTGCACCAAAAAAGCTTCCTGTAGTATTGCTAATAGTTATTGCTGCTCCCGCACCATTTGTCTTAGAGGTCAAAGTAAACTTATCCGTTACTTCACTATAATTCAAGGTGACATTTGCTGCACTGCTATTTATCTCATTCATCACAGCACTCATGGTCTTATTTGCTGTATCAAAGGAAAAACTCACCCCATTAATGTCAAAAGCCAACGTGCCTGACAAAGCAACAGCTGTATTGGCAGCATCTAGATTTGCATTTAGATTAAGTCTATTTGATGCGCCTGAAGTTATATTTAGCTGAGCCAAAGCATCACTGGTTCCGCTTGTCAGCGTGACTCTGCCGTTATCTGTTGCAAAATCAAGCAAATTCCCGCTATTGCCAACAGCTATCTTGCCAGCTCCAAAGGCTGCATCGATAGAGCTTTGAAGTCCAGCCTTCAACCCAGCTATGTCAGTATAATCCCCATTAAGCTTTATGTTTTTTGTTACTCCATTAAGTGAAATATTAAAATCATTGTTGGTAAACGTAAAGCTGCCTATGTCTAGCGTACTCTCGAGTGACTTAGTCACTGCACCTCCACTTGTTGTATTTGCTGCCTTTGCCAGTTGAGTAGCCTCAATTGTATGAGAACCGGCCACTGCTGCAGAAGTAGCTGTTGCAGTAATAGCAGTGCTATCGCTTGAGGTTGCAGTAAATTGCTTGTAATTGGTTGCGGTTCTCATATTTGAAGTAGGTTTTAGAACATCAAAGAAATCGTTCTTGAAGTTTGTCAACAGAGTGGTAATCGACCTATAGTCATCTCTCTTCCATTCCAATAGCTGCTTGTCCTGCTTCACTTTATCCACCTTGTAGCTTTCAGCCTTCATCAGCTGTTGCACTATAGAATCAGTATCCAGTCCTGAAGCCAAACCCGATAGTCTTAATTTGCTATTCAAAACGTTTGATATATTGCTTGCCATAAGCTTTACCTTCTTTCGTCAACGAAAATACCTGACATCTCCCACATCTTAGCTACCATATCCAGTATCTTTTCATTGGGTATTTCTCTTATTACTTCATTGGTATCCTTATCAATGACCTTTACCACAATTTCCTTTGTTGCTTCATGTATAGAAAACTCAAAGCTTCTATCCCCACCGCTCAAAGCTTTATTTGCTCTCTCAATCAGATTGATCCATTGTTTTTCATCCATTGTCAGCTGTTCTTGAGGTTTTTGTGAAAAGTTTTGATAGGCTTCATTTGTTTTTATACTTTCAACCTTAGGTCTTAGCTCTCTTGCTGCACTTACTGCTGCATTTTGATTGTTTGAACCTCCGTTTTCAATCCGCACAATACTCCCTCCTTGGAATATTCATTTATTTATACTATATATCGTAATAAATTAGTCATTACTTTAGTAATGACTATAAAAAAACTGATAGATTTACTCTACCAGTTTTTATGGGATTGCTACAGTAAAAAACCGTTGGAAAAATCCAACGGTTTTTGTGTTTACTATCTTAGAAGTTGTAGAACTCCTTGAGGTGCTTGGTTTGCTTGCGGACCATCAATTATGTTTCCATAACTGCCAGACTATATCTTCATCCTATTATATAGGAGCCGGGCACTTCGGGACACCTCAATATCCCTACAGACCTCATCGCCATGACTAATGCTTTAGGCGGTACGTCTTAGTCGTTGAACCTTCTCCAACCTTTCGGCACAGGAGCTCGGCTGCTGATTATCCAATCCGACCTGCTTTTTAACCTATCACGCTTGTCCTTTCGAACTGCGTTGTAGAGAGATCAGCTTAAGGAAGTTCCAGCAATTCACCCGGTTATTCATTTAAGGATTGCTCCTTAAGGGACCCCAAATAACTACTTAAGGAGTTGTAAAACTCCACTCGGTGCGTTATTTGCTTGAGCCAACATTGCTTGTGCTGCTTGTTGAAGGATGTTGTTCTTTGTAGACTCCATGATTTCCTTCGCCATATCTACGTCTCTGATACGAGATTCTGCAGCTGTTAAGTTTTCTGAAGATGTATCTAAGTTCTTTACAGTATACTCTAATCTGTTTTGAATAGCACCTAGATCTGATCTTCTGCTAGAAACTGTATCAATAGCAGCTTGTACTGATGTCATTGCATTAGCAGCATTTGTTGTAGAACTAACGTCTAATGCATTTACAGCTAATGCAGTAGCGCCAGTTGCTGCAATTGTAACTCCAAGTTTTTGTGAAGGATCATTTTCTGATCCAATTTGTAAACTCACTGCAGCAGCTGCAGTTGTTATAACTGTACCTGCCGCTCCGCCGCCTGCTACTGAAGCTTCAATACCTGCAGAAGTTTGAGAGCCATTAACTGTAATCTTGATCCCCATTTTATCGAAATCCAAAACGCCTGCTGAACCATCAGCAAGAGTTATATTTTGTGTGTCACCAGAGCCTGTTGCTGTCATAATATAATCACCAGCAGCAGCTCCTTCAGTTATTGTATAAGTTTCACTAGCATCAGCACCACTAATATCAATTGCTGTAATACCAGCTGAGCCTACCTCTAAACCTGAAACGTCTAGTTGTACTCCAAAAGTACCATTTAATAATGTTTGACCATTAAATTTTGTTGACAAAGCAATTCTGTCAATTTCTGTAGTTAATGCTGTAATTTCAGAAGTAATAGCAGTTCTATCATTAGCAGCTAAAGTACCATTTGAAGCTTGTGTTGCCAGCTCATTCATTCTTTGTAGAATTGATTGAGTTTCGTTTAATGCACCTTCTGCAGTCTGAATCATAGAAATACCATCCTGAGCATTTCTGCTAGCCTGATTAAGACCTCTAATCTGACCTCTCATCTTTTCAGAGATAGAAAGACCAGCAGCGTCATCGCCGGCTCTGTTGATTCTTAAACCAGATGATAGTTTTTCAATAGATTTTGCACTTTTATCGTTGTTGACTCCCAATTGACGGTTTGCGTTCAACGCCATTATATTGTTGTTAATTCTCATTATATATTCCTCCTTGAATTTTTTTAAGTCAGAATCCTTTCTGACTATTTATAGCTAAAAGCGCTATCACACGGGCCCTGTATGATATTACTCTTTGGCTTCTTAAGTATTATATCGGACATCTTATTATAAACTTTATAGCTAGTTCAAAAAATATTTAAGCTTCTTCATTGCCTT
>MGOS01000096.1:27985-29239 GCA_001797185.1 Clostridiales bacterium GWB2_37_7
CTTGTTGATATCCAGTTTATCTGTGGCTGCAGACTTCTTGTTCTCTGCCTCTATCTCCTGCAGCAGCTCCTTCCTATATATCTTCATGGTTTTGGGAGCACTTATGCCTAGCTTTACCTTGTCCTCGCTTATTTCTACCACTACAATTTCTATGTCATCGCCTATTAAAATTGATTCATTCTTTTTCCTCGATAGTACCAGCAACAGGATCACTCCCTTCTAAAACAGCTTATGTTTGATATTATACTTGTCATTGTTTAATACTTCTTGTACAGCCTTGTTGTTCTCATTGTTTATTACGATTGGCGCTATTAAATTTACTGTAATATTTTTTGCACCCTCAGGTATTGTTAATATACAGTATAGGCTTACCTCTTCCGCCTTTTTGATTTCCAGTTGTTTTACAGTTTCTTCACTTATATCAGCTTCATAGTCCTCTAATATCAAGAATGGGTTGATTACTATAAAGCAAATTTCTTCCTCATCCAAGGACTGCAAATAATACAAACTTGGGTTTTCTGCCATACCTAGCAATACAAATTTGTGCAATTCGTGAAAGCCAGGCATTCCATGTTCAAAGCTTATTATATTCTTCTCTTCTATTTCAATATGACCAAGAAACCTTGTGTTTATCTGCATATTATTTCTCCCCCAATACTTTTTTATCATCAAACTATTTCATCCACTTCTTTTCCAAGATATTCAACCTTGATGTCCGGCTTTTGCCGTAAAAAAATATCAACACTGCCGACCTCAACATCGATTATCGGTTTATTGGGTTTTGTTTTTATGTCAACATAGCCCTCATCAACGCTTATGTCAATATTGCCACCTATAAAATCTATTACCGGCTTGCTTTTGGGTATAAAATCAATATTCCAATCAAAAATCTGTATAGAATTGGCTGCGGCAATCTCTGCAATTGCATTACCGCCACTTTCTATGGCTGCCATACTATTCCCCTATGATACTATTCTGCTGAGTCCCTCAGCAGCTGCTTGTTTTGATCTTGCCACCATGTCCTCTGAAAAAGCGGCATTATCCTTCAGTCCTGCTTCATTGAAGGCCTGACTTTGGTCAATTTTTATCTGCAAGGGTTCGCTTTTTATAATCACCCTTGCTGGTTTCTGGCGCATCTCAAAGTCAGCCTTGGGCTGAGAAATATTCATTTTTAAAGGTGTAATATTTATTCCAATCAGGGCATCGTTCTTAGTAATCCTTAACATCTATCTCACCTATCTTAGAAAATCCATC
>MGOS01000096.1:29273-38138 GCA_001797185.1 Clostridiales bacterium GWB2_37_7
CTGCCATGTCTGCATCTTCATTCTTAGATAGCAATTCTTTCAGATTGATCGTATCGTCATTAATTCTATTTATGGTTAATTCTAATCTGTTCGTCTTAACCCCAATTTCTGATCTGATTGCATTTACATTATCCATCTGAATATCTATTCTATCCAGTGCTTTATTTATCCCTGCCGTGTTGCTACTGTTTAAATCTGTAATCAGTTCATCAAAAACCTTTATCATTTGAGATGTATTGCCTGTAACAACGTCAGTAGCGGCATCAATGGAATCATCCACCGTTTTTCCACCTGCAAGATTTCCGAATATTTTTTGAGCCGGGAAGTTTATAGACATTCTGTCCCCTATTCCAATATTAAATTCTATAAGCTCTGCACTCTTTAACGTTTGTACGGGGTCTGCAGCATCTGCTTGTAGGGAATACGCTCCGGTCTTGTCAAACAACGGCTTATTGGTCTTATAGCCGGCAAATATAGAGCTTCCTGCATAATCTGTATTTCCAATATTTATCAATTGCTCCTTTAGTTGTGTTATTTCTGCAGCAATCGCCCTTCTTTCAGAAGCTGAGTTGGTTTCACTGGCAGCTTGTACTGTTAATTCTCTGGTTCTTTGGAATACTGTCATCATATTATTCATCGCTATCTCCGTTGTTTCCAACCAAGATTGTGCATCCTCTGCGTTTCTCTTATACTGCTCCATATTTGCTACATCAGTGTTAAGCCTCAAGCTTCTGGATACTCCGATAGGGTCCTCAGAGGGTGTTGAAAACTTCTTTCCCGTCGATAGCATTTGCTCTGTCTTACTCATTGCAGACAAATTTCTGCTCATGTTTCTCATCATGCTGTTTAGCATCATGCCATTTGTTATACGCATCTTAACACCTCACTATCTTCCTACTATACCTAATCTATTGATCATTGTATCCATTATGCCATCTAGTGTCGTAATCATTCTAGCTGAAGCATTGTAAGCTTGTTGGAATTTAACCATGTTACCCATTTCCTCATCCAAGGAAACTCCTGATTCAGACATTCTTTTATTCTTGGTTTGCTCTACGATAGCCTCTGTATTAGTAGTCAATCGTTTAGCCTGATTTGTATCTACAGAAAGCACGGAGAGAATAGACTTTATGAAGTCATCTGCTGTTCCATTTATTTTGCTTGTTGTTGTTGCATCATAGAATGTATCTCTCTTATTTCTTAAGCTTGCTAACAATTTAGCATTTTCATTGTTGCTTTCTCCTGCAGCTGCATCGGCAGCTGCAACCATGGAAGGGCTGCCTTTTATTGCAGCGTTAACCTTTAAGTTTATACTGGTCACATTTTTCCAATCATCGGTGGTATCCAAGGGAGTTACTGTATCTGTAGGTTCATCGAAGAAATTTACCCCAGGATCACCGTCTTGATCTACTCCAGCTTTGTGCTGCTCATTAAAGGCTTTTGCAAAATCTCTTGCAAATCGATTGAGTTGATTTAAATAGAAGGGCAAGCCTCTATAAGAATAATTTTCTCCATTTCCATCTCTCATATCCAGCATTCCCTTTAATTCGCCGCTCTCAACCTTGACTTCATCCAAAGGAGCCCCATTTACGCCTGCCCACTTTATCACACTTATCTTGCCCGTTCCCAATTCACTGACACCAGGTATATCTACATTATCTGTAGTAAGCTTATTGGTTTGATAGTGGTTGACCAGTGTAATCCCACCGATCTTAACATTAAAATACTTTGCATTTCCTTCTCCAGAAACTTCACTTACTGATATATTAACCATCTGAGATAATTTGTCTACTAAAGTGCTCCGCTGATCCCTTAGTCCATTTGACTTACGTCCATCCAACTCCATATTGAATATTTGCTTGTTTAGCTCTGTTATTTGAGAAGCTAAGGCATTGACTTCATCTACCTTGCTTTTGATTGCAAAGTTGGTATCTCTTATAGAATCAACAATTTGCTGTCCAAACCCACGAATGGTATTACTAAAGGTTACTGCTTTTTCAATTAAATTTACTCTATTGGTATTGTCTCCAGACTTTTTCACGAGTTCTTCTATACTTGCAAACATCTCATCCATTACTTTTCTGATGCCTGTATCACTTGGCTCGTTGAATATACCTTCAACCTCCTGCAAGCCTTCACTTTTGGTATTCCATTCTGCATAAGCCTTAACCTGTCCCCAGTATTTATTATCCATATATTGGCTTCTTATCTGAACGACATCATAGGTCTCGACTCCCGTACCCACCAACCCCCTAGGATCTCCTCCTACCGGAATAGATGCTCTTTGAAGTACCTGCTGCCTAGAATAGCCCTCTGTGTTTGCATTGGAAATGTTATTGCTAACGATATCCAAGGACCTTTGGCTTGCAAACAAGCCCGAGGTCGCTGTATTAAATGTCCCAAAGGTGGTTCTCATAAATCATCACCCTTACCTTCCGCCTAAACCGATTTTATTCACAATAACATCCAACATTTCATCCAGCGCATTTACGATTCTCGCTGCCGCATTGTAGGAGTTTTCATATTTAATCAAATTGCTCATTTCTTCATCCAAGGACACAGCCATAAGCGATTGTCTCCTGTTCTCTACCTGTTCAACCAGCAAATTCTGCGCATCTGCTGCATTTGCTGCTTTATTGCCTTCTAAGCCAATGTCTGTTATTATACTTCTATAAAATTCATCAAAGTTGAATTTACCGTTTGCCGCATCGTATTGAGTATCTGTAAATACATCCTTGAGCCTCCACTCTGATATCTCAAGTGCATTCTGATTATCCTCATAGTTTCCGGGAGGTGCTAATTTCGCTGCAGCAATATTATTTACTTCCAATAATTCCGTATTGTAGCCTATATTGCTGATATCCATTCCTACAGTTGTATTATCAGTACTGTTAACAAACATCACTCTTTGTGTACTATCTATGTTTCCGTAGCCTGCGAGATGCAGCTTGTTTACCTCTTCCGCTACACCTTTTACAAATTCATTTAATCTATCTCTAAAGCCATCTACCAGCTCATCTCTCGTCTCAATCAGCGCTTTTACACTTCCGCCATCAATATTCATATTTTCCATCGTCTTGCTCCACTTGATGGAATAATAACCATCTGCGGACATTTCAGGCACTGCTACAAGGGGGTTATATTCGGTATCCGCCACCAGCAGTCTTCCTCCGAGATTAATATTGAAGACAGTTCCTTCTACAACCTGAATATTAACCATTTTAGACAATTCAAGTACATCCTTATCTCTTTGGTCTCTCAAATCATTGGCTATTACACCACTGCCTTCTATTTTCTTTATATCATAGTTGATATCCGCTATATTCTTTGTTAAAGCATTGAGCTTGTCTACATTTTCTTTGATTTCATTGTTTCGGTTTCTTCTAAAATCAATCAGCATTTTGTCTAGGTTCTTGACCGTCTCAACAAAGGCAATGGCATTTTCCTTTACCAATGACCTTGCTGTAAGGCCTCCCCCTGGCTTAGAAAGCTGTGACCATGAATTCCAAAAGCTATCCATAACAGACTGAAGACCATCCTCCGTATTGTCATTGAATATTGTCTCCAATTCCTCAATGGATCCTTTTCTGGCATCCCAATAGCCTAGCTCTTGGTTTTCTCTTCTTAGCTTTTGGTCCAAAAAATAATCTCTATATTGCCTGATTTCCTGAACGTCTACTCCGGTACCAACATTCATCAGGTTTCCATTTCCAGAAACACCTATATAGGTAGGTGAGGTAGATGCATGGATTACACTTTGACGTGAATAACCCGGGGTATTCACGTTACTTATATTATGACCTGTAACATCTAATGCTCTTTGCTGTGCCCATGCCCCCGATATTGCAATGCTTAAACCGGCAAAAGTAGACCTCATAAAATCACCTCAATTTTCCTATACCTTGGTATCAAATAATCTTTTCTTATTGTCCGGGCCTTGGTTCGCTGGCTTTAAATCCTCATAAAGCGAGCTTGCCGGACCAGCGCTGGTAATCATATTTACAGAGTATTCAATATAGTCTAAGGACTGTTGTATAAGCTGTCCATTGACGTTATTTACATTCTGCAGCTCTGTTATGGTATTGCTCATTTCTTTTTGTAATACTTTTAGCTGCTCTGACAATTGAAGCGGCAAATGCTTTACCAGCTCAGTTACATTGGTCTTACCGTCCAACTGAAGCATCGTACAAAGCTTTTGCAGCTCCTGCTCTCTAATCTTCTCAAGCTGCCCCAAGTCAAAAATCATATTTTGTTCGATTTTTACAATTTTATCTAACTCCGGCAGCTTGCTCTCAATTATAAAGGATTTCTTTTTGTTGGATAGCTCAAGCAAGTCCTTGTAATATGAATATTCCTTTTTTAAAATTTCAACTATTTTTTCAGCTTGTCTATCAATCATACAATTTCACTCTCCCTCAGAAAAACCACAACTACACTTATACAAAGCCATGGCTTTTCCTATATCTTCTTGTTGAAGCCGCCTAAAAGAATCTTCTCTGCAATGCTTTTGCTATCAACCTTGTAAGTGCCGTTATCCATTTTTTCCTTTATAGGATTGATAACTTCCTCTCTGATATCAGGCAAATTATTCAATTGCTTCACAGATTTAAGCACTGTTTGAAAGTCCATAGCTTCTTTTGAAATCTGAACTTGATCCTTTTTACTTGACACAGACGCAGCTTCATTCACTGATTTTTTGGCTTCCACCTTGTTTACTTTGTAGACTTGGTTTACCCCGCCAATTTTGTTAAAGCCTATTCCCATGGTAGCACCTCTCACATTTTCTTTTTCAATATTTTTATCGGTATTTATTATATAATAGTTTAGCTTTTTTTCATTAATATATTAAAGTAAAAAAAGAATATTCCAGAGCCGGCACTTTGCCATCTCTGGAATACTACTAATATTTATACATATGTTATTTTAGTTGGACGCTGTGGGCAGCGCCCCCTACGTATGCTTATATATTTGAACATGCTACTTACGTCTTGTTGCTGTATACATTTGATCCCTTTGATGCTTTGCCCTATTCTCTGCTGACGGTTCATTGTGCTTATCCAATCCAAATTCTTTTCTTAGAGAAGCTTTCAATTCGTCCTTACAATTTTGACAGAAGCGTCCCATGTTTATCGGTCTGCCGCATTTTTCACATTCCAGCAGCATATTTGTATTCTCAGAGCTTATCTGCAGCCGCTCTTCTCTTAAGAATCTCATTATTTTTTCTCCATCTACGCCTGTAGCTGCAGATACTTCTTGCACCGTAGAGCCAGGATAATCATAGAGGTAATCCTTTACCTTCTTGAATTCATCTTCTTCTTCCTCTACACAATAACTGCATATGGGTTTTCCCACATAGCCGTAAACTCTACCGCATCTTGAACAATTGCGAAGATCTGCCATAGATATACCCTCCCTCAATACATTTTAAGTATTGCTGCCCGTCGCAGCTGTGATAACAAAAATTTTCTCTATCCCTTGCTGTTTTAATATTCTGCTGCACTCGTCTACAGTACTGCCCGTAGTATAAACATCATCAACCAACAAAACGCTATTATACTCTTCATCATTATACAACATTTTTATGCAAAATGCATTATGAACATTCAAAATCCTATGAATTTTATCTAGTTTAAATTGCTCCTGCGTTTCCTTTGTTCTTGTTATGCAATCCCATAATGGAACATCTGACATCGCTGCAATTTTCTCTGCAATTAACAGCGCCTGATTAAAGCCCCTGGCTTCTTCCTTCCTGCTATGAATAGGTACAGGTACAACTGCATCCACCACGATATTTTCGTCCTTCAGTTTTTGATGCATCAACCTGGCGAGAGTGTGAGATACTTCTTTGCAGCTCTCATATTTAAGCTTATGAATGATCGTTTTACCCATAGCCTTGTAGCGAAAACAAGAAAACGCCATATCAAAGTGCTTGTCCCCCAGTTTGCAATCAGGACAAGTATGATCATCGTAATCATCATCAAAACCTTTTCCACACTTAAGACAAACTCTCCCCTCCAAATATTCAAGAGAGGCCAAGCAAGCGCTGCAAACTTCTTCAATTGCAGCTCTGCCACATACACAGCATCTTATACATTTTGGATACAGAAGCTGAATTAAGCTTTTCTTTATATTCCTCATATTACACCTCATTATATTCGGAGTAACTCTTACACCTCTTTATATTCGGAGTAACTCTTGTTCTCCGCTTATAGCATTTCTGCCATTTTTATCAGTCTTGTTTTTAGCCCTGAGTATCTTTTTGTAATATGATTGTTTGTTATCATCTGGTGTACATATTTCTCACTACCCACCAGTACTACCGTTTGCTTCGCTCTGGTTAGGGCAGTATATAGAAGATTCCTGGTCAGAAGCATTTTGGGTCCAAAGGTAACAGGCATTACAAGTATAGGAAATTCTGAGCCTTGACTTTTGTGTACAGTTAGTGCATAGGCGAGCTCCAGTTCATCCAACAGTGCAAAATCATACCTTACCAGCTTTTCATTGTCATATACCACTTCAATGATCTGTTCTTCAGTCTCAATGTTTATAATAACACCGATATCCCCATTGAAGACCCCTTCGCCCTCTTTTTCAAAGTCCACAATGCTTTGCCACTTCATTTTATAGTTGTTTTTGACCTGCATGACCTTATCGCCGACTCTAAAGGTAAAATCCCTAAATTGTTTTTCCTTTTTGTCCGGCGCTTCAGGATTTAGTATTTTCTGAAGCTCAATATTTAGACTTATAATTCCACAGGGTCCCTTCTTCATAGGTGAAAGGACCTGTATCCCTTCCATAAAGGAGGTCTTATAATATTTAGGAAGTCTTTCTCTGCAAAGCTCAACAATGGTGCTTACAATAGCTCCCTGCTCATCCTGCTTCATAAAGAAAAAATCCTTCTGCTTTTGATCTAATATCGGCGCTTCTCCATTGTTTATTTTATGCGCATTGACTACAATCAAGCTCTCTTGAGCTTGACGAAAAATTTCATTTAGTCTAACTACAGGCACTGATTCACTATCAATGATGTCTCTCAAAACATTACCCGGTCCTACAGAAGGCAGCTGATCTACGTCCCCTACCAGCACCAGTCTTGTACCCTCTGCTACCGCCTTAAGCAAATTGTTCATCAATATGATGTCTATCATGGATACTTCATCCACAATGATGGCATCGCATTCCAAGGGAGAATCCTCGTTCTTTTGGAAAAACATTTCCTCATCGCTCTCTCCATAACCGAATTCCAATAACCGATGCAAGGTCTTCGCTTCTTTGCCTGTTGCCTCCTGCATCCTCTTTGCCGCCCTACCTGTAGGAGCTGCCAATAATACCGACATGCCTTTTCTTTCAAGCAAATCTATGATCGTCTTTATCGTTGTAGTCTTACCCGTTCCAGGACCTCCCGTAACCACCAGCACCCCATTGTTCATGGCTTCCTTGACCGCCGTCCTCTGATTTTCAGCAAGGGTTATTCCTTGACTGTTTTCCAGTTTTTGCAGCTCTTCCTCAACATCACCATTTAGCTTGGACGGATTATACAAACGCAGCTGCAAAAGCCTTCTAGACACCCCTGCCTCAGATTTATAAAAAGTGGTGGAATATACAGCTCTCATGTCACCAAGAGTTTCTACCACTAATTGTTTATTAATGAAAAGCTTGATGATGTTTTCGCTTATAACCTCCTCTTCTACTCCCAGAAGCTCTGCAGTTATCCTGCAAAGCTCTTCTTGAGGCGCATAGGTATGACCGTTGCCATGAAACCAATTCAAGCTATATTTAGTGGCAGAGCTTATTCTGTATTCAGAATCCATAGGGATTCCCATTGCCAGTGCAATTCTGTCGGACATCTTAAAGCCTATTCCAAATATATCATCTGCCAGCTTATAAGGATTTTCTTTTATCTCCGCTATGGTATTTGCCCCATAAGTCTTATAAATCTTCACCGCATAGGTTGGGCTTATATCGTATTGCTCCAGGAACATCATAATGTCCTTAAGCTCCTTCTGCTCTTGGAAGGCCTCGAAAATTTTTGCGGCCTTCTTGCTTCCTATACCCTCTACCTCTGACAGTCTATCAGGATAATATTGAATAATATCAAATGTATCCATCCCGAATTTCTCAACAATCTTTTTGGCAGTATGTGGACCAATCCCAGCAATCAAACCCGAAGCAAGGTATTTCTCTATACCATACAACGTTGATGGTGTAACAGTATTGTAGGTTTCCATTTTAAACTGCCTGCCGTAATCAGGATGCTGCACCCAGGTTCCGTAAAGCTTAATCGTTTCTCCAATATTTACATATGCAAAATAGCCTACTGCAGTAATAAGGCTCCTTTCACATTCTAATTCTATTACTGAGTAACCATTTTGTTCATTTCTAAAAACTACATCATATATGGTTCCTTGGATTTCGTCCATGGTGCATCACCTCTGCTTTTTATGCTGCTGTAATTATTATAAGTTAAATAGGTATGATTTTAAACAATAAAATTTGCGACTTGAGTTTTGCGGGCTGACATGGAAACCAGCCCCGTGTTATCAAATAAAAAACAGCCTTTCGGCTGTTTTTATTCATTAAATTCCTGCTAACTTCTTTATCTCTTCTACTTTGTCTAACTTCTCCCATGGCACATCTATATCAGTTCTTCCCATGTGTCCATAGGCTGCCACCTGCCTGTAGATAGGTCTTCTTAAGTCTAAATCTCTAATGATTGCAGCAGGTCTAAGGTCAAATACCTTTGATACGATTTCTGCTATTGTCTCATCAGCAAGCTTGCCGGTTCCAAAGGTCTCTACCAATACAGAAACCGGTTTTGCGACACCGATGGCATATGCAACCTGCACCTCACACTTAGCTGCAAGA
>MGOS01000097.1:0-29306 GCA_001797185.1 Clostridiales bacterium GWB2_37_7
TGCAGATGCATTGAAAAATGGCAGACTTGGCGTACTGGATTATTATCAAATGCAGAATATACAAGCGGATACTCAAATGAGAGATGCGATATCAAAGGGTGGTAAATCAGATTCACCTGATAAAAATAAGAAGTAGATGCATGAATCCTTCCCATTGAAAGGCGGGATATATTTGGAAGCAATAATATTTATAGTGCTTTTGACTGTAGCATCATCCATGTTTCAGTCATGGAATAGAAAAGATAAAGAGCAGAAGAGGCCTGCAACAGTGACTCAAGGTGTTAAGCCTATTGTACAGCCGAAGGTTAAGGCAAATGGCAAAACAAGCCATACCGATTTGTGTGAGAATTTCAAGAAGTCTGAAGCTCCGATTCAAAAGCCTAGAATTCAAGTACCAAATATCATTGTAGAGCCGGAAAAATTTGAAGAAGAAATGGAAACGGATTACTGTGAGGATGCTATGATGTTAGAACAGAATGAAGGAACCTGTACAACAAGCTTTGATCTAGAAAATGATATTGGATTTGATGAGTTGCAGAGGAGTATTATAATGGCTGAGGTATTAGGAAAGCCAAAGGCATTGAAAAAAGTAGTAAGATAAGATTGATGGTCAAGCAATTGAATTGCTTGACCACTTTTTTTTCAAATACTCGTGCTGTTATTAAAAAAGCTCCTTTTATTTTTGGGTGTTTTTCTATTCTATTTATATCAGGTTGGCATAGATTTATATAGAGGTGGGTGTTATGAATAAAAAAACATATAAAATTAAAGAGACCCTTTCGAATGCCTTGGAGCTACCTAAAGATATTATATTGGATGTAGCAAAGGTTACACTGATTGGCAGTGATAGCATTACTGTGGAGAACCACAAGGGAATCTTAGAGTATAATGAGGACCAAATCAGGGTTAATACAGGCAGTGGAGTTCTTATTATAATTGGTTCAAAGCTTAATATAAAATCCATACTTCAAGAGGAAATAACGATAACTGGAGAGATAAATAGTGTTGGTTATTAAAATGCAGCTTGGAATTTTGATTGCTTCCTAAGGCAGAGAGGAGTAAGGGTTATGATAATCATACGTTTATGGAATTTTTTGAGAGGATATGCTATTATTATTGTAGAAGGCTTGAGAATTGAACGTTTCATTAATATGGCAATATCCAATGGGATTTACATTTGGGATATAAAAAAGCAAAGCTATACATCTATTAGTGCTAAGATTGGTTTGGAGAATTTTGGTAAAATGCGCGAAATCGTGAGAAAGACTGACAGTAGTATAGTTATCAAAGAAAAAAGAGGCTTTCCTTTTATCTTGAAAAACCTGAAGCGGCATAAGTTTTTTACAGCCTGTGTGCTTCTGCTGGTGGTTACAGTCTATATGCTGTGTTCATATATTTGGATGATTGAGGTAGTGGGTACTAAAACCATTGATCCTAAAATGGTTATGGAAATTGTTAATCAAGAAGGTTTAAAGGAAGGTGTACGTAAAGCGAAGCTTGATAAGCGCTCTATAGAAAACAAGGTGCTGATAAAGCTGCCTGAGCTTTCCTGGATTGGGATACAAATTAGAGGAACGAAGGCTGTTGTTGAGGTAGTAGAAAAAAGAGAAGAGCCCGAGCTCATTGGTAAAGCAGACGCCTGTGACATTATTGCTGCCAAAAGCGGGATTATTCATAAGATTTTAGTATTAAACGGAGATGGTGTAGTAAAAGACGGGACTACTGTCCAAAAAGGTCAGGTCCTTGTATCGGGTACGATTGTTAGAGAAAACACAGAGACAAGACTTGTGCATTCTCTAGCTCAAGTAACGGCAAGAACCTGGTATGAGGATGCAGAAGAAATGGATTTAGAGCAAATAGAGTATAAGAATACTGGTAGAAAAACAATCCAATATGTGTTAAAGATTTTGGACAAGGAGCTGGGTTTCCAAAAAACTGTGCCCTATGACGAATATAATGAGGTAAGAGAGGAAAAAAATATAATAAGCTTTGGAAATTATATTTTTCCGGTTAAACTTATTTCTAAAAGATATAACGAGCTTGTAGAAGTGCCTAAGACTTTGACAGTAGATGAAGCGAAGAAAAGAAGTGAAGAACGGTTAAATGAAAGACTCAAGCTTCAGCTGTCAGAGAATGCAGTAATTTTAGACAAAAAAATTAATTACATTGTAGAAAAAAAGTCAGTTATGGCTAAAATATCAGTAGAAATACTGGAGGAAATCGGAGTAAAAAAGAGAATACAAGCTAAATAATCTATGTACAATAGGAGGAAAACGACTTGAGCAACAACTATGTAGAAAAAAATATGGAAATGGTTGATTTTGAAAAGATACAGGAACTTTTCGGTAGCTTTGATGAAAATCTGAAAATCGTTGAGAATGAGTTGCTTGTATCCATATTGATAAGAAAAGACGAATTAAAGATAATAGGTGAAGAAAAGAATATCGATATGGCAAGACGAGTATTGGAAATACTTATGAAGAAACAGGACGATGGAGAGTTGATTACTAGCCAAACAGTGAGTTACATAATTTCTCTTGTCAGAGAGGGGGATATGGATAAAACCTATGACTTTGATGATGTAGTCATATCAACAGCGAGAGGAAAGGTTATCAAGTGTAAGACCTTAGGTCAAAAGGACTATATCAATGCTATCAGAAAAAATGATATCGTTTTTGGTATAGGACCTGCTGGTACAGGTAAAACGTATTTAGCAATGGCTATGGCAATAAAGGCTTTTAAGAACAGAGAGGTAAATAGAATAATACTTACAAGACCAGCGGTGGAAGCGGGAGAAAAGCTTGGTTTTTTGCCAGGGGATTTGCAGGAAAAGGTAGATCCTTATCTAAGACCCTTATATGATGCTCTGCATGACATCATGGGCATAGATGTATTTCAAAAAAACATGGAAAAAGGACTCATTGAAGTAGCCCCTCTGGCATATATGAGAGGAAGAACTCTTAATGACAGCTATATTATATTAGATGAAGCCCAAAATACTACTCCAGAGCAGATGAAAATGTTTTTGACCAGACTTGGCTTTGGCTCAAAGGTTATAGTTACAGGAGATATTACTCAAATCGACTTGCCAAAGGGTAAATCTTCAGGGCTAAAGACAGTTATGGGAATATTAGAAGGGATTCAAGGAGTAGATTTTATATATTTTAATGAGAAGGATGTAGTTAGACATAAGCTGGTACAGGATATTATTAGGGCATATGAAAAATACGAGATAAATAAAGAGGATCTAAATGATTTCTCGGAATAAGCAGGTGATAAAATGGTAAATACGCTGGATCAGTTTAAGAAAATAAGGGATAATATAAATCATGTTATTAATATAGATTTAACTAAAAAGTCTCTAATTTTTTTGGGCTTGTTTTTGGCTATTTTATCAATTTTTTTGATTAGCACAGCGCCCCAGCGATATGATATTAGTGTTGGAGATGTAGCGGTTGAAGATATCTATGCTCCTTCTGACTTGGTGGACAAGACTGCTACAGAGATTAAGATTAGAACTGCTGAAGAAGCTGTACAAGCTGTTTATAACTTGGATCGTACAGTCCAAATTGATATCCAAAAGAAAATAGATACTTTTTTTGCCTTGCTGACTGAAACAAGAAGCAAAATTGATCTAGATGAAAGTCAAAAAACTCAGATTATGGGGCAACAGTCAAATATAGGTCTAGATCAAGTTGACTATAACACACTAATAAAAGCTGAAGCTGAAGAATTAAACAAGCTGAAGGACAAAATTTTATATATTACAAATCAGCTTTTGAATGAAAATATTGAAGAAGCAAAATTAAATGATAGAAGAGAAGCCATAAAAGAATTCTTTAATAATCTGCCGGATGATAGTCAGCTTAATAAACTAGGCTCTGACATAGCTATAATTATATTAAGGCCTAATATGTTCTATGATGAGGAAGCCACAAGGAATCAAAGAGAAGAAGCCAGAAAAAATGTAGAGCAGGTTATAATAAAGAAGGATTCAAAAATAATTACAAAGGGGCAGGAGGTTACAGCACACCAAATTAGCTTATTAGAGGCCTTTGGATTATTGGACAATGGAAAAAGCAATTCAAGGACCTTTAGATTATATGTTGGTTATTCCTTAAGCATATTTGCTGGAATATTCATACTGGCATTATATTGCTATTTGTTTGCAAAAAAGCAATGGGAAAATAACAATGAGCTTTTTCTCATTGGATTGATTATTGTTCTATCGCTTATTGCTGCAGTCGGTGCGAAAAGTATCTCAGTATACCTTATTTTACTTCCTGCTTTCTCGATGGTAATCTCAATAATGATTCAGCCTAAGATAGCTATCCTTACAAATATAATAACAGCAATCTTCATAAGTATGATTACCGGTTTAAATGCAACTGTTTTGGTAGCAATGTTGATAGCGGGAATTGCAGGGGCATTGCTTGTGCATAAAACCCATCATAGAGGCACTATTGTTTTAGCTGGATTAGTTGTGAGCGTACTCAGTGTAATGATCATTTTTAGTTTTAGCTTGGTATACAATTCAGATACTCGCATCATGCTAACAAATGCAATCTTTGGTTTTGTCGGAGGAATACTTTCGGCAGTTCTAACAATAGGTACCCTTCCTTTCCTGGAAGCTACCTTTGATATTATTACACCTATAAAGCTGTTGGAGCTTTCAAATCCAAATCAGCCTTTGCTGCGCAGATTGCTCATAGAGGCTCCGGGAACCTATTACCACTCAATTTTGGTAGGAAATCTGGCAGAGGCAGCTGCAGAGGAAATTGGCGCCAATTCTCTGCTGTGCAGAATAGGTGCGTATTATCATGATATAGGAAAGCTTAAGCGCCCTTATTTCTTTAAGGAAAATCAAATAACAAAGGATAATCCGCATAACAAAATTACACCAAACCTCAGCACACTTATTATAACCTCTCATGTAAAGGATGGGATTGATTTAGCAACCAAAAATAAGCTACCCTCTTCCGTAATTAATATAATACGTGAGCATCACGGCAATACGCTAGTAGCATACTTTTATCATAAGGCTTTAAACAGTGAGATAGCAGAGGCTGTAACAGAGGATAAGTTTAGGTATAATTTCTCGAGACCACAATCCAAAGAAGCTGCAATAGTAATGCTGGCCGATTCAGTTGAAGCTTATATCAGATCCTTGATAGAGCCAACAAAGCATCAAGTGGAGCAAGGCGTTAAGAAGATCATAAAAGAAAAGCTGCAGGATGATCAATTAGACGAAAGCGATCTAACTCTTAAAGATTTAGATGAGGTTGTAAAAGCTTTTGTAAAGGTGTTAGCGGGAATATTCCATGATAGAATTGAATATCCGGAGAATCTGAAGGATATATAAAATGATAAGAATATAGGTATTTGTTGAGGTAATAATAACGAAAGAAGACGATTTAAGGAGTTGATTTTATGAGCGTTTTGATTGATAATAGGCAGGACAAAGCTGTTGTAGATTCAAAAATAGAGTCTTTAGTGGAGCAGGTGGTTCAAAAATCCTTAGAGGTTGAAGTAGAGGATGATTACGAGGTCAGCATATCCTTTGTAGACAACCAAGAAATTAGAGAGCTTAACAAGCAATACAGAAACAAAGATTCCTCAACAGATGTATTGTCATTTCCCTTAATGGAATTTGAAGAGACAGAAGAAAATTACAATAATGAGGATGAGTACGTACAAGAGGACAGGCTTTTGGGAGATATCGTCATATCTCTTGAGAAGGCACAGGAGCAAGCTGATGAATATGGACACAGCTTTGAGCGGGAGCTGGCTTTCTTGGTAGTTCATGGAGTATTACATTTACTTGGAATGGACCACGAGAATGAGCAACAGGAAAAAGAAATGCTCCAAAAGCAGGATAATATACTGCGACTGCTTAATATAACAAGATAAAGGAATAGTTGACTTGAGAAATAGAAAATTATTAGATAGCTTTGGCTATGCACTAAATGGATTTCTTTACTGCATAAAAACACAACGAAACATGCGCATACATTCAGCAGCAGCTTTGGCTGTAATTATAATCAGTCTATTTGCAAAGCTTAATAAACCAGATATTATCATGCTTGCGTTTGCAATATCCTTAGTTATGATTTGCGAAATGATAAATACAGCTATTGAGAAAGCCATAGATTTATTTACAGATCAGTATCATCCTCTCGCTAAGATTTCTAAGGATGTAGCAGCAGGTGCAGTATTTGTAGCTGCGGGAAATGCTGTTGTAATAGGCTATTTGGTATTTTCTAATAGAGCATTAACTACTACTGATACAATCATTTCAAAAATACTAAAATCTGAGCTGCATATTACTACTATAACCATATTGGGAACATTGATATTGGTAGTGCTAATTAAAATGAGGTTTACATCGAAGAATGTATTGCAAGGCGGTATGCCTAGTGGGCATGCAGCAGTGGCCTTTTCTCTCGTAACAGCCATTGCGTTATTAAGTGAGAACGTGCTGGTTAGCTTCTTTGCCTTTCTACTTGGCTTTCTAGTTGTACAAAGCAGGGTAGAGAGTAAAATCCACAGTATTGTTGAGGTGGCGTTTGGAGCTGCTTTGGGAGTACTGGTAATACTTCTGGTGTATAATATTTTTATTATTTAGTATTTGAAAACGGGGGTTTTATAATGAGGAAGGTTTTAATAATTGTACTGGTATTGAGTTTAATTTTTAGTCTATCAAGCTGTAGTAAGACGGCTAAAGCTGATGAAGTTTTACCTGCATCAAGTGAAAGTCTGCAGCCAAAACAGACAGAACCACTAATACCGACAGAACCACCAATACAAGAGCCAGCCAAAGTAATTGAAAAGTCTATTTGTCCTTTGACAGGATTGCCAATTGCACCTGAACAAGTAAACCTAAGGCCTATTGCAGTGATGATAGACAATATGGCAAGTGCGAGACCTCAATCTGGACTTATTAACGCAGAACTGGTATATGAAATGCCTGCAGAAGGTGGAATCACGAGATATTTAGCAATTTATCATCATCAGAACACTGATAAAATTGGTCCGGTGAGAAGTGCCCGATCTTATTTTATAGATAAAGCAATTGAATTCAATGCTATTTTTATCCATGCTGGTGGAAGTCCTGCGGCTCTAAAGGATATTCAGACACTAAAGGTAGATTCACTAAATGAGCTAAAAGGTGAAAGAAACTTTTGGAGAGCTAGAGATAGGAAAGCACCTCACAATTTGTATACCAGCACAAAGCTAACACGTGAAGTGATGGATACTAAAAAGTTATCAAATGAGAAATGGTCTGGCAATATGAATTTCAGTGAGGACTTTCTTGATTTAGATGGTAAAGCAACCATTGGCTTGGTGATAGATTACAAGAATAATTATAAAGCCGGTTACGAATACGATGAAAAGCAAAAGCTATATTTTAGAACGATAAATGGAGTAAGAGTAAGAGATAAAGAAACAAATGCCGAAGTAAGTACTGTAAATATTATTGTTGAAAAGGTAAATGCCAGAATTGTTGACGATGTAGGACGTCTGGAACTATCCAATATCGGCAGTGGCAGAGGCTATTTCATTACGGGCGGAAAACTCATAGAAATAGAGTGGAAAAAGGATAGCAGGCTAGGAAAAACGAAATATACTGATTTAAAGGGAAATGTCATAACACTAAATAAAGGAAACATTTGGATACAAGTAGTGCCAGACTATGCGACAATTGAAATAAAGGGGTGAGCAGTATGGATTACAACAATTTAATTGAGAAAGCCAAGGAAGCAATGAATCATGCATATTCTAAGTATTCAAATTTTAATGTCGGTGCAGCATTAGTTACAAAGTCCGGCAAGATCTATACAGGCTGCAATATAGAAAATTCATCCTATGGAGCTACAATCTGTGCAGAAAGAGTAGCCTTTAGTAAAGCAGTATCTGAGGGTGAGAGAGAGTTTGATGCTATTGCAATTGTAAGCAGCAGCGGAGATTACACATATCCATGCGGCATATGCAGACAGTTTATGTCAGAGTGGGGAACAGATTTAAAGTTAATATTTGCAAATGAAAAGGATACGAAGGTATATACCTTGAAGGAGCTACTACCAGAAGCATTTACAAAATTCTAAGGATAAACTATGAGGTGATAATTTGGAAAAAAAGTTTAAATCAGGCTTTGTATCAGTAATTGGACGACCAAATGTAGGTAAATCTACACTTATAAATCAACTATTGGGAGAGAGAATAACTATTATCTCCAGCAAGCCTCAAACCACAAGAAATTCAATACGTTGTATTTATACCGATGAGCATAGTCAAATCATATTCATTGATACGCCGGGAATACATAAGCCCAAGCATAAATTGGGTGAATATATGGTAAACGCAGCTACAGATTCACTTAAAGGCGTAGATGTAGTTATTGCAGTGATCGACGCTTCTCTTGAAATCACTAAAGCAGATATGGAAATTATAGATGTCGCAAGAGAAGTAGAATCTCCGGTTATACTAGTATTAAACAAGGTAGATAAGATAGATAAGTCAAAGCTGGAGATCTTGTTGACTAAATTTAGCACGGATGAGAGTCATTTTGACAGCTTGATACCAGTGTCTGCCAAAGAAGGTACCAACACGGAGGCAGTACTAGATGAGATTGTTAAAAGGTTGCCTGAGGGTCCCTTATACTTCCCGGCTGATATTACAACTGATGTTACAGAAAGGTTCGTTGTATCAGAATTTATAAGAGAAAAAATTCTTGAGCTTACCTCTGATGAAGTTCCTCATGGCACAGCAGTAGAAATTGATTCCATGAAAGAAAGAGAAGGGGGCGGCATGATGGATATTGAAGCGAATATCTATTGTGAAAAAGATTCTCATAAGGGTATAATAATCGGTAAGCAAGGCAAAATGCTTAAGGAAATCGGCAGTAGAGCCAGAGTAGATTTAGAGAATCTATTAGATTGTAAAGTTAATTTGCAGTTATGGGTAAAGGTGAGGAAAAACTGGCGAGATAACAACTCCATACTGAGGAACTTGGGTTACAAATAGGAGTGAAGCCATGGGAATTTCAAAAACTCAGGGTATAGTTTTGAAGTATACTAATCTGGGTGAAGCTGACAAAATACTTACAATACTTACAAGAAACAAAGGAAAGCTAAAGGCTGTAGCAAAGGGCTGCAGAAAGCCTAAAAGCAGTTTATTGGCTTCCAGTGAGCTGTTTGCCTTTAGCGAGTTTGTGCTATATAAGGGAAGCAGCTTGTATCATATTACCCAGGCAGAAACAAGGGAAACCTTTTATAACCTACGCAATGACCTATTGAAGCTATCCTATGCAGTATTCTTTGTTGAGATGGCTGATGCAGTTTCTGAGGAAGAGTTATCCAGTGAGAGATTATTCTTACTGCTGGCTAAAGCACTCTATTATTTAGCTGAGGGAGAAATACCCGTAGGCCTGATATGCTTAGCATACCAATTAAAGGTTATGGATATAAGCGGTTATAGGCCAAGCCTGCAGAGATGTGTGCACTGTGGAAAAACAGAGGTGCAGGAATATAAATTTGATATCGTTCTGGGTGGCATCATCTGTAATGCATGCAAAAAATTTGAAAAAAACACAATTAAAATAAGTTCGGGCAGTCTAGAAACAATCAGAATATTATTAAATAGTGAAATTTCAAGATTAAACACACTTAAAATTGATAATACTATTTTTAATGAGATTGATAAATTAACAAAAAGGTTTGTAGAAGCACATTTAGATAAGCATTTTAAAAGTCTGGATTTTTTAAATGAAATTAAAAATAGTAACATATAAAATAATACAAAGGATAGAAAGGAGACGGTTCCATGGATATTTCATTAGAAAAAATCGATATTATTAGAGATAGGACCGGTGTCAGCTATAAGGAAGCAAAGGAAGCTTTAGAAGCAGCATCGGGCAATGTAGTGGATGCTTTGATCAATATTGAAGATGAAGGCAGCAAAAAATGGAGAGAAACAGTGACTGAATCAATATCGGTTAAGGGCACAGAGGCAATGGATAAGCTAAAAGGTATTCTTAATACCGGTAATGTAAGCAGAATAAGAGTTAAGAAGGATGAATACATCATACTTGATATTCCTGTGACTGCTGGAGCCATAGGAGCTATTGCCATACCTCAATTTACTGCTATAGGTGCAGCAGTAGCGTTGCTTACTAAATGCACAATTGAGGTGGAGAGACCAAATAAAGAAGTCATTACAGTAAATGATGTCATTACCAATGCGGCAGATGATTTTTCATCAAAGATTAAAAATGTTGCAGGTGATATAAAGAAAGCAGCCAGCAACCTGCGTAAAGAAGATGAAGACGTGGAGAAATTCACATATCAGACCTCTGTAGAGTTTGACACAACTACTGACAATGAGGATAATCCGTTAACTCAATAATGATTCAAAACATAATGCGATGATAAATGAAACCCTTGGATTCTGACAAGGGTTTTTTCTTGTGATTATATAGTAGTTTTTAGTGAATTATAAGCATTGCTATTTCTATCAAAGCGAATATAGTGCTATAATATGTTTGGAAGTTATTTGTTATAATTTTGGTTAAATTGTTAAAGCTTTAGCAACTTTGCAATTTTTTCATTAAAATGTTGCAGTTATTTGAAGGTTTGTGATAATATTTATTGAGGGCTCAGTGGATAAGCATAGTGTTTATAGGCACTTTCTTGAATATAAAATTCATGGTTGTGGAAACATATAATGTGATTTGTATTGGAGAAATTTAACTGAAATACCACTTTGAAATAGGAATATATCAAATATTGGATGGGCAGGTGATTATTATAGAATTTACAAGCAGACAAAAGTTAATAATAGAACTTGTAAAAGCAAACCAGCCTATAACCAGCAGCCGGTTAGCTGAAAGTTTAAATGTGAGTAGAGCTGCGATTCGTCCAGACTTGTCTGTGCTCACCATGTCCGGAGTACTGGAGGCAAAGCCTAAAATGGGCTATTTTTATAAAAGCAGTACGATATTTGATGTAATAAAAAGTGTTAAGGTTAAGGAAATTAAATCCAAGCCCGTTATAGTGGAAGAGGATACAACTGTATATGATGCCATTATAAGATTGTTTCTTGAGGATACTGGAACTGTATATGTTGAGAATAACGGATTTCTTTCCGGTGTGGTTTCAAGAAAGGATTTCATCAAAATTGCAGTGGGAAATACAGAGGTAAAAAAGCTGCCAATAGGTATGATCATGTCGAGAATGCCCAAAATTGTATATACAACTGATGAAGAGAGCGTTTTGGATGCTGCCGAGAAGATTATACTCCATGAGATTGACAGTATACCAGTGGTTGAGGTTATAAGAGGAATTGATGGCAAGCAAGAGCTTAAGGTGACGGGTAAGGTATCTAAGACAACTTTTACGAAGCTTTTATATGAGTTGGGAAAGGGTATGAGGGTTTTAGATGAAAATGGCTAATGCAGTAGTATATGCGATTTCCGATTCCTTCGAAGAAACGGCAGCAGCTGTCGCAAAAGCCGCCGCAGCACAGTTTCCCGGCAATGATATAATCATTGATAGGGCTCATTGTGTTAAAGATCGGATGGCCATAGACATAATCATTGAAGCTACAAAGCATTTGAACAGCTTGCTTATAATAGACATGTTGCAAAAAGATCTTAAAGATTACTTAATACATAGAGCAATGGAAAATAACATTGCATATTTCGATATAATGGAACAAGCCGTTGGTACTTTATCTAACATTGTCAATCAAAAACCAAACCTTGTTCCCGAAGCAACCTATAAGCTTAATGAGGAATACTTTGATAGGATGGAAGCTATTGATTTCGCAGTTAAGTATGACGACTGCAAAGACCCAAGAGCCATCAAAAAGGCTGATTTGGTATTGATAGGCATCTCTAGAACCTCAAAGACTCCCTTAAGTATTTATCTGGCTACAAAGAATATTAAAGTAGCAAATATACCACTTGTTCCGGAAGTGGTTCCTCCAAGAGAACTGTTTGAAATACCCAGGGATAGGATTTTTGGATTGATAACCAGCAAGCAAAAGCTGAATACCATCCGGATGGAAAGGTTAAAAGCTCACGGTCTAAATGACGAAGCAAATTATGCCAGCTTTGAGCGTATAGACTATGAGTTAAAATATGCAGATCAAATAATGAAAGATATCGGCTGCGTAATATTAAATGTTGCTGATAAAGCCATTGAAGAAACTGCAAGTACAATACTTCAAATTTTAAAGGAGGTAAACGCTAGTGAAAAAATACGTTTACAGTTTTAAGGAAGGCAAAGTCCACATGAAGGATCTTTTGGGTGGAAAGGGTGCGAACCTTGCTGAAATGACAAATATAGGTTTGCCAGTACCACAAGGATTCACAATTACTACAGAGGCTTGTAATGAATATTACGAGAAGAACAGACAGCTATGGCCAGCGCTAATTGATGAAATTCAAACTCAGCTTAAGACATTAGAAGATCTTACAGGAAAGACCTTTGGCGGTGGAGAAAATCCACTGCTTGTATCAGTTAGATCAGGTGCAAAGTTCTCAATGCCTGGTATGATGGATACGATACTAAACCTAGGTCTTAATGATGTTACAGTTAAGACAATGGAAAAGGTTACAAACAACAGAAGATTCGCATTGGATAGCTATAGAAGATTCGTCCAAATGTTCTCAGACGTTGTTATGGAAATACCAAAATCAAGATTTGAAAGAATACTTGATGAAATAAAAGAGCACAAGGGTGCTAAGTTTGACACTGACTTAACAGCTGATGATTTACAAGAAGTTGTTGACCAGTTCAAGGCACTTTATAAAGAAGTTTTGGGAGAAGATTTTCCACAAGACTCAAAGGCTCAATTGCTGCTTGCTGTAACAGCGGTTTTCAGAAGCTGGAACAACGAGAGAGCGATATTGTACAGACAGCTTAACAACATTTCCGCAAGCTTGGGAACAGCAGTTAACATTCAATCCATGGTATTTGGCAACATGGGTGACGACTGTGGTACAGGTGTTGCATTTACAAGAGACCCAGCTACTGGCGAGGGCAAAATGCTAGGTGAGTTCCTAATGAATGCACAAGGTGAAGACGTTGTTGCAGGTATCAGAACTCCACTAACAATTGATAAGCTAATGGAAATAAACAAAGAAGTTTATGACCAGTTTATGGAAGCATCCACATTGCTTGAAAACCATTACAGAGATATGCAGGATATCGAGTTTACAATAGAAAAAGGTAAGCTGTTTATGCTTCAAACAAGAAACGGTAAGAGAACAGCAGCAGCTGCCTTGAGAATAGCCGTAGAATTGGTTGAGCAAGGCTTAATCACTAAGGACGAAGCGATTTTGAGAGTTGAACCGGCTCAATTAGATCAGCTTCTACATCCAACCTTTGATGCGACAGCATTAAAGAATGCAAAAGCTATAGCACAGGGTCTGCCAGCATCACCAGGTGCGGCTTCAGGTAAGGTTTACTTTACAGCTGAGGAAGCAGTTCATGCTGCAAGAGTAAATGGTGAGAAGGTTATACTAGTAAGACTTGAGACTTCACCAGAGGACCTAGAAGGTATGGTTGAAGCACAAGGGATACTAACAGCTAGAGGTGGAAGAACTTCCCACGCAGCGGTTGTTGCAAGAGGTATGGGTAAGTGCTGCGTAGCAGGCTGTGAAACATTAAAGGTTAAAGAAGAAGAAAAGAAATTCTACATAGGCGATAAGACTTATAACGAAGGTGATTTCATATCCCTAGACGGAAGCACTGGTAACGTCTATGAGGGCGTTATCGAGACTAAGACTCCAGAGCTTTCCGGCCACTTCGGTATATTAATGGCTTGGGCTGACGAAGTAAGAAAGCTTAAGGTAAGAACAAATGCTGATACACCAAAGGATGCTGAACAAGCAGTTAAGTTTGGTGCAGAAGGTATCGGTCTTTGTCGTACTGAGCACATGTTCTTCGAAGAGGACAGAATTGCAGCAATGAGAGAAATGATCGTTGCTGAAGAAGTAGAAGCAAGAAAATTAGCTTTAGAAAAGCTATTGCCATACCAAAAAGCGGACTTCATAGGAATATTTGAGGCAATGGGAGCAAGACCTGTTACAATCAGACTTCTTGACCCACCACTACATGAATTCCTGCCACACTCAGATGAAGATATAGCTGATCTTGCAAAGACAATGGGTATCACTTTTGAAAAGCTTAAAGCTAGCGTTGAGAGCTTGCATGAGTTCAACCCAATGCTAGGACACAGAGGCTGCAGACTTGCAGTTACTTACCCAGAAATAGCTGAAATGCAAACAAGAGCTATTATTGAAGCTGCTATAGAAGTAAAGAAGAATAAGGGTATGGATGTACATCCAGAAATAATGATACCTCTAGTAGGAGATGTTAGGGAGCTTGAATACTTAGAAAAAGTATGCAGAACGCTTGCTGACAATATAATAAAGGAATCAGGAACAGTACTTGAGTACATGTTTGGTACTATGATTGAGGTTCCAAGAGGAGCTGTTACAGCTGATGAAATAGCTAAAACAGCAGAGTTCTTCTCCTTCGGTACAAATGACTTGACTCAAATGACTTATGGCTTCTCAAGAGACGATGCAGGTAAGTTCATAAAGGATTACTTGGAGAAGGGTGTATTTGAACAAGATCCATTTGTGACTCTTGACCAAGTAGGTGTTGGCAAGCTTGTTAAAATGGCTGCTGAGCTTGGAAGATCCACAAGACCTGAAATAAAGCTTGGTATTTGTGGAGAACATGGTGGAGATCCAGCATCCATAGAGTTCTGCCATAAGGTAGGATTAAACTATGTTTCCTGCTCACCATTCAGAGTGCCGATTGCAAGACTTGCAGCAGCACAAGCAACACTAAAAGAAAAATTAGGCGGCGGTTACAGCCAAAAGTAATAAGCAAAAGGCCTCTTGAATTTAATTCAAGAGGCCTTGTTTTTTAAATGTGATAGGTTTATGAAAATTACATAGATTTATGAAATATTTATCATAATGTATTATAATTAAATCAAATAACTATTTCACAAGGAGAGGACCAAATTATGCAAAACGTAAGGGTTCTGTTGATTGAGGATGAAGATAGAATTAGAGAAATGATAAAGGATTACCTGGAAAACGAAGGCTATATTGTAGAAGAAGCTGAGAATGGCTCGGTAGGCTTGGAGAAATTTAAAGTGGCAAGCTATACCATCATTTTATTAGATGTTATGCTGCCCGGGATTGACGGGTGGACTGTATGTAGAGAAGTTCGAAATAGTTCAGATGTACCTATTATAATGTTAACAGCCAGGGGTGAGGAATATGACAAACTTTTTGGCTTTGAGCTGGGTGCAGATGATTATTTGACAAAGCCTTTTAGTCCAAAGGAGCTGGTAGCTCGCATGAAGGCTGTGCTTAAACGGGGTAAGGGGTCACAGAATAGTAATGAGAAATCTATATTTGAGTATAAAAGTCTTTGGATAAACATGGATTCCAGAAAGGTTACCATAGATGGTGAGACAGTAGATATGACACCTAAGGAATTTGATTTACTAAGCTTCTTTGTAAACAATCCTGACAAGGTATTTACGAGAGAGCACCTCCTAAACAAGGTTTGGGGTTATGAATTTGGAGGGGACTATAGGACGGTAGATACTCACGTTAAAATGTTGCGTGAAAGCTTGAAGCGATATAGGAGCATTATAGTAACAGTATGGGGCGTTGGCTACAAGTTTGAAATTGGGGGTTAACCATGAAAAGTATTTCAATTAAACTTTGGGGACTTATGCTGGCGTTGGTATTTACAGCCTTAGCGTTGATCTGGTGGTTTCAAATTGTATTTTTGGAAAGCTTTTATTTTACTTTTCATGAGAAAAAGCTTCTTAAGGAGGGCAATAATCTTGTTTCAATGATTCAGAGAAATGAGGAACAGTATAAAATAGAAGAAAAATTTGATGAACTTTTGCTCAAATATAATGCAAGAATTGATTTATATACTGCAAAAGGGGTAGTGATTTACTCCAATGAGAGAGTCCCTGTGATAATGGGTAGAGATAAAGATGGCTTTTTAATGGATATAATAAAAGGTAATAAGGTTATAAGCGCATTTAAGCAAAATCGTACAGGAAGTAGTGTACTGTTAGTAGGTTTTCCTGTTGTAAGAGATAATATATTGACAGCAGCAGTTATAATGTCAACGCCTATGGCATCTCTAAAGGCGACTGTAGAAACCTTAAAAGAGCAGTTTGTGATTATCTCTTTGATATTAATTGCTGTATCGGCAATACTGGCTTATATATTTTCTAAATATTTTACGAAGCCCATATTGGAAATAAATAGCGCTGCCAAGACAATGGCAGAGGGCAATTTGTCTATAAGGGTACCTGTAAATACAAAAGATGAACTCGGAATGCTTTCTGCTACCATTAATCATTTGTCTGCACAGCTGCAAAAAATTGAGCAGCTGCGCAAGGAACTGATTGCAAATGTTTCTCATGAGTTCAAGACACCATTGAGCCTAATTAAGGGTTATGCTGAGACTATGAGAGATGTTAATAATTTAAGCGATGAAAAAAAAGGCAAACAGCTTAATATAATAATTGAAGAATCAGACAGGCTAAATAATATGATTAACGACATTCTAGATTTATCTCAAATGGAATCAGATTATATCAAGCTAGATAGGAGTAATTTTAGTATAATTGATGTCATTGAAGCCGTAAGGAACAGGCTGACTTTTTATACGGAAAATAAAAATCTCAATATAGAAGTTAGCTATGAGGCAGATTATAGTGTGCTTGCTGATGAAAGAAGAATAGAGCAAGTGATATATAATCTAGTCAACAATGCAATCGATCACTCTGAAGCTAAAAGCAGTATATTTATTAGAATACTTGAGCAGGAGGCGGCAATTAGAGTAGAGGTTGAAGACCAAGGAGAAGGCATATCTCAAGAAGAGATGCCTTATATATGGGATCGTTTTTATAAAGCAAGGGAGTCGAGCTCAAAGAATAAGGGAAGTGGATTGGGTCTGGCAATAGTAAAGAGTATATTGGAGGCGCATAAAGCAAATTTTGGCGTGGAAAGTGCAATCGGAAAGGGAAGCAAGTTCTGGTTTGAAATAAGGTAATGTGCCTAATATTCGGCTAAATATACAAATATAGCGATAAACAGTATTAATAGCTGTGTAGTTTGAGTCGCTATAGGAATGGCATACTTATTGCTACAATATAAATAACAAGAATATAAGGAGGGCTAATATGAGAGAAGTAGTAATTGTTGGAGCAGCGAGAACTCCTATTGGTAGTTTTAACGGAGCTCTGTCAGGAGTTTCTGCTGTTGATTTAGGTGCTTTGACTATTAAAGAAGCAATCAAGAGGGTAGGGATCGCGCCTGAATTGGTTGATGAGACAATATTAGGCTGCATATTGCAATCAGGTCAAGGCCAGGGAGTGGCAAGGCAGGCAGCGGTCAAGGCAGGAATTCCGATAGAAAAGCCTGCCACGACCATCAATATGATATGCGGTTCCGGTTTGAAAGCTGTACAGCTGGCAGCTCAAGCTATCATAAGCGGAGAATGCGATGTAGTGGTAGCTGGCGGTACAGAGAACATGAGTCAGGCTCCCTATGTACTAAAAAATGCAAGAAACGGCTATAGAATGGGTCATGGTGAAATCGTTGATACTATGATACATGATGCATTAACAGACGCATTTAATAATTACCACATGGGAATGACTGCTGAAAACTTGGCGGATAAATATAATATATCCAGAGAAGAGCAAGACACCTTTGCAGCAGCTAGTCAAAACAAAGCTGTAGCAGCGATTGCTGAAGGTAAGTTCAAGGATGAAATAGTACCAGTTCTAATACCTTCAAAAAAGGGTGATGTAATTGTTGACACGGATGAGTATCCAAGAGCAGGCACTACTGTTGAGTCTTTGACTAAGCTAAGACCAGCCTTTAAGAAGGATGGAACAGTTACAGCAGGGAATGCTTCTGGGATCAATGATGGAGCTGCAGTCTTGGTTATAATGGCAGCTGAAAAGGCAAAGGAGCTCGGCTTGGAGGTTTTAGGCAAAATTACTGGCTATGCATCAGCAGGGGTTGATCCAAGTATAATGGGTATTGGACCGGTGCCTGCAGTGAAGAAAGCTCTTGAGAGAGCAAAGCTTAAGGTAGAGGATCTAGATTTGGTAGAAGCCAATGAAGCCTTTGCAGCACAAGCCTTGGCTGTAGCTAAGGAATTAAACTTTGATATGAATAAGGTAAATGTAAATGGTGGAGCAATTGCACTTGGGCATCCTGTTGGTGCAAGCGGCGCAAGAATATTGATAACGCTTCTTTATGAAATGAAGAAGCGAGATGCTAAGCATGGATTGGCTACGCTTTGCATAGGCGGCGGTATGGGTACAGCCGTAGTCATTGAGAGATAAGCTTTGGTAAATAAGGAAGGGATTGCATTTAGCAATCCCTTCCTTATTTGACATGATGTATTCCCGTATGATAACTTTATATTGAATTAAATATTTTGGATTACAGGTTATAGGGTATAATATATTTCGTGCTAAACAATTTACATTCACTAAAATAGCACAAAGTACTTATTTGTTCAATGTTAAAACTTTAGTGCGATTTATATTGTTTACTCTGTTGAAAAGGGAAGCAGGTGAAAATCCTGCACGGTCCCGCCGCTGTATTGGGGAGATGCTTCATAGTATGCCACTGGTGTATACTTGGAAGGCTTGAAGCATTTATGAACCAGAGTCAGAAGACCTGCCTGTATGATTACACGTTTGACCTACGAGTGATGGGGAGGTGTCTAGACTGAAAGCATCAAATGTTTTTGTGATTAGATCCTCTTAATTTGTAAAAGTTAAGAGGCTTTATTATTTCAGAAAGGATGTATTAAAATGTACAAAAATAATTTTTCGAAAATTATGAAGGAATATTCGGACTGTAGAGTATATGGCTTGGCAGTTCTTATCATTCATGTACTAGGAATTGCCCTGTTGGCATTGGGCGTGAGAAGGTATCCCGAACTCCTGAGCATGGGAATGATATCATACACCCTTGGACTTCAGCATGCCTTTGATGCAGACCATATCGCAGCAATAGACAATACTGTCAGAAAGCTGGTACAGCAAAAGCAAAATCCAAGGGGCGTAGGCTACTTATTTTCCTTGGGACATTCCAGCGTAGTAATATTGATGGCAATGGTTACCATAGTTGCGGTTCGTTGGATTCAACAGTATATGCCCCAACTTCAAAAGTTTGGAGGCTTAACGGCACTTGCAATCTCTGCAACCTTTCTCATTGTTATAGGTATAGTTAATCTTAAATTATGGGTCGACATACTTCAAGAGTTCAAAATGATGAGGCGCGGCAAGCAAATTGGCGAAGTGCCGGATAATGCTGGTCCCAAGGGCTTTATAGAAAGATGCTCCGATGGAATATTCAAGCTAATTAATAAGAACTGGCATGTTTATATCCTTGGCTTCGTATTTGGATTAAGCTTTGATACTGCAACTCAAATTTCACTGCTGGCCATAGCAGCGGGAGCTGCAAGTGAAGCAGTCCCTACCGCTGCTATTTTGGCTTTCCCCTTGCTTTTTACAGCAGGCATGACTATGATGGACACACTTGACGGTATTTTCATGACTACGGCATATCAATGGGTTTTCTCATCCCCAATGAAAAAGATTTATTACAACCTGACCGTAACTGGGCTTTCAATTATAGCAGCTTTGTTTATAGGCATCGTTGAAATATTGCAGGTTATAGGCAAATCATTTGGACTGGAAAACAGCAGCCTTGCGTGGGTTATCAATTTGGATTTAGGCATGGCAGGGTATATTCTTGTAGCATTATTTGTTGTGGTCTGGGGTATTTCCTATTTGGGATGGAAAAGGCTAGGACTGGGAAAAGACATTGCTGTTAAGGAAATATAACGAGGCAAAAAATGTCCCCCACTTCTATAAGTGGCGGGTTCTAATTTCTGCAATAGGCGGTGGGCATATATCCCCTGCCTCGTTGAAACGCTCGGGTAGGTTTTTTGCTAAAAACACAAAAAACCTTTCAGTAAAATTTTGTTATAAACTAAATAAAAGTGTAAAGGGGAGCAACAAAGCCCAAAGCTTTGTTGCTCCCCTTATGTTACAGTGAAGTCTCAACCTTCAAATAGTTTACAATGATTTCAGCCGCATCGCCGTTTGTGATGCTCTTATTTGGGTAGAAGTAGGAGTCAACAGCTGGTATGATACCCAATTCTGATGCTATTACAGCATAGCCCTTGAAGGCTGCCGGAATACTGGAAGCATCCTTGAAGCTTACAGCAAACATATTGCCTTTTTCTGCTAATACGCCATAATTCATGGCTCGCACAATCATTCTTGCTGCATCTTGTCTCGTTACAACTGATTCTGGATTCTTCTCATTTGTATTAATCAACTTTCTTCTTATTGCTTCATTGTAAAGGTTATCGTATTGGTCTTCAGTTTTTGCTACAGGCATTGGATAGTATTCCTGCAGAGAGCTTACTAAAAGCTTTAGGAAGTCTTTTTGCAGCATATTTGATTCTGGTGCAAAGGTATTGCCCTCAGGAACCAAAATACCCATATCGATCAAAGTGTTGATATCATCTTCCGCTTTATTGCCTTTTATATCAGTATATGCAAGTTTTTTTGCGGACTTAACAGGTGTGCCGTCATAGTTCAACATGATGCCATTGTTTGCATCCATTAGTATATTTGTATTTTCAAGCGTATAAGCCAGTTTTATTTCCTTTTTATCATAGTCATTTTCATTTGGATAGTGATAGGTATATTCCATGCCGAATTTTACTTCGCTGAATAATGCTTCATAGGCCTTATCAAGTGTAATTGCTTTGTCTGGGGTCGGGAATTCAATATCTAGCCAGTTTGCATTGTAGGAAATAACTTCACCGGTATACTCATTTATGCTTACAAACAGTGAGTTTGTAGGGGTAGGAATGCCATTTTCTACTCTGATGTAATTAAAGCTGAAGTCATTTTTATAAACAGGCATTATACCATATGAATCTTTTGCTTCCTTATAAAGTGTATTTTTAAACTTATCAGGCTGTACCTTCACCAGGAATTCTTCAGCTAGTTTCTTAGCTGCTTCCTTTCCTATAGTTGTTTCTCCTATTACTTGATCTTCGTTGTTATCGTTAATATATAGACTTTTGAGTTCTTTCGTTACTGCATCAATTTGTGCATTGATATATTTATAGGACTTATTTTCTGTACCTGAATATTTCCATTCTAAATTCCAAGTAGCGTTAGCTTTGTTGTAACCTTGATAGAGGTTTGCTCTTTCTAGCTTCATGGTATTATCAATTTTTACATACTGTCTGATTGCCTGTTCTGCTGCTTCTTTTGATATGTATTTGCTTTGATCATCTAGAACTGACTGTTCTTGTGGTGTCATAGGCACTGCTGCTTCTGCTTTTGCAGAGGTACTGCCCCTATCCATTCCATAATATATTCTGTACATGTTATTGAGAAGCTCGCTGCTTATAGCATCAATGGGAGAATTTCCATTCTTTAAGGTATAAGCCAGTATTGCTTTTGGTTCATTGTTTGTATTTCCATAGATGAAATTATAAGTCAGCTCCAAGCCTAGCTTGTTTTTGAATACTTCCTTTGCCTGGTCTAGACTGATGGCATTGGCTTTAGCTGGCAACTCTTGGTTATCCCACACCATATAGAAATTTCTTATTTTAAGTGTGTTTTTATCAAGCTGCACAGAAATAATGTTAGGTGTAACCTCTATGCCATCCTGCATTCTTACGAATTCAAAGGCATATACATCGGAATACTTGTTGTAATAATCTTGATTAGGATTATCTTTAAGCTTTGTTAGCTTGAATTTATCACTTTGAAGCTTTGTCATCCAAGTCTCTGCAGCTTTTAGTGCTTCTGCCCTTGTATACTTTGGTATTCTGCTTTTGGGCTGCTCATAGGGCGTGTACCAGCTAAGCGAGACTATTTCACCCATATTTGAGTCGATTGATACATTTATACTTTCGTTATTTGTTTTTGTATTGTTCCAGTTTAAGCTCCATATATTGAAGCCATTTTGGTTCTCTATGTAACTGCTGTTAAACTCAAAGCCATCTGTCTGAAGGGATAGTGTTGTTTTGGCAATTTCGATTGCCTGCTTAAGTGTTATTTTAGGTTCTTCCCGGGCCATTACACCTCCGGGCATTTGAAAGACTCCAATGAGTAATGCGAAAACTGTGAGTAGGGCTATCATTTTTTTCATAAACAAGGCTCCTTTCGATTCATATAAGTATATGACGTATTAACCCATACAATAAGTTCCAATCCTTGAAAATTACTTGGAGGCTTCTTCTGTCTTAATAGAATTTTTGATTAGCTGATTTAAACCCGCAAGCTCTTCAGGAGAAAGATATCTCCATGAACCTGTTGGCAACTCCTCTAGATTAATATTCATAATACGTATTCTTTTGAGCTTTAGCACTTGATAACCAAAGGCTTCACACATTCTCCTAATTTGCCTGTTCATACCCTCAGTTAATACAATTCTAAATGTATACTTAGTAAGGAGCTCAACTCTACATTTCTTTGTAATTGTGCCTAGGATTTTAACACCATTTGCCATGCCATTTATAAAGCCCGGCGAAATGGGCTTATCCACTCTCACAATGTATTCTTTTTCATGGTTGTTACCTGCTCTGAGTATTTTATTTACAATGTCACCGTCACTTGTCAGCATAATAAGACCTTCTGAGTCCTTATCCAATCTTCCAATAGGAAATATTCTTTTTGGATAGTTCATAAAATCAATGATGTTGTCTCTTTCTCGAGTATCGGTTGTGCATACTATGCCAACGGGTTTGTTTAGTACCAAGTAAACAAAATTATCTCGAGCCTTTAGTGGTTTATTGTCAATTTTAACTTCATCTCCTGCGTGGACTACACTACCAATCATTGCAATACTTCCATTGATCGTAACTCGCTTTTGTTCGATGAATCTGTCAGCTTCTCGTCTTGAGCATATACCCTTTTCACTTATATACTTATTTATTCTCATAGCATTTTTTGGAGCTGTTTCATTTATATTTCTCATATGTAATCTTACCTCTTTTATGTAAATATCTAATATTATTCTATATACTTTCTAGAAAATTATCAAACTAAAAGTTTGACAAGCAGAAGCTTAGACAAAATAAAAGTTTGACAAGCAGAAGCTTAGACAAACTAAAAGTTTGACAAGTAGAAACATAGGCAATTTGATATTTGATTAGTAAGAGTGAAGAAAATAAAAGCTTGGACAAAAAAATATATTTGCATAATAAATCGCAGATAGAAAAAAATATCTATGGAGGTGTTAATAATGACAATAAATTTAACTCAAAAGGAACGTACGCTGCTGCAAGACCAGAAAAACAGCGAAGAATTATGCGTTAAGAAATACAATGATTATGCAAGTAAGGCACAAAGTCAGCAGTTAAAGCAGCTTTTTAGCAATTTTGCAACCATGGAGCAAGAACATTTAAACTCAATCAATCAAATACTTAACGGTCAGATTCCACAGATGAATCAACAGCAAGGGCAGCAGCAACAGCAACAAAACCAGCTAAATCAACAGGTACAAAACCAGAAGGGCAGCTTCATCGGCAGCCAGGATGATGCCAATCTATGCAATGATATGCTAATGACTGAAAAATATGTTTCAGGTGCATATGATACGTCTATATTTGAAATGACTGATACAAATGTCCGCCAAGTCTTAAACCATATACAAAAAGAAGAGCAAGAACATGGTGAAGGCTTGTATAACTACATGAAAAACAACGGAATGTATAACGCTAAATAATATATAACGAGACAAAAATATGTCCCCCACTTCTATAAGTGGCGGGTTCTGATTTCAGCAACAGGAGGCAGTCATATATCCACCTGTCTCGTTGAAACGCCTTGGGTAGTTTTTTGCAACAAGTGCAAAAAACTTTCAATAAATCTTGTTATAACGAGGAAAATGACAGCTGACTATGTCAGTTGTCATTTTCTATTTCCAATGCATGCATATCAGTCCAAATTGTGGCAATAATTTAAATGATAAACTGCTGCAACAGGTATTGGAGGCATATATATGAGGAAAACTACTAAACAGCAAACAACCTCACTAAGGCTTGCAAAGGATGAAAAGACTCCTTATGAGATATACAGCATCATACTGAAAGGTGTTATATGCACCTTAAACAGCATATTTATGAAGCATTATGTAGCAGATAATATAGAAGCCTTGATGAAGTACATTAACAATAAGAAAATTATCAGTGCAGAAACCTACAAGAACCTACTTGCTGAGGCAAAGGATTTTTATGCTGTCATACTTTGTGCACTTTTTATAGGCCCAATAAAGGAATATACAAAGGATTTCAAAAAAACAGAGCTGGATAAGGAAAAGAAGAATGAGCTTTTTCTAAAGCTTTATAATGAATTGTTTGAATTCTTCATTGATTGGCTATGTCATATAGAACTGGATCCATTGCTTTTTAGCAGATTGGCCGAGGCATATGAAAAACAATTTAATATGCAGCTCTATATCTCGCATGTGACATCCCATAACTTGACTGAGATTGAAATAAGGGTTCTAAAGCTTCAAATTATAGAGATTACTACAGTATATATCATTGAGCAGGTAGCAGTACATCTAGGTTTGGCTGGTCTGGATTACATAGATTATTACAAAAATATAACCATTGATAAGGATCAAATAGCATGCACACACAATTGTATCGATACAATTCTATAGAAAATAGAATGAAATAATAAAAACCCCCTTTTTAACATTGTTATAAGCTCCAAAATGAATATAATGGATATTGGAAGCAACGATTTGTTTAGAGGGGGACATCAAATGGAAATGAAAAATTCAAATACGAAATCTTCACAAAGAGTAAGAGAAATGGTTCAAATAGCATTGATGACTGCACTTACATATTTATCAGTAAGCTATTTAAATATACCCAATGGATATGGTGGAGTCGTTCATCTTGGAGACAGCGTGATATTCATAACCGCAATATTATTAGGTACTAGGCAGGCTGCTATATCTGGAGCAATAGGAATGACTATGTTTGATGCTTTTTCACCCTATGCAGCTTGGGCTCCTTATACATTTGTAATAAAGCTAGGTATGGCATTGATTGTAGGCTTCATTGCCAATAGCGGAAATACAAATGGCAACAGCTGGATTAGAAATATTATAGGTATTATTTTAGCCGGCGCTTGGGGAGTTGCAGGTTATTATGGAGCAGAGGCGCTTATGACTGGTAATCTTTACACACCAATATTAAGCATGCTGGGAAATATCATTCAAGTTACAGCTGGAGGTGCAATAGCGGTAGTATTGCTCATTGCTCTAAAAAATACTAGATATTTCAAAAGATAATGAATGTTAAATATAGCAGACGATGTATTATACATCGTCTGTTTTTTATTGCAATATAATTGTCATTGAATTGTAAAATAAAACAAGTTTACATAATGTTATAATGTTTATGGGAAGGTGAACTGAATGAAGAAATGCATAACAGGTATAATAGCTGCCATCATGATCATAGCCTTAATATTAAACATGGCAAGTATCATTGCGCCAAATGTCTATGCTGATATGACACCTGTGGACAAGCTTATGCAGAATGAGCGTTTAATCAATATTCAAGACAGAAGCTATAATTATACAGATATAGCAAAGCATTGGGCGAAAGATGGTATGTATAAGCTAAGTTATATGGAAATACTTACAGGTTTTCCGGATGGAACAATGAAGCCTGACAAAACCTTGTCTAGGGAAGAATTTATTGTAATGCTTACAAGAGCTATTAACCTGCCTATGGCAGAGGGTGATCAACAATTCTATGGGGATATATCTGCAGATCATTGGAGTTATCAATATATTCAAGCGGCTCAAGCTGCCGGATTGATTGATATATTTAATGAAAGTAAGCTATATCCGACAAAAATAATAACAAGAGAAGAAATGGCAGTTATTGCTGCAAAAGTAGTTGAGGACATTCCACAAAGTATACAAAGCAGAAGCTTTAAGGATTTAAGTTCAAATTATAAATATCTAAACAGTATTAAAATCGTAACAGGGCTGGAAATCATAAAAGGTACTCCTGATGGCAGCTTCAATCCCTATGCGGGAGCATCACGAGCGGAAGCAGCTGTGATTATTCAAAGAATTTTGAATGTAAAAACCGAACTAAACAATAATGAGTACGCTATACTGCAGGCGTTTGTGGTGGATTATGAAAAAAGCAGCATAACAAATCCCAACCAAGGAACATTGAATTTGACGGATTTACAGTATTATTCTATAGGTAAAGAGAATAAGCAGAATACAACAAGAAATACAGTTGTTGGAAGCTTCGAGCAGCAAAATATTAATATCACAAGAAGCGCTGAGGATTTTAATGTCAATATAACTATGATTTCAAAATATTTAGCAGAGGCTTCTGTAAGCTATACCCTGACATACTCAATGGAGGAGGGTATATCGAAAACTTATAATATTAATCGTAAACTCTATATGAAAAAGATAGAGAATAAGTGGAAGGTGTACAATTCCGATGCTTCCTATAATACTTTAAATACTATTGAACAGAAAGAGAAGATAAATCTAGTATGGCAGTATTTAAGTCAAACAACACCTAATATGTCAAACACACAGAAAATTGATGGCTTAAATGTAATTTCTCCAACTTGGTTCACTTTGAACAGTGAAAACGGGGATATTAAAAGTATTGCGGATATAAACTACACAAGCTGGGCTCAAAAAAACGGATATCAAGTCTGGGGCTTAGTAACCAATGACTTTAACCAAGAGATGAGCAGCAAAATGCTTTCAAATCCTACAGCTAGGGAAAAAGCAGTAAACAAGCTAATACAATACGCAAAGGATTACAAGCTGGATGGCATAAATGTTGATTTTGAAAATATGCGTATTGCTGATAAGAACTTATTTACACAGTTTGTAAAGGAACTTTATCAAAAGACAAAGCCATTGGGAATAACCTTATCAGTTGATGTAACGGTTATTGTAAAATATTCAAACTGGTCAGAGAGTTATGATAGAAAGGCTTTGGCACAGGTATCGGATTACATTGCGTTGATGGCATATGATCAACATTGGACAGGAAGTCCTATTAGCGGGTCTGTTGCACAGCTGGAGTGGGTAGAAGATCATCTTCAGAAGGTACTTGTTGAGGTTCCAAAGGAGAAGCTGCTATTGGGAATGCCTTTTTACACTAGAGTCTGGAAGGAAGCGTACGATGCAAACAACAAGCTTGTTGTTACATCAAAAGCAGTTTCCATGCCATATGCTGAGCAGCTGGTCGCAGAAAACAATGCTGTTAAGAGTTGGGATGCTGTTAGCGGACAGTATTTTGCAACTTATCAAAAGGATGGTGCTACCTATAAGATATGGTTGGAGGATGAAAATTCAATAAAGTTAAGAGTGGAGCTTGCAAATAAATATGATTTGGCTGGAGTTGCATCTTGGAAGCTGGGTTTTGAGAAGCCTGGAATATGGGATGTAATAGCAGCTGCTTTAGGTAGAAAAATAGCATCTTATTAGATGCTATTTTTTCTTAATCTAAGAAAATTAGACTGTTTTTAATGTCGTACATGTGTTCTTTGTCAACCCAAATAATTAAGTGATTATGATATTGGTTATCTATTTCAACCTCTTGGGGGTATTGTATGATTATAGCAGCCTGTTTTTTCATTTCCATAGGCTGATCTTCTGAAGGTATAGCCAAACACGCTTTCAAGCCTGCTGCTGTAGTCAGTACTATTTCAGGCTGCGAGCCATAGGGCTTTAGCTTATGATATGCCTCTTCCTTGCATGCCTCCTCCAATTCTTGGATTGAACTCATGGATGAAATACGAAAAAAGCCATCAACGCCTTCATAATGTAGGCTGCTAATTTTTGCCCATCTTGTTGGATACATAAAACCTATTTTGTAGGTTGAATTGCGATAACTGTTCCATGGCTTGGGTATACAAATAATCTGACCAGGCAGCAGGGCATCCGGATTTATATTTGAATTTGCCTTTAGTAGAGCATTTATACTAATATTAAACTTCTTTGCCAACTTATAGATGGTATCACTTTCTTTAATTGTATAGTACTCAAAGCCTGTATAGAAGTTGATTTTTTGCAGGGGCAAAGGAATGCAGAGTGTATCACCGACGCGTATATTATCGGGATCTTTGCTGGGGTTAGCTTCTATCAAATCTTCTAAGGTGATACTATAATATTTGCTTATTTTATAGAAAGTATCATCAAGTTGTATTGTGTAGGGGGCTGTTTCTATGGAATCTTTTTTATCTGAATTAGTCAACATACAATTACCTCGCAATATAATAGTATAATATTATATTCATGCTAATGGTGATTTTATTCTACTTTCTCATTGCCATTTGCAGCAGCTCTACAAAGTAGTTGCCTTCTCTTAGTATGTGGTCATCCATCAATGGCCAGGCATTGGTTTGTTCTCCCGGCAAAGTGCAGCTTTGAGAACCCTTCTGGAGCAGCAAGCCAAAGCTTTTGAATTCCTTCATTAACTTAAATGTATCTTCTACTAGTTTGGTTAGACCCTTTCCTCTTTCTTCTACTGTCTTTGCTTTTGCAAGGTTTTCTCTAAAGTCCTTTTCGAATTCCTTTGCTTTTCTTGTGAACTTTTCCTGCATTTCCGGTTTTGCAGTCATAGCAATGTGGTGTGAATGCTCTTCATTTATATGGGAGAAGAACATGATCTCTTCGACAACAGCTGTAAACTTTTCTTTGTCAGGTAATTCAGCTAACAACATTCTAGGTACACCGAGAACATTTTTGTCTCCACCAGGTATGCCCAATTCCTTGCGAGTAGACTTTGGACCTCCGATTAACCCTATGAATCTATCAGTCTCTCGTCTCATATGGTCTGCTAAT
The DNA here is from genome assembly GCA_001797185.1 of Clostridiales bacterium GWB2_37_7. Classification (GTDB taxonomy): domain Bacteria; phylum Bacillota; class Clostridia; order Lutisporales; family Lutisporaceae; genus GWB2-37-7. The sequence continues at coordinate 28,979 of MGOS01000097.1, forward strand.
ATAGAGGGGATGATAGAAAGAATCTCACAGCTTTTTATACCTAGATACATGAATTTCTTGATATCACTTACTGCTAGTGCTTGGGGAAGAACTGTTTTGGATGGATCTCTACTAATGTCTGAAAGCGTTGTACCTGTTGGAATAATAATACTATACAAATATTCAATTTGCCTAGCTGAGTAATCCAGATTTTGAAAGATGCAATCTTGCTTAATATTAGGATCAATACCGTTGCGATGGAATTTTAAATGTTCAGCTAAAATAGGCAGCCACACATTTATTTCATCTAATACTGCATGAAGGGGTATACAATTATATTCGTTTTGCA
>MGOS01000097.1:29350-30277 GCA_001797185.1 Clostridiales bacterium GWB2_37_7
TTGCTTACTTTATATAAATTGCATGTGAGCAGTCCTATAATAATAGGAAGATTTGCACAGAGATAATCTATTGGAATGATGAGGATGTCAATGTGTTTTATAAATAGAGAATTGCTAAAAAGGCTGACATATTATATATTTTATTTTCTGTAACATTTCTGCATGTATTTTCATAAAATGTACTGTATTGTAATTAAATGAAGAGGTGATTGTACATGTATAATCAAAGTAGATGCCCTTGTAAAAGTCAATATAGAGTGGTCCATACTAATTCCTTTGTAAGGGGGCTCCATGCCTCACCCGATGCGCCTGCGGTAGATATTTATGTAAATAATAATCCGATAGCTAGAGATATTACGTATCAAGAGTTTACAAAGTATTTTCCCCTTGCAGGAGGCTTATATAACATAAAGATATATCCAGCGGGAAAAACAACAAACCCGATCATTGACCAAAATGTAAATATTCCTCCGAGGTCGATATTTACCATTGCTGCTACTGGAATGCTTTCAGATATAGATTTAACCATAATACCTGAACCACCAATAAGTAGGCTTCCGAATGAAACCTTTTTAAGAGTTGCACATTTGTCACCCAAGACCCCAAATGTAGATATTACCCTGCCTAATGGAACTAAACTTTTTGGTGATGTGGAATACAAGGAAGTAACTGACTATATTCCAATTAGACCAGGAACCTATGAACTGCAAGCGAAGCTGGCTGGAACAAATAATATTATTCTTGATGTTCCCAATACAAATCTTAGATTTGGCAATATCTACACAGTCTATATAGTGGGATTAATGAACGGAAAACCTCCACTACAGGTGTTAATACCACTGGATGGAAATACCTATTTGCAAGTATAAATAATAGATTAAGTGAGCTGTGTATTAAGTGCAAAACCGAAGGCATGTACTTAGTGCA
>MGOS01000098.1 GCA_001797185.1 Clostridiales bacterium GWB2_37_7
TACGGCTTAATCGGAGCTGACGAGGAAATCAGCGATGCAAAGAAAATATTCTTGTGGATGCAGAGGAACGGATTCGAGGTGTTTACAAAGACCGATTGTAGTCGGGCATTCAAGTCGATGTCTGATATAGATGACGCACTCAAAGCCCTTGAGGAGCGGAATATTCTGAGAGAGCTTATGGTTCCGACTAAAGGGCGAGACGCAGCTAACTACATCAGTAATCCGAAATTTACAAGTGAGTCTATACCTTAATCCCCTTTTTACCTTAATTTCTAGGCGAGAGGAACTCGGTTGGTTGCATGAAGCAGAGCTTCTTACCCTTATTTCCCTTAATTCCTCTAGGTAAGAAGTTTCTGTTTCTATTAGAGAATAAAATGTTGGTCTAGGTTGTTTTTAAATTCAACATTACAATAAACTCTAAGTTGAATTATATAATAGAATATATTTCAAGGAAGCACTTAGATAGTGCTGACTGGTAGTATGTAGTACTGATATTACATTAATAGATTAGATGCTAAATTAGAGTATTAATAGCTCTAGTGAGAATATTTTGTTTATATACAAAATATTCCATCACCTATTAATTCGATTAATATCAGACCTACAATTAAACCTCTCAGGAATTTTACTCTAAGGGAATTTAGGGTATTAAGGGTATTAAGTCCTCTTGCCTTGTTTGTATCGTATCAGCTCCATTCTCAGTGCAATTCATACTGCTAGGAAAAAAGGGGATTAAGGGTATTAAGGTCCTAGGCCAAGTTTAAAACCATGATGCCATCCGAGTGGACTGGGTATAAAGGGGTAGATGGACCCTGTGGAAGTGGAACCCCGCCTCACCCTTGCATCAAACACCAAAGTCCCGCCAGAAGCTAAATATGAGCGCCTGAAGACCAACCTTCCCTGTTAGTCCGATACGTGGTATAACGGCCCTTCAGTAACGAATTACGGAGAATGCAATGCCACTACCTGAAATTGAGCAACATAGAGTAGCTAAGCTATTTAGGGCCTTCATTGAGAAGCGAGTGCCGCCAGACGTTAGGGATCAAGTAAAGCTGGTCTGCAAGGTTGTCGGCAACAGAGTAACGCTATCTGAATGTAGGCCGTACTATAATGATCCCTCCTCTTGGAGTGAGATGCCGATAGCGCAATTTGAGTATAGTGCTTCAGCTAAGGTTTGGTCACTATATGCCTATGACAGAAATGACAAACGTAAGTCCTATTCTAAAGGCCCGTTAGAGCAATTGATTCAGGAAGTAGACAAAGACGCTACAGGTATATTCTGGGGGTGATATGGTAATGGACAATAATAAGAAGGTGGGTATCAACCTGCTTGATATGACAATCGGGATAGAGCTTGAGGTGCTAGAGAACGAGTATAACGAGCTACCTCTTGACGATGGAACGGTGAACTCCTCCCACAAGATCACTTTCCAGATCACGGAGGAAGAACCTGACCTATCTTCCATTGGAGTCCTCTTTACCCTAGCCCTGATGTCCTTCACCTATGCAGCACCACGAGGCTATTCCTTTAACGACTTCATACCTGATGAAGAATACAACCTTGGGTACTTCCTTGAAGGGCTACACTTTGAGCATGGAGTCCTTAGCCATGGAGCTGACTATGTATCTGGCAGATGCTTGAAGACTGACATCATATATGAGTCTGGAGGTAAGGTAACTATCTCTACCAGGAATAGAGGTAGAGGTGCTGATAGGTGGATATTGCACTTGCAGGGAAAGAAACATTTGCAACCAGTATAGCCCTCACTCTTATGTCCAGCTTTAATACTCTTTCAGCAAAGAAGCCCTACTGCAATCTAGCAATAGGGCCTTCTTGTACCTAACGACTACGGAGCACCGTACCTATCTAACCTGTTGCTGTACCAAGCTTATCTTGTATCGCAGCTAACAGTTGCCTTAGCTTAGTCTCTACCTCTTCCTTGTTATCGCCAAGGTTGTCCAGGTTGAGTTCATGTATGCCCTTAATGGCTTTATCTGCCATAGTAGTGACCTTCTCATGTGCTTGATGCTTAACATATGACCTCTTAGTACCTTCCTTAGATAGTGCTCCTACCAACATGTCATAAGTCTTCTTTTGTGCCTTCTTTGACTTGCGAGCAACCTTCAGCAGTGCATTTCTTGAAAGGTTCTTCCTTGTACGAGCATCATCTCTTATTTCTTGAGATAGCTCTGTCAGCTTAATAATCTCAGATACTGTCTGCTCAGCCTTCCCGATAACATGGCCTATCTGCTCCAAAGTGTAATTGTACTTATCCTTAAGGCTCTTAAGTGCCTCCGCGAGATCAACAGCGTGAAGGTCTTCTCTCTGCACATTGTCAACTAAAGCAACTTCATCATGTTTTGGGCTGTCGATGAATACACCATCAATTTGAGTCCAACCTAAAGCCTGACATGCTCTGTACCTTCTCTCTCCAGCGACCAGGATAAGGTTGTTGTGTTGGTCTATCCTGAAGATAATGGGCGAAAGGAGGCCGTGTGTCTGGATGGATAGCTTAAGCTCCTCTAGGTCTGAGTCGTCAATGTGCTTGCGGGGCTGTAGTGGGTCTGGAACGAGTATAGAAAGGTTGAGGGGGTAGAGTTTGCCCTTCTTGTACTTAGTAAAAGTGCTGGCTTCGGTCACGGCAAACCTCCTAATGACTGATGATTTCTGATGGACGCCAAATGCTTGTCATGGTATGTTCCTCCACAAGATAAGACATTGACAATACTATACAGGGTATCAATTGACAAGAATAGTTTTGGATGGCTATCCCAAGATGCACACAGGGTTGCCCTGAGAGTTTAGCACGTCTCATGTGGTTTAGGCGGGGATTAGCTTGCTAGAAGCTCCATTAGTTTCTATTTTGAACCTAATTACCCATCTTGGATAGATTATAGGTTTACTCGTGTGCGCGAATGCTTGGTCCATAAGAAGCTATGCATAAAGTGCGTTTAAACAAACGTAATGATAAAAGAACAACATTCACAGTGAGAGGGAAATATCGAACTATGGCAAATAAGAACACCCACCCTCGTAAAGCAAAAGCATCGGGAAACAATAACTTGCAAATGTCGCGTTCTGGAAAGACTGACGAATTTTACACACAAATATCTCTCATTGAAAAAGAGCTTAGGCATTACAAGGAATTCTTTAGAGGGAAAACGGTTTTTTGTAATTGCGACGATCCAGAAGAGAGCAATTTCTGGAAGTATTTTGAATTGAATTTTCAACAGTTAGGATTAAAAAAACTTATAGCTACCCATTATCAAACGGATAGTCCGTCTTATAAGATTGAGCTAACAAGGGACATCAACGGCGATGGCAAAATAACTTCCCTTGATATTGTGCGTACACCTCTCCAGGAAAATGGCGACTTCCGAAGTCTAGAATGCAGAGAAATAATGCAAAGCTCAGACGTGATTGTCACCAACCCACCCTTCTCTTTATTTAGGGAATATGTTGCTCAGATAATGGAGTATGGAAAGCATCTTATTATAATTGGAAATCAAAACGCAATTACATACAGAGAATTTTTGTCACTCCTAATTGACAACAAAATCTGGCTTGGATATACCAGCGGTCATTTTTGGTTTAGAGTGCCTGACGATTACGAAGAGAAGAAAACAGACTTCAAAATTGATGAGGCTGGAGTTAAGTGGCGTCGTATGGGTAATATTTGTTGGTTTACAAATATAGACATAGAAAAACGCCATGAGGCCATGACTCTTTTTAGAAACTACACGCCTGATAAATACCCTAAATATGATAACTACGACGCTATCAATGTAAATAGAACAGTTGATATCCCATGTGATTACTTCGGGGTTATGGGTGTGCCTATCACCTTTATAGATAAACATAACCCCGAACAGTTTGACCTGATCGGTGACAATAGATACCATGACGGTCAGGATTTTGCTGACGATATTAACTTCATCAATGGCAAAGGACTATATAGACGGCTTCTGATTAGGAGACGCCCCATTCAAGAATAATTGGGAAAAGGGATAATCATGCAAATTAAATTGAATGAAATAACCATTTCAGAGGTTGTAAAGGGATATAAGGACAGTGCTGAAAATGGCGTTGTTGGGTATGACAAGCGTCTTAATATTCGTCCAGCTTTTCAGCGTGAATTTATCTACGGTGAGAAGCAGAGGGACGAAGTCATAAAAACAATACGTAGCGGTTTCCCGTTAAATGTAATGTATTGGTCAAAGAATGGCGAAGATTTTGAATTATTAGATGGGCAGCAAAGAACGATCAGCGTATGCCAGTATATAAACAATGACTATTCGATCAATTATCAATATTTCCACAATCTCACATTTGACGAACAGCAGCAGATTTTAGATTACAAGATGATGATTTATTTTTGTGAAGGGACAGACAAGGAAAAATTAGATTGGTTCAAAATTATCAATATTGCTGGAATGCAGTTAAAACCACAAGAACTCAAAAATGCTATTTATACGGGCGAGTGGCTTACAGCAGCAAAAAAGTATTTCAGTAAAGAAAATTGTGCTGCCCATAATGTGGCCAGCATTTATATAATAGGGTCTGCTAATAGACAAGATTTCCTTGAAGCAGCCCTTAGTTGGATTGCAGATAAAGAAGGTAAGGAAATAGATGATTATATGGCAGAACATCAACACGAATCGACTGCAAACGAATTGTGGCTATACTTCAGCTCCGTAATAAACTGGGTGAATGTAACCTTCCCCAAATACCGCAGGGAGATGAAAGGACTTGATTGGGGTATATATTATAACAAATTTGGTGCTGGGAAATATGACCCTAAAGTTTTAGAAAGCAAAATAGTTGAGCTGATAGATAATGATGATGTAACACGCCATGCTGGTATTTATGAATATCTTTTTGATGGTGATGAAAAACATTTAAGCATAAGAAAATTTACTGAAAAGATGAAACGTTCTTCCTACGAGCGTAAGAAGGGCATTTGCCCTGTATGCAAAAAGCATTTTGAGTTTGAGGAAATGGAAGGAGACCATATTACACCGTGGCACGAAGGAGGAAAAACTATCGCTGAAAATTGCCAAATGCTGTGCAAGGACGACAATCGAAGAAAATCAGGAATTTAAGAGTAGTAAGCAAATGCGGCCTTCCAAATATGAGCCATGATCTTGATTGGTCATGGCTTTATTCATTCAAGGCAAAGGGAGTAAGCCGAGCACACATACCTTAGCCTACTTCACCCTCTTATTGACATTCCTACCAGCTTCAACATGAATTTCTTAAGGACACCAATCGGCCCTCTTCATCTGCAAGTCTCATGGGTAAGAGTCATTACAGCAGCTAATTTCCCCACATAAGCACAGAATGCCTATTTGAGCTACTCATATCAAAATGGTAGGTTTATGGTTGAGCTAAGGCTAAAAGATCGTCTACGCGACTGATATGGACGCCTCTGTAGGTGCCTTGTGAATATCCTTTCATGCTAGCCGGTTCTATGCTATATCTCTCCGTGGTTTTGCGAAGTGCCAGTACTTGCGTATAAGTAGACTCTGTGGTGTGTGATAGGTAACTATACCAAATTGGGAGGGCATCTATGTTTAGCGTGGAAATGAGCCATTGCAACAATATTGTTGCTGCAAAGATTACTTTATTAAAGAATAAATTGAACATACGCTACGCAATGAATGGTACAGGGAAATCAACTATTGCTAAGGCAGTTGACCTGGTATCAAAAAATGCAAGTCTATCAGTTTTAAAGCCCTTTGATGGTGATATTGAACCCACTGCATTTGTTTCGGGTGGCTCCGAGGATATCAAAAATGTTCTATTGTTTAACGAGGAATTCGTTAATACAATTATTTTCAAAGAAAGTGAGGTTATTCAGAATGCTTTTGATGTTTTTATTAAAACGCCTGAATATGAAGAACGTCAAAAGGCAATTAACGAAAGACTCAAAGATATC
>MGOS01000099.1:0-4509 GCA_001797185.1 Clostridiales bacterium GWB2_37_7
TAACATGTTATCCAAGGGTGCTAATACAGAGCCACGTGCCTTAAAAGCTTCTTGCTCTAAGACTTTCTTCAACAAAGCTTCATATTCTGCCTTCATGTATAAGGGATATTTCAAGTCTTCTACATGTATTTGAATAATTTGTTTTTTGTCAAGCAGTCTCCCTATGGCTTCGCTCCGTTCCTTTGCCTTCAGTTCCTTAATTCCCAGCCATGCATCACCTGATTTGTTCCAAAGTAATCCCACTGCTCCGATACGTCGGAGGACATGCCAGTCATGATATTGCTGCAGTGTCTTATTTGGATCATCCATATCCAAAATTTCTCTTGCTATATGCTTGTGCGCATAATCATATATCTTGCGCGAGCTAGCTTTGCTGCAAATAATCAGCTCTCCCCATAAGTACATGCTTTCCAACGCAGCTCTCGATAGCCTTGTTGGTGCCCATGACCAGTCTATGATCTGATCCCGCTTCAAATCCGAGGAGGTTATCGGACCCTTTTTCTCTATCACTTCTCTTATATGGGGAAGGTATTCTTTGATGGCTTCAATGTCTTTATATCTATTATAGGCAGCTTTTCTATTCCGTTCAAAATAAGGCCAGTCTGCTGTAGAATAAATAGACATTTCTTTGTCCCATTGATCCAACAGCATGCGGTCCTTGTACAAAAGCTCCTGCAGCATATTATTTTTATAGTTCTTGATCCGTGACTGCAGCACCAAATCAGGATTGCGCCCTACTACGTTTAAGGTATCAAATTGTATACAACCTACCCTTGTTATAAAGTCCATTATTCCATGCTTCTCTTTATACATATACTCTCCATTTACACCTTGATATAGCACAATGAATCGACGAGCTTGTTCCTTGGTGATTTTTATTTTGTCCATTTAAATTCCCCCTTTTTATGTAAAAGAAGCATGACAGCATTCTGTCATACTTCTAATAACTATTATAACAAGATTTATTGAAAGTTTTTTGCACTTGTTGCAAAAAACTACCCAAACGTTTCAACGAGGCATGGGGATATATGCCCACCTCCTGTTGCTGAAATCGGAACCCGCCACTTATAGAAGTGGAGGACATATTTTTGCCTCGTTATATTTATTTTTCCGATTTTTGTAAAAGCATTCACATCCTTTTAGAATATTGCTATGCTTTGCTGCTGCGCAAGCAGCTCGTTGACTTGATTGATCGTGTTTATTATACCATTATAGTCTTCATAGAACACGATAATAATATCCTCTTGCTGTGCCATCAGCATCGCTTTTCTCAATGCCTCTTCCTCACTCAATTCCACGATTACATTGTTCCGATCTATTCCTCCAATTAGGCAGCCATTCATAAGATGCTTTGCGATTAAACCAGCTTCAGCACCTCTACTGTCTTTGTCTTCTTTGATGATAATATGATGGAAGCTTTCTCCACACAGCTGTCCTACTCTTACAGTACTGGTTTCTGTCCGGTCCCCGGGAACGCCTATTACACCAATCAATCTGTTATGCTTGATATTCTTGAGACTCGTAATTGCTTCTCTATAGCCTTCAATGTTGTGACCATAGTCAATAATGACCTTGAAGCCATGCACCTCATGAATATTAAATCTACCAGGGTTGTTGGTATGATCGGACTTGAACTTCTTCAGAGCACTGACAATGTATTCAAGCTCAACACCTAAGCCATATGCTCCTGCAATGGCAGACAAGCTATTCTTTACATTATAGCTTATGGCACCCTTTAAGGTTGCGGGTATATCCCAAGTGTGCATTAGCTTGATTTCTTCTCTTCCGTCAAATATATATATGTCGTGATTTCTAATATATACTGCCTTGCCTCCACCTTCAATTTGTTTCTGTATGGTTTCATTTCTAAAATCACTTGAGAAATAAATAACCTTTTTATTCAAACGGTCTCCTACCTCAATACAGTACTTATCTTCTGCATTTAATACTGCATAGCCATTATCTTTAACAGCCTCTACTACAAGGGCTTTGATATGCGCCAAGTCGTCAAAGGTATTTATTCCGTCCAAGCCAAGGTGATCTTCACTGATATTGGTTAAAATTCCTACATCAGCCAAGTCATAACCCAAGCCTTTACTGACTATCCCACCCCTTGCGGTCTCCAGTACTGCTGCATCAACCCTCTTATCTGTCAAAATCATTCTAGCGCTTTTATAACCGGTGGTGTCTCCCTTCATGATACAGGTATCATTTATATAAACTCCTCCAGTAGAAGTCATTCCTACTGTATAGCCTTTTTCCTGCAATATCTTATTCAGCATTCTGGTAGTTGTTGTCTTACCATTGGTTCCTGTTATAGATATGAGAGGTATGCTGAGCTTACTGCCCTCAGGGAAGAGCATATCAACTATACTCTTAGCTACATTTCTTTGCTTACCTACAGCAGGATAATGGTGCATTCTTATTCCTGGTGCTGCATTTACTTCAATTACCGCTCCAGCATCGTCTCTCATAGAGCTACGGATATCCTTGGTTGTAATATCTACTCCTGCAATATTTAACCCAACTATACTGGCAGCATGAATTGCTATTTCAGCATTATCGGGATGTATTTCATCAGTCATATCAATGGCAGTTCCTCCTGTACTTAAGTTGTCATTTTCTCTCAGAAGCACTTGCTCTCCTACTGTAGGTACGTAATTAATATCCATATTGTTTTTTTGTAATATAGCACTCATAACAAGATCAATCTTAATTTTAGTAAGTGGCTTCTCATGATCTTCTCCTCTTAGAGGGTTCTGATTCTCTATATCAATCAATTCTTTAATATTACTTTTACCATCGCCTGTCACAAAGGGCGCTATTCTTTCTGCGCAAGCAACTACTTCTCCATTTACAATCAGCACTCTATAATGCTTGCCTTCAATAAATTTCTCTACAATAATTTCCTCACCAAACTGTTTGGCAATTTCAAAGGCTGCAATGATTTCATTATCGCTCTTTAGGTTAACGGATACACCCTTACCCTGATTGCCGTTGTTAGGTTTGACCACTACTGGATATCCTAAGCTTCTAGTATGCTGCAGTACTTCTTCCAAGTTTTCTGATACATAGCCCTCAGGAATAGGTATCCCTGCTGTTCTAAGCAAATCCTTAGTTAATTCTTTATCACAGGATATGTCTGCAGCTATGCAGCTGGTGTCTTCTGTTAAGGTTGCCTGTATCCTTTTGCTGCAGCTGCCATAGCCAAGTTGAAGAAGACTGCCCTTCCCGAGTACAATAACAGGTATTCCCCGTGCTTCTGCTTCTCTCCTAATAGCCAATGTGCTAGGTCCCAAGTCCAGCTTGGCAGCCTTTTTCTTTATTTCCTGAAGCCTGACCTCAAAGTTTAGTCTTTCACCTTTTTGTATTTCATTCATCAGGTGTAAAGCAGCGTGAATGACTTCATATCCAACTGTTTTACTTCTATATTCATATATCACAGAATATAATGTGCCTTCATCACTTACTTGTCTTGCCTTTCCAAAAGCTACATCATATCCAAGAAGATTTTGCAGTTCTAGGCATACATGCTCCAGGACATGAGCCAAATAAGTACCTTCATTGAGGCGTTCTACAAAGCCGCCTCTATGTCCTCGTACACATTTATGTTCTATTAAGGATGGTATATGCTCCAACAATAGTTGGTTAAAACCAGGTATATTGCAGGTCGGTGTATCAGCAAGCTCTTCCAAATCAATATCTGCTTTTATACAGGGTTTGTGAGTGTATATGTTTCTACCTTCATATATCCTTAACTCATGAATTCTCAATTTTTAATGCCTCCATAACATTGGTTTTTAAACTATTCATTAATTAATATGGCAGTTTTGTCTATTAGGTTATATCCATATTGCTCTGGTAAAATATGAACTCTTACATTGGTTAAAGCCAAGGGATCGTTGGGATGCTGCTCAGAAATATTTGTGTATTCAATATCTTTTCCGTCAACTACAGTGACAACACCATTTCCTATAACAGTAAAGCTCTCATTGCTGTCTACCACTATAGCTGTATCTTCATCAATACCTATCCCAATAATATTCGGATTCTGAGCAACACCTGCAAAAAGCCTTCCTATGCGCCCTCGCTGGTTAAAATGCTGGTCAATTATTACACCTTTTATCAGCCCCATACCTGGAGCTAGCTTAATTGTACATCTGGTTGGCGCTTCTTGATCTTCACCTTCTACTATCATTACTTCGCTCATCATGGATGCACCAGCACTTGTTCCGGCTATAACTCTTCCGTCTGAGCAAAAATTATGGATCAGCTCATGAAAATCGGTTCCACCGATTATGCTGGAAATTCGAAGCTGATCGCCTCCTACAAAGAATAGACAGGTATATTGCATTATTTTTTCTATATTCCCATGAATTTCAGATGCCTTTCTGCCACATATGTTAATTGTATTTATTTCTTTTGCACCTAAAGCTTTAAATATATTTTCATATTCTTGACCTACTTCTTGTGGGAGCTTTGTAGCTGTTGTCACGATGCCTATTTTGG
>MGOS01000099.1:4525-5769 GCA_001797185.1 Clostridiales bacterium GWB2_37_7
GTCTTCTCCCCCACCTATTATTACCAATTTAAAGTCATTTTTTTCATGCATTTCTCTATATCTCCACCTTTCGCTATTTTATATTTTTTGCAAAAGTTCCGATAATATGCTTTAACTAAGCTGTAGACATAAAGTCCACAAAATTATATGGAAAATTAGTGAATTATTATAAGTAGATTCTCATCATAGAACTTAAGATAAATTCTCATATTTGTGGTTTTTTTTAATGCTATGCTATAATAAAATTAAATGAATGCTTGGAATAATTTGTTTTATACAATTTAAAAAATGGAGGTCCATATGTTACGAACTATTGCATGGTATACACATTTTGTATTTAGTCTTGTGCCAAAAGTTCCGCAAGGCTATAAAGTAAAAAAACTTCTAAAATCGGGTAAAATCTCAGAGGCTGATGAATACGTACATAGATGCTCTTCAAAATGGGCTATGCAGCAAGTAAAAATGAGCGGAGCAAAGGTTAAGGTTGTTGGCGAAGAAAATATCCCCGCTGACATACCTGTGCTCTTTGTCAGCAATCATCAAGGCAATTTTGACATTGCTCTATTTATGAGCTACATCAAGAAGCCAAAGGGTTATCTTTCAAAAATTGAAATGAAAAAAATTCCTGTGGTTCGTACCTGGATGGGGTTAATGCACTGTGTGTTTATGGAAAGAGGCAATCTGCGGAAAGCAGCAGAGGCAATATCTGAGGGAATTAAAATTTTGAAAAGCGGGTATTCAATGGTGCTATTTCCAGAAGGAACAAGAAGTAAGGGCAATCACATGAATGAGTTTAAGGCAGGAGGCTTCAAGCTGGCTACCAAGCCAGAAGTACCCATTGTACCAGTCACTATTAAAGGCTCTTATAAGCTGATGGAGCTGAACAATAGCAAAATCAAGCCTGCGGAGATAGAAATCTATATTCATCCCATGATACCTACTGAGAATCTCACCCGTGAAGAAGAGGGTAATCTGCCTGACAGGGTAAAGGCAATCATTCAAAGCAAGCTATAGCAAAACATAAAAGCAGTATTGTCTATAAATGATTAGACAATACTGCTTTTATTAATAATGATAAACCTGTATAAAAATAAAAGCTTTGTGTTAAGGCGCATTGTTATACTGTTTGTGTTGTACTCTGTGAAGAGAGGCTACAAAATTCGTAAGTATGGCACGATGCCAGACGCTGATTCAGAGGCACGGATGCCTCTTTGAATCAGGTAGGACTTTTTAGTCTCACAAGC
>MGOS01000099.1:5811-11818 GCA_001797185.1 Clostridiales bacterium GWB2_37_7
CACGACTGGTAATACGCTGGAGCTGTTCATCCACTTCAGAATTCAATCCATTGCAGGCATTTTCCCAGGTTATAGCTTCATTTCCCTGACGCCCAATCAAAACTGCTTCATCATATACTTGAACAATGCCCTCGATATCGGTTATATCTGCTTCCAGACAATCCATGGCGTAATTGACTATAGGTGCCTTTTGACCATTAATCAATATTTGCTTCCAACCTCTTGAAACCCCATCTCCATAGCCTCCTGCTATTACAGCGATACGGCATTTTCTAACTGCTATGTGTCGATCTCCATAACCGATAGGCTGCCCTGCTTGAACCTCATTTATTTTTATAACTCGGCTGACAAGCGAGGTTAAGGGCAATACACCCTCAGGCATTACCTGCTCTCCCTTTAGGTACTCCTCACCATAGAGTAAAATGCCACAGCGAATCATATCATAGTGAGCCTCTGGATACATCAATATTCCACCACTGGCTGCTGCATGGGCTATAGCCGGTCGAAGCCCTTCCTTTTCAAGCTTTATCAGAACGTCATTAAATATTGCAATTTGGGTATCTGTAAAAGGCTTATTAAATTCAGGGTCCCTAAAATGAGTATATATACCTTCTATCTCCAAATATATGCAGCTTTCTTTGATGCTTCTAATAAATCCGGGGACTTCCTCAGCATTTATACCAAATCTGTTTAAGCCTGTATTCACTTTGATATGTACCTTAATCATTTTCTTATACTTCTGAGCATACTTGTTAAGTTCTACAGCAATCATCACATTATCCAGCATGATTGTTAAATCATTCTTCACAGCTTCCTCAATTTGGCTTGGCATGATTGGAGCCAGCATCACAATGGGTGCATTTATGCCCGCATCCCGCAATGCCAATGCCTCAGTTATTCGTACAACCCCAAGACTATGGCATCCAAAATCTTCCAGTGCCTTAGCTATATGTACAAGACCATGTCCATAGGCATTTCCTTTGACTACTGCCATTAACTTCACTTCAGGTCTTATGAGTAAGCTTATCCTCTTGACATTACGTTGCAGCTGACTCAGATTTATATCCAATCTGATTACTTCTTGAACAACTTCTTTCATATCTCCTTAATACCTCTTTCAAACAATATTTTAGAAGGGCAGCATGGTTGAGCACATGCTCCAAGTAGTAAAAGCAAAACGGTTAGGGGATAAATCAGAACCAGCATGACATATTTTTGCCTCGTTATATCCCTCACAAAGCATAAAATTCAGATACCTGTAGTATTTAATATTGATTATAACATAGTTTTACCAATAAATAACTTAAGAAGCAGCGGCTAAAACATATAGTATTTTTTCTCCCTATCTGCCGGCTTTGATTCTTCCCCTGCCAATTGATATAATGATTTCAGGACTTGAAGTGAAAAGAGGAAGGTAATATGAATAATACAGCATCAATATTATTGTCGGCCCTAGTCCTGATTACAGGTTTACTTGTGCTGGCAGGCAATTATTTCTATAACGTTTCTATATTTCGTCGGAAAAAGGAATTCCTAAGCAACGACCCTGATCTAAAGGGAGCAAAATCTGGAGTAGCTTGGGACAGCAATAAGGAATGGCTGCAGCAGCAAGCTATAGAAGAATTGACAATAGAATCTCATGACAAACTAAGACTATCTGCAATGTATTTGTCTTGTCCCACTCCTACAAGTAGAACAGCAATTTTACTGCACGGCTACAATAGTTGGAGGGGTTCTATGGGAAGCTTTGCGCAATATTATTTAGAAGAACTAGGCTACAATGTATTGCTGCCTGATCTCCGGGGTCACGGCGAGAGCGAAGGCAATTATATCGGATTTGGCTGGCATGACAGAAAGGACATATTGCAATGGATAGATTTAATTCTTGAAAAGACTGGCAGCAATACTCAAATAGTACTGCATGGTGTATCTATGGGAGGTGCTACAGTGCTTATGGTTAGCGGCGAAGAACTTCCCTGCAATGTAACCTGTATTGTATCTGACTGTGCATTTAACTCCGCTTCAGGCATATTAGCCTATCAAATGAAGCGGATGTACAAGCTGCCCAGTTTCCCAGTTATTTCTTTTACCAGCCTAATCTGTAAGCTGCGGGCAGGGTATTATTTTAGAGAGGCTTCTGCTTTGAACCAAGTGAGCAGCTCAAAGCTGCCTATACTTTTCATTCACGGCAGTGCAGATAGGTTTGTCCCCACCGAAATGGCACATCAACTATACAAAGCAGCCTTTTGTCCCAAGCAGCTGCTGGTCGTTCAAGAAGCAGCTCACGGGACATCTTTTTGGAAGGATTCAGTGACATATAAGAATGCATTGGAGGAATTTTTGCGGAAGTACGTAAAATAGTAGTTAAGCGGGCTGGCAGAGACCAGCCCCTACTTAAAACTCGCTTCCGAATATAGATAAACGCTGTGTTGTCGGAACAAACTCCGCGCCATTCCATTCAAGGATTGTTTCAACAACTGCCAGTGTATCTGCATTATATTTTCCTATTACTCTTTGAATTAAATTCAAATCATATATGCCATCTCTTTGATAATCTACAGGATATACATTACCCAGAGGTATAACTTCCCCTAGAAAAGGAGTATCTATTTGAGTCTTCAAGGTGCCATCAGGATTGTAAATTTCAGATAAATATTCAGAGCCCTTATCACTTATATCAATGATATATTTCTTTTTCAGGGTATCACAAATAACCTCTACCTTGTAGAAGTCTCTATAGTTGACTTGATATTTAAGTTCTTGGCTGGCTTCTTCAGAATCAAAAGGTAATCTTGGTATATTATCAACGAAAGAATATACATAATCATAGGAAAACCCGCCGCTGCCGCCGGAATCTATGCTGACAAATATATCATCAATATGATCCTTCGTAAAATCCCCCAAGAACACCGTAGGGTTGTAACCCATGTTCTCTTTTAGGGGTATTCTTGTATACTTATGGGTTTTTCCATCTTGTATTAGTATTGCAATATTCTCCACAAAGGGGCTTTGCAGGTCTCCCGGTCTATTTCCCACAGTGCATACGCTGTCTGGAATTCTATCTCCATTTACGTCGCCATCTGCGCAGTCCATTATATAATCACTATGGCCATTATAGTACATCATTTGTCCAATATCATTATCCTTATGAGGACCTCTACCCATACCGTAATATGGGTCGTGAAAGCCATTAATGTAAAACACAAAATCACCCCTATCAACAATATATTAGCTATATACATAATATGCTCATTGGAGTGATTTGGTTTCTATTTTTCTCTTTTCTCTTTCAACAAAGGTAAACTGAAACTGAATCAAAACTGCAATTTTTGTGCTAAAATATACCTATGGTTAATTCGGATTTTATAGTAAGGAGGCAAGTAATCTGATGAAATATAAAAGTACAAGAAGCAAAACACCTGCACTTTCTTCCAGCGAAGCCATCATAAGGGGTATTGCAGCGGATGGCGGCTTGTATGTTCCAATGGAAATACCCATGATAGATAGGAGTCTTGAAGACTTATCCTATATGAGCTATAAGGACTTGGCATATTATATAATGAGCAAATATCTGACTGATTTTGATGAAGAAGAACTAAGAGCATGCATCGCTGCTGCATACAATGAAAAATTCGATACTCCACTTATTGCTCCCTTGGTGGAAAAAGCAGGAGTCCATTTTCTCGAGCTTTACCATGGTCCTACTTTAGCCTTTAAGGACATGGCATTGTCCATATTGCCGCAGCTTTTGAAGACTTCGATGGCAATGCAGAACATTGATCAACAGGTAGTTATACTTACAGCTACCTCAGGGGACACTGGCAAAGCAGCTCTTGAAGGCTTCGCAGATGTTGAAGGTACAAAAATACTAGTATTTTTCCCTCAGAATGGTGTAAGTAGAATACAAAAGCTGCAAATGCTTACCCAGGAGGGTGTAAATACCTTTGTGGCAGCCATTGAAGGAAATTTTGACGATGCTCAAAATGCTGTAAAGAGTATTTTTAATGATAAACAGCTTGTTGAGGAGCTTTCCAAAAAAGGCTATATACTGTCCTCTGCTAACTCCATCAATATAGGCAGACTGATTCCGCAAATTGTGTATTACTTCTATGGATATCTTACACTTTTAAGGGAAGGCAAAATCACACAAGGTCAAGAAATCAACGTAGTTGTTCCGACAGGCAATTTCGGCAATATATTGGCAGCTTATTATGCCAAGAAAATGGGACTGCCTATAGGCAAGCTACTATGCGCTTCTAATGAAAACAATGTACTTTATGACTTTATCCATACCGGTACATATGATAGGCAAAGAGATCTACGCCTCACCAGCTCTCCCTCTATGGATATCCTTATATCCAGCAACTTGGAAAGACTGCTGTATGAGATCAGCGGCCAGGATGATGTACTGGTGAATCAGTTGATGCAAAAGCTTTCAACGGAAGGTATATATGAAATTACAAACTCTATGAAGGAGAAGCTTATGGACTTCTATGGGGACTACTCCAGCGAAGCTGAAGTTTTCGAGGCCATCAAGCAGCTTTACCAAGACGAGAATTATATAATAGATACGCATACTGCCGTGGCTTATTCAGTATATCAAAAATATAGGAAAAAGACTGGCGATGCCACACCCACCATCATAGCCTCAACAGCAAGCCCATTTAAGTTCGGCAAGGATGTTTCGAGGGCAATCGGCCTGGATATAGCTGATCTAGATGATTTTGATATATTGGAAAAGCTGGCTGCTGCTGCAAAAGTAAAGCTTCCCAACTCTGTAAGCGAGTTAAAAACCAAGCCCATATTGCATCATAGCCTTGCACAGAAGCATGAAATAAAAGCTGTTGTTGAAGGCTTCCTAGGAGGTAAATAATCGCATGATATGCATAAGAGTACCTGCCACCAGCGCCAACATGGGACCGGGCTTTGATTGCCTGGGAGTAGCCCTGGACTTATATAATTATTATGAAATAGAGGAAACAGCCGGTGGCTTAGAGATTATAGGCTGCGAGGAGTGCTACAGCGATGAGCACAATCTCATCTACACTTCAATGCTGAAATGCTTTGAAGTGCTGAACCACCAGCCATCGGGATTGAGAATTAGAATTAACAGCAGTATCCCTATTTCCAGGGGACTTGGCAGCAGTGCTGCCTGCATAATTGGCGGCATAGTTGCAGCCAATGAGCTGGCAGGGGGAAAGCTGACCAAAGCGCAGCTGTTGGAAATAGCCAATGAAATAGAAGGTCATCCCGATAATGTTGCTCCTGCCTTGCTGGGAGGAATGTTGATAGCGGTGCAGGATCAGGGTAAGGTTCATTGTGATAAGATTAAGCTTGTCACCAATCTTCGTTTTTGCGCACTCATACCTAACTTCACATTGTCTACCAAGGAAGCCAGGGCAGTGCTACCGGATAAGCTAACCTATGGTGATGCTATATTTAATATAAGCAGAGCCTCCCTTATGGTTACTGCTCTTGCCAATGGCAGCCATGACTTGATAAAGCATGCCTGTGAGGATGCATTGCATCAGCCCTATAGAAGCAAGCTTATCCCAGGCTATGAAGAAATAGTGCAAAAAAGCAAGGAGCTTGGTTGTTTGGGTGTATTCTTAAGCGGTGCAGGACCAACCATAATGGTTCTTCTGCAGGATGGAAACAATGAATTTACCGTTCATATGCAAGGCTTTCTTGATACAATGCAAAATAAATGGTCAATAAAAGAATTAAATATAGATAACGAAGGCATGATTGTGACAAAGACCCGTGATTGATTTCATGGGTCTTTGTGTTTTAAAGAGATAAGTTTTAATTTGCTAAAAAGGTAACATATGGTAAAATATAAATAATATTTAATAATCGAGATATACTCTATAACTATAAGGCGCTTATACCACATCAACATCGTGATAAGCTCCTTATTGGGATTTATCACGACATTGATGTCGTAAATGCACTAGTTACGCGCAATACCTTGCAATTGTTATTGTTAGTACAGTACAAAATGTTA
>MGOS01000100.1:0-1488 GCA_001797185.1 Clostridiales bacterium GWB2_37_7
TAGGTTATTACTCATAATTTTCCCATCATTGATTAAAAGAGTAGGGAGTCCTCCACCCATGGCTTGGATATTTAAATCCTTTGGCGTTACCGGCTGATAGTCGGATTTTTTGAGGACACTGATATGACCACTGGTCTCAAAAACAGCCGCTTCGATTTCGTTGGGGTTGGAAGCATCCACAGTCCGTATATCCGATAGAAAAAGCTCTAAAGGCATTAAGGTTTTGAACATATTGTTGCGGAGAAATTTGCCGCCGGAGACCAAAGGCACGGATTTTCCCAGAACAAATTTTGCAAAGGTTCTGTTTTTTACGGCCATATAGGATACGAGATAGTGAAGAATATAGATTACAGTGACAATGACTGCCGTATCTACCATGCTTAATTTGGCTTCAAACAGAGGAGATGCTGTCAAGCCTCCCATCATCCAGAAAAAGGCAAAATCGTATCCGGCAAACTGCCCGCCCGACCGGTGCGGCAATAGCTTGCCCTCTATGTACAACATGATTCCGACCACAATACTTCTCAGGGCAAATACAAGTGTAGAGATTTTCTCGGCGCTTCCGAATACATCCTTTAACAGTTCCAATTCCATCCCTCCTTATGTGCTGATAAAAACGGTCCCATCTGCTTCTAGCATCGCTAGGAATACATCCTCCGGGCTGCCAATTCCCTTTTCACCCAATTTTTTTTTCAACCATTCATGGTCCAATCCCTTCGAGTGCAGATTCTTTTCGTCAATGCTGCCATCGTAAATGAGAATGGCAGGGAGCGCTGCGGCCTTTGGCGGAAGATTCATTTGCTTTCTTGTAAGGGGCAGCGCCTCAGGTTTCTTAATGGCACTGATTTTGCCGTAAGGCTCCAGTACGATGGTATCGATTTCCGATAGGTTGTGAGCCCCCTTCAACCGTAATTGTCCTAATAGATTATCCAGGGTTACATGGCAATCCAGCAGATTACGTTTGGACAGCAATCCGTCCTTCATCAGGATAGTGGATCCTCGATCAATAGCGTTAGGCCACTTTATATCCAGATAGGACAATAACAAATTGACAGCGGCATAGACAAAGACAATGACCAATCCAGCGGTAAGTGAGGATTCGGGATTGACCATCCGGACTGCTGCCAAGCTTACAATGCCGGCTGCAACCAAATAGTTATGTCCTGAAAGAATTCCTACCTGCCGGTGACCCATCATACGAGTAGCGGCAATCAATGCGATGTAAAGGATGATTGCTCTCAAAGCTAGGGCAATAGTGGATAAATCCTTGCTTCCATCCATAAATGCTTTCCAATCCAAAATATTCCCTCCTTAATCAACCGTCTCAAATAGAATGATCACTTTTCAAGCAGTTCCGAAAGGATAACTGCAAGGATGATGATGGTAATACCAGTATATAAATGAATCTTTGATAGGGCTTCGGCACGCTTTGATGTTTCGGTCATAGCCATTTGGTTTTCCTGGTTTTTGGGTGTGGATGGGCTTGAA
>MGOS01000100.1:1541-7457 GCA_001797185.1 Clostridiales bacterium GWB2_37_7
GAAGCTTCAAAAATCGGGAGCAGCTTGTCTTTTTTATCATATACGGCATAGAAGCCCGTGAGCACCAATATGATAAAACTAGTCCATGTAAGGGCCGAAAATTTTTTCATTGACATCCCATTGATGCTATGAGCCTTCATGTCACCCAGTGTTTGGAGCGCGGGCTTGACTGCAAATTCGCTGTATATCATGCTTCCGATCCAGGTCACGGCGGCTAGAATATGCAGTATGCCAGACAGGGTATGAAGAATTTTTTCCATAGTGCAAAAACCTCTCTTTAGTGAATTGGATTTATAGTCAATGCTTTTTAGTAGTTCATCATTTATTATGTTTCTAGAAAAGAATTATATTCAACAGCATTGCTTTTTATTGAAATATAAAGTTGTCCATCAGTTTGCAGCGCTGCGAATACAACATCTTCAACATTTTTTATATTCCTGGCTTTCAACTGCTCCAATAGCCATTCTGTGTTCAAATTCAGCATTTTTAAATGGGATGCCATAATTTGTCCGTCTATAACCAATTCGGTCATCAGTCCTTTATCATTGGTGAATATATTCATATCCTTCGGTGTTAAACTATTGTATGCGACTTTTTTTAGTACGCTTAACTTGCCGTTAGGCTCTAGAATGGCGAATTCAACTTCCGTTATGTCAAAAACGTCTTTCTGCCGAAGCTGCATTTGCAAATCACCCATATGGTACCTTGTTTTTCTCATGTTTTGATCAAGAATTTTTCCATTCTGAATAATGATTAGGGGTTCACTGTCTACAACTTTTCTGAAAGCCAGACTCTTTAGCGAAATATAGCCAATCAGTATCGGCAGGGTACTCCATACTACAGTAGTTATTATTCCGTCCAATGCTTTGATAGAGCGATCAACTGCGATACTTGCAATGATTGAGCCTATAGTAATCGAGACAATATGGTCGAAATACGTAAGTTCCGACAGATGTTTTCTTCCCATTATACGGGCAATCAGAAGAAGCCCCAAAAAGGTTGCTATGGATTTTGTAAGAATGCTGATATATTCATTCATAGAATTCCTCTTTACTTCTGATAATCAATCTTACTGGTACAGGTGATGTTTTGTCATCGGCAGACTATTGTTGATCCCCTTGGAAAAAGTAATTTGATGGATGTTAAGACCGCTGACACGAAAAGAAGCGGCACAGGAGTTGAGATACAGCCGCCACATCCTGACAAAGCGCTCATCATATTTTTGTCGGATGGAATCCAGATTGTCTTCAAAATTTTTCGCCCAATGCTCCAGCGTTTTGGCATAGTGCAGCCGCAGGCTTTCCACATCCAATAGGTGAAAATCATATTCCGGCAAAAGCCAGACCAACTCACGGATTGAAGGAATATATCCGCCGGGAAAAATATGCTTGCGGATCCAGCTATTGCAGGAACCTTCAATCTGTCCTGTAATACAATGCAGGACGGATACACCGCCGGGAGCAAGAAGACGGTTTACTGTTTCCATGTATGTAGGCAGATTTGCCCTTCCGACATGTTCTACCATACCGACACTGACAATTTTGTCAAATTGCCCTCCGATTTCTGCAAGCTTACGGTAATCCATAAGCTTCACATCTACTTGTCCGGAAAGTCCATGCTCTTCTATACGCTGCTTTGTTTTGACATACTGCTCTTCGCTCAAGGTAAGGCCAAGTGCCTTTACCCCATATTGCTGTGCAGCTCGGATAATCAGCCAACCCCATCCGCTTCCAATGTCCAGAAGGGATTCCCCGGGACGAAGGTTCAATTTCTTCAGGGTATAATCAATTTTTTGAAGCTGCGCTTTGTATAGGGAATCCTCGGGAGAGCAAAAATAAGCACAGGAATAGCTCATTGTGTCATCCAACCATAATCCATAAAAATCATTTCCCAGATCATAGTGATATTGGACTTCTTTTTGTTGCTTTCGAAGCGAGGTTGACCTGTTTTCTGGGGCAATGACCTTCCGAACTCCACGAAATTCTTTTTTTCGAAAAAAAGGGATATTGATTTTAAAGATGTCTTCAATAATTTCCTGTAGGTTGCCTTCAAAGTCGATGTTTCCGTCCATATATGCCTCACCAAAAGCTAGGGAGGGGTCTCTTAATATTCTTGCCTTTGGAATTTTTTCTTTGAAGATAATCTTAAAGGCGGGTTCTCTTTGACCATAATTCACCTTTGTCCCATCCCATAAATCAATGGCAAAGGAGGTATCACCTATTTTATGGGATAACTTTTGCAACAGCATTTTTTCCATATTCTCACCTTCTTCAAAATATAACGAGGCAAAAGATGTCCCTCACTTCTATAAGTGGCGGGTTCCGATTTCTGCAAGAGGTGGTGGGCATATATCCCCTGCCTCGTTGAAACGCTCGGGTAGGTTTTTTGCAAAAACACAAAAAACCTTTCAGTAAAATCTTGTTATAAGCTTTTTGACATGGGCTTTCAATAAGATAGGTTTCCCTAATGTAAAAGAAATTATTAACAGGTAGAAATCTATCTCTAGTATTAATTTAAAAGGAAGCATCAATTAATGAGCTGCTTCCTTCTAAATTCATTACTATTTGCTACTAATCTGCTGTAAGGAATATTGGCACTCTGTTATGCAGAGATCAAGGTGGTGTGCGCCCTCCTCCAATGCGGTCCTTACCTGCATATTGGTTTCGGTATTAGTCATTGAACGCAGTTTATTCGCTGTATCTCTGCAGTCTTGGATACACTTGTTTATCATATCATTAGCCATACATATCACCTCTTTCATTAATCATTTTATAACTTTGTAGCCATATCGCATTGTCTTATACACAATTCGATGTGATGTGCCCCCTGGGTCAACATGTCCCTCACTGCAGGATCAGTTATATTGTTTGCCGATGACCTTAAATCATTAGCGGTACGTGTACACATTTCAACGCAGTGTTTTATAGTCTGTTTATCTGCCATTGTTCTTCACCTCCAAAAGTTTTTCAAAGTTAGTATGTATTTTTGATTATTTAAATATACAATAAAAATAATTATAAAAGCAGCAGTTCACACATCATCTGCCTTTTTTTATCCAGCATGTGTAACCTATCTGACAGTTGAATAATATATTGTTATTAATATCTATCCTTAAGGGAGCGTGCATAAAAATGGTTATTACGCCCGATATCACTAATCTTGAATATACAGAAAAACATGGAGTTAAGTATTTTGAGCTGGTCGCTGAGCCTGTAATAAGAGAGCTGATTCCAGGCTTGTTCATAAAAGGGGGGGGCTATAACGGCAGCATTCCAGGGCCCACCATACAAGTTTATCCCGGAGACTATGTAAACATAAGAGTATGTAACAAGCTCCCACAGCCAACGAGCGTACACTGGCACGGCTTGGATATACCCAATGTAATGGACGGAGTTTCGGACGCTGAACCCTCTCCTCTTATAGAGCCCGGCTGCTACTTTGATTATCATTTTAAAATCATAAATCTCCCCGGTACGCATATGTACCATTCACATCATATTTCTCAAACCCAGGATATGATGGGACTCGGTGGAGCTTTTATTATTCTTGATCCTCGTGAGAATGATCGTATTCAACATGATTATTTCATCATGCTTCAGGAGTTTTTTGTAAAGGGTTTGAAAATGGGAGAAATTAAGCCCGGTCTTTTTGAACTGGACCCTCATGCAATGGATATGAACTTTTTTACTATGAATGGGAGGAGCTTTCCTTATACAACGCCTCTTTATGTAAGATGTGGTGACCGAGTCCGGATTAGATTAGGCAATATCGCAGAAATGGCACACCCAATCCATATCCATGGACATCAATTTTTAGTAACGGCTTCAGACGGTAATCATATTCCCCCAAATGGAAGGATGCTGAAAAATACGATAAATGTCGCTTCTGGAGAAACGTGGGATATTGAATTCCTCGCAAACAACCTTGGAATTTGGCCGTTTCATTGTCACATACCCCATCATATGTCCAATAATATGACGAATCCAACAGGAGGCATGTTTACTACCATTGTCTATGCTTAAACTTTATATTTCTATTTAAGATCTAAGTATTCCTTAATACTGTAATAAACCCATCAAGTATTTGATGACTTATTTTGAAGCCTTTACCCTGGTAGAATTTTAACGCATTATCGTTTCCATTCGATACAAAGATAAACAAATCAGTGATTGACTTAGATGAATTCAGCCAATCTAAAGACTTTTCAAACAAAGTACTACCAATGCCAGTATTACGATAGCCCTCTTTAATAAAGAACTGAGAAAGACAACCTACGTCTTCGCTTTTAATAGAATCAAAGTCAAAGAAATTTACAGGCTCTAGCGTAGCAAATCCACCAGAATATATATTCTTTGCAGAAATATTACTATACGCATATCCGACAATTTCATTATCGTCTTTAGCCGCTATTATAAAGTTAGCGCTAGCGCTTTTAACAGATGGAATCATTCTAGTTTCAAAACACATGCTATCAAACCACTCAGGATGGATATGTGCTTTATATTTTTGATAAACCATTAATTGATTGCATAAATCCTTAATGCAAATAATATTATCATCAGAAATAACTTCATATTGTATACTCATATTAATCTTCCTTTCAGTAAAATCTTGTTATAAGCTTGATAGATCAATCGACTTTGTTATCATTATATCTGTTATAATTATTTTAACAAGTATGCAGTATTTTCTGTTTAAGGAAGTAAAAACTGAGTATTGGAGTGATATTATGGATGACCGAGCATTGTATAAAAGCAGTCTTGACAACTGTCCATTAACATTTGCTTTAAACCTCATCGGTGGAAAGTGGAGATTGCCGATAATTTGGGCATTAAGTAAAAATGGAACTATGCGATATAATGAATTAAAAAGGAGTATTTATGGAATTACCAATATGATGCTGACTCAAACACTAAAGGAGTTGGAATTGAATGGTATTATAAATCGGAAGCAATTTATGGAAGTACCACCGAGAGTTGAGTATTCACTGACTAACAATGGGGAAAATCTAATTCCAGCTCTAAAAGCTCTAGCTAATTGGGGCAATGAAATGAAGCAGGTTACTGTTAGTCAGGAACTGTCGCAGTTATAATAGGATCATTGCAACAATGATTGTTGCAATAAGTCCTGCACCTACGGGTATAATGTTTTTCCTCACAAGCTCAGCAGGCTCTACTCCACATATTGCAGCTACCGGAATAACTCCCCAAGGTATGATTGTTCCTCCGCCTACCCATATAGCGGTTATTTGTCCGAGAGCTGCAAGTCCTTCCTTGCTTATGTTTACTGCACCAGAAAAGGTCTGAGCCAATGAGCCGACCAGAGGAAGACCGGAAAATCCTGAACCATCAAGACCCGTGATACCTCCTATAAGCGCCTGCATGATAACAACAGGGAATTTTGACAGTGGAACCTTGGCTGCAAGATAGGTTCCGATATCTGTTAAAAGACCTGTAGCGCCAGGACCCAATATTTCCTTTGCCATTCCTTCACTTCCAAGAAAAAAGAAAGCGCCTATTACAATTACTGGAGCAAATATCTTTATTCCAAATATGAATCCATCTCTTATATACTCGGTAACTTTCTCAAAAGAATGAGTAAGCTTATGCTCGATTAAAGTCACCAATAGCATGATGATAACGGCGGTACCACCGACAAGTGCTGTAGCATCTCCGCCTCTCAGCTGATACTTAAACATTAAATATGCATCAAGTAAGAATGCGATTGGTGTAGCAATTGCAACAAAGATCATGCCTGAGGAAGGCTTTGTATTAGAATTTGAAGTATACTCAACTGTTGTAATCTCTACACTAACATTTTTTAAATCTTTTTTCATCATTAAAAATGCAGTTACTGTTGTTACAATGCTCATGGTGATCCAAAGTGGTATGCTTGCATCTATTACAAAACTGGCAT
>MGOS01000100.1:7496-7763 GCA_001797185.1 Clostridiales bacterium GWB2_37_7
TGCCTTTGCAGTGATATCTGGTGCACCTTGTATGAAAAAATCACCGGATAATGCAATACCATGACCAAATAAATTCATGGCAGAGGCTGCCCAAACAGCAGGAAGTCCAGTCTTCAGTGCTGCCGGAAGCATTATTGCACCAACCAAGGCTATTGCGGGGGACGGCCAAATGATAAAGGAAACCGTTGTCATGACAAGCCCCAGACTCCAAAAGGCAATGCTTCTGTTTATCATGAGCTTTTTTATGGGACTCATCGTCAATCTATC
>MGOS01000101.1:0-17872 GCA_001797185.1 Clostridiales bacterium GWB2_37_7
AATTAATTTTCTTGGTTTCGTTACACTGTTTAGTTTTCAAGGACCATTTGTTATATCGCAAGCCTTGCAGCTCACATTTTGTTCGCCAGCGTCTAACGCCGACCTTTACTATGATATCAAAATACGTTTTGTTTGTCAACATATTTTTTTATCTTTTTTATACTTTATGTCTTCAACATCTTGTCTGTATTGTTCCCGGTTCAAGACCGGAAGCTTAGTATATCATGTCACACGTTATTATGTCAACAGTTAATTTCTAAAAGAAATTATTTCTTCTGTTGGTGGCGTAGTAAAGCTTGCTTTACAGCCACATCTTTTTAAAATCTTTTTTAGATTCTTCAAAAGCTCTTTTGTTTGCTGCCGTTTCTCACGGCGCTTATATAATATATCACGGATTTTATATTATGTAAATATGCAATTGCTGTAAAACACAAATATTTTTTTCCTTATATATATACGTCAATCATTTTCATGTTCATTTAAATTATAAACAGTACTATCACCATTGTATATCATAAGATTCACCAATCTATCATCTTGTCCGAACATCTCTTCTACTTTATCACAAACAATGTCTAAGTCATTTTCTTCAATATTATTTAAGGACAGATAGAATACATCCTTGCTATCCTTATTATATCCTACAATTACATTTCCGTTATACCCACCCTGCAGTCCCTCACCATCATCATAGGTAAGGTTTCTGATTTCTATTTTTTCGTATTGCTCAGGGTTTGAGATAAGTATTCTATCCTTATTAACATGCATTGAGCTTTTTACGTATTCCATAGACTTCATCCCTTCGATTTTATCATTAATAATATAATTATTTTTGTCAGATTTTATTTATTTAAACGTTATCTTATTTTGTATTTATAGGAAAAAAAGCCAGCATAGAGCTGGCCTTAACCTGCTATATAGTTTCACCACATCTTTTCAATAGATCTTCCCATTTTTTGTCTACGTCCTTTTGAATCTCTTCTATTAAACGCTCGTTGCCTTTTTTGAAAAGATGCTTAAATCTTCCCTGTGGCTCCAGATAATCTGAAACAGGCAACTTTTTCTTGGGCTTATAATTAAGCTTCCAGACCCCATCTTCTACCTCAAACAAAGGCCAAATGCAAGTATCCATTGCCAACTTACATATATTCATCAAGTCAGGAGTTTCATATCTCCACCCTCTTGGGCATGGCGCAAGCACATTTAGAAAAGCCGGACCTTTTTTATATATTGCCTTATCGGATTTTTCATATAAATCTTTAAAGTTTGAGGTTAATGTAGTTTGTGCTACATAAGGTATATTATGTGCTGCCATTACAGCAGTCAGATCCTTCTTATATTGCATTTTACCCGGCAATACACTGCCTTGAGGGCTAGTTGTGGTATCTGTAAACTTTGGTGTACTTGACGACCTTTGAATACCTGTATTCATATATGCTTCATTGTCATAGCATACATAAACCATGTCATGTCCTCTTTCCATAGCTCCAGATAGAGATTGTAAACCGATATCGTAAGTTCCACCATCTCCGCCAAAGGCTATGAATTTATAGTTATCATCTATCTTGCCTTTTCTTTTCATCGCTACATACGCTGCTTCCGCACCACTTACTGTAGCTCCTGCATTTTCAAAAGCTGTATGAATGAAAGAGTCTCTCCACGCAGTATAAGGATATATAAATGTCGATACTTCAAGACATCCTGTTGCTGAACCAATAACAGCATGATCCTCTGGCTTTAATGCTCTTAATATGCCTCTTACAGCAACAGGTGCACCACAGCCTGCACACATTCTATGTCCACCACTTAAGCGTTCAGGTTTTTCCATTACTTCTTTTAGATTATAAGCCATATATAACCTTCACCTCCTATTCTCTTACTCCTACATATCTATAGGTCTCGCCCGTTTGACCGGTCTTAGCAATATTTTGCAGCTCTTTATATACCAATTCGATGTTTTCTGCTTTTACATCTCTACCACCTAAGCCATAAATATAGTTTATAACCTTGATGCCATCTGCTGCTCCATACAACGCTGCCTTTACATCTGCAAAAAGTGGGCCTCCTACACCAGAGAAGGCTTCTGCTTTATCCATAACTGCAAGTGCCTTAACATGCCTTAGTGCCGTCACGATCTCTTCTTGAGGGAATGGTCTAAACACTCTAACTTTAAGCAAGCCTGCTTTAACACCTTTTTCTCTTAGCTCGTCTACTACAGTTTTCGCAGTGCCTGCTGTAGAGTTGATAATAACAATTGCAACTTCTGCATCATCGAGCTTATATTCTTCAAATAGCTCATATTTTCTGCCTGTTAGCTTTTCGTATTCCTTAGCTACATTTAATATAACCTGCTTTGCATTTATCATAGCCTGAGCTTGCTGTCTTCTATGCTCAAAGAAGTAATTAGGCAAATCCAAAGGTCCTACTGCTATTTGCTCCTTTGAATTCAACAGATAATTTTCAGGAGTATATTCGCCTACGAAGGCTTTTACCTTATCATCCTCAAGTAAATCTAGATTTTCAACAGCATGGCTGGTTATAAAACCATCCTGGCATACCATGACAGGGAGAACTACATCCTTATGTTCTCCAATTCTAACAGCCTGTATAAAGTTGTCATAGGCTTCCTGGTTGTTTTCACTATATAGCTGTATCCATCCAGAGTCTCTAGCACCCATGGAATCACTGTGATCGTTGTGAATATTCAGAGGTCCCGATAGTGCTCTGTTTACACATGCCAATGTCACTGGCAGTCTTGATGAAGAAGCTATATAAAGCATTTCCCACATAAGCGCAAGTCCGTTGGCAGAGGTGGCAGTCATAGTTCTTCCACCTGCAGCTTGTGCTCCGATACATGCCGACATAGCACTGTGCTCCGATTCAACAGGCACAAATTCAGTTTGTACCGTGCCATTCGCTACAAACTGAGAAAAATATTGTGGTATTTCTGTGGATGGAGTTATGGGGAAAGCCGCAACTACATCCGGATTTATTTGTTTCATGGCAACCGCTATTGCCTCATTGCCGGATAATCTTTCTCTTATTGCCATGTCTATTCCTCCTCCCTCACAAAGTCTATTGCATCAAATGGGCACACTCTAACGCATACTCCACAGCCTTTACAATGATCATAATCAAAATCCAATCTCTTTTTATCTTTTACAGGTATTGAAGAATCCGGACAGGTTGGGGGACACAACATGCATTGTGTGCATTTTTCTACAATCCATACCGGCTTCATGGCTCTCCAGTCACCTGTTCTGAAATCCTCCGCATTACCAGCGTCAAATATCATGCCACCAGGCGTAATTTCCTTCCATTTAATATCAAGAGGCATTGATTTGCTCAGTTTTCTGTCTCTCATATACCTTTTACCTCCTGCATTGCTCTTTGTATTGCTTTCATATTGCCTTCAATAACTTCAGGCTTTGAAGCAAATTTATGTGCAAAAGATTCTTTTGCATCATTTAGAAATTCCTCCTCAGCCATAACCTTACTAACTTTTACTACTGCACCCAGCATAGGTGTGTTAGGGAAGTATTTTCCCAAAGCTTCTTCAGAAATTTTTCTTGCATCTACAGTACAAACCTTACCATTATAACCCTTTAGATGTTTTTTAATATCATCAGGAGCTTTATCGGTGTTGATAATAATTGCTCCCGATTCTTTTAGTCCCGAAGTTACGTCAATAACTGTAAGTAGCGTTTCATCAACTACTACTACATAATCCGGCTCATATATATTAGAATGTATACGAATTTTGTCATCACTGATTCTGTTGTATGCAGTAATCGGTGCTCCCATTCTTTCAGGTCCATACTCCGGAAAACCCTGAATATATTTACCGGTATTAAATGCTGCATCAGCTAGTAGCAACGATGCCGTTTTAGCACCCTGTCCTCCGCGTCCATGCCAGCGGATCTCGACCAGTTTACCCATTTAGTTTCATCCCTCCATTATGTGAGATAATATTATTCATGTACAACCATATAGGCATGCAACATGTATAAATTTTTTACTTATTTATTTTGTACCAAAATATTCTTTTTTATTAATAAAAAAAATCAATTTATTTAAGATTATTGGACAATGCAAAAAAACCTCTGACAATTTACCTTAGTAATGGTCAGAGATTCTATTGTTCAAGAAAAGGGGGAAGAGGTCGTGCTGTTTTATTATAATCACTGTATAAAACAGCACATTGGATAGCCATTGTAATCAAATCAGGCTCCATCTATGTCATCTGGCGTCAATCGCTCCAGTAGCTTTATTAAATTCACTGAAAATTTATCTACACTATATTTATACCATGTCCATTTCTAAATAGGGTTATGGTAAGGTAAATTACATATTAATTGAAGGTTAAGAATAGGTAAAAAAAATCTGCGGAATAATCCACAGATTTTTTGATCATATTTTATACTCGTTTATTACCTTTTGGAGATTCTCAGCCACAACCTTCAGCTTCGAGGCTGTTGCTGAGATGTCCTCAATAACAGAGGTTTGATTTTCCAGGGATGCAGATACTTCTTCTGTAGAGGCTGCTGTTTCCTCTGAGATATAAGAAGTTTCAGATATTGAGCTTACAACAGCATTTTTATTATTATCGATATTATTGATGCTTTCTATTAAGCTGTCAATTTGCACAAAAGTATTGTTTAACGCCTTTTCTATAAACTCAAAGGACTTGTTGGTGTCCTCCAACGCTTTATTGGATTCATCTACTATTACGTTTGCCTGATCCATTTTTGCCTTTGCACCGTTAATGTCGCCTTGTATTTCATTAATAATAATTTCTACTTCGCTTGCTGAATTTGTAGTCTGCTCAGCCAGCTTCCTTACCTCATCTGCAACTACTGCGAAGCCTCTTCCGTGTTCGCCTGCCCGCGCTGCTTCAATAGCTGCATTTAATGCAAGTAGGTTTGTTTGATCCGCAATACTTTTTATTACATTTATAATTTCACTAATATTGTTTGATTTACCTGCCAAGGTATTAATATCGCCTGCAATTTCATTTGTTATTTTGTTGTTATCCTCAAAATGTTCTTGCAGCTTCTGCACAGAATCAAGGGCAGCCTTACTTACTCTATTTGACTCATCAACAAAGGCTTTTACATTGTTAGAGCTCTTTACGGAGCTTCCAATCTCATCTGCAAGGTAATTAAGCTTTTCAACACCTTGTTGTGTATTCTCAGCTTGTTTTGCAGCTCCAATAGCCAAATCATCTGCTGCTTTTGTTACTTCATTGATAGAGCCTAAAGCAAGATCTGTCGCCTCTGAAAGGTTGTTAGCAAAATCAGAGGTAGCCGCTGCTTGATTCATGAGATTTTTAACCATATCCTTCATCAGCTTTCTCATCTCAAATACCGCTTTTGCCATTACGCCTATTTCATCCTTATTTTTAAGTAGGGGTTCAAAGCGCTTATCCTCAGTTAAGTCAAAGTTTGCTGTTTTATTTACAAGTTGGGTGATATTATCAATAGGCTTTGTAATGATCTTACCAACTACCAATGCTATTAATACAGAACCAATTATACAAACTATTGTTAGAAGCATAAGTAATAGCACCAGCGCATTCATTTTCTTTAATACCTGCTCCAATTCAACGTCTACAGTTAAGATATATCCATTAGAAAGATGAGAGTAAGCTGATATCTTGGGTATGCCATTATAATTATATTCAATGATTCCGGATTCATTTTTTGACATTGCTTCTGTTAAGTGCTTAAGTGTTCCATTATCCTCTGTTGCAAGGTTTGCTTTTCCAGCTTCAGCTGCACTGGCTTGAGTAATAGCATCAGCACTTTGAGTCGGTTGCCCTGCAATTGCCTCATCATGTTTAAAAGATGGACGTACTAGAAAATTATAGTCCTTATCTAGAAGTGCCATATAGCCTTTTTGATATACCCTAGTTTCTAATATGCCCTTTTTGAAGTAATCAAAATTTATGTCAATTCCTGCTACACCTACCAGGGTACCTCCCTGATACATTGGCACCACATATGAAACCATCTTCATATCTATGTCACTATCAATATATGGCTCCAGCCACAAAGGCTTGCCCGCTTGTACAGGCGTATAGAACCATGCAACATTATCGTTCTCAGGCACAAATTCTGCTACTTCACCCAAGGGTAATTTCTCGAAGGTACCATTATTGGCTGTGTCCGCAAACCAAGCCCCATATAACCCGCCGGTTAATTTGGGATCCAAGTAAACATAGGCTCCCATGCCACCCTTGGCTAATTTTCCAAATCGTTGTGTCAGCATTTCAGTGTTCTGTTGATACTTTAACAAATAACTTGGATCTGTTTTGGCTGCATTCATATCAAAAGTTGAATTGGCTGCTACAGCAAGCCCTTGAACCGCACTTTCGACTTCTGCTATTGTAATATCATAATGATTCGAATGACTTTCTGCCAGCATTAACAGCTTATCCTGAGCTTCTTGCTCAATGAGCTGGCTGCCTTTTAGTATGCTGGTACCGCCTACAGTCAAAGCTACAATTGTACTGCAAGCTACAATGGCCAAAACTATTTTGCTGCTTAGTTTTTTGTGTTTGCTCAGTTTTTTATGCTTGTCCACTTTTTTACCCATGATTTACCCCCCCAAATTATCGGATTTATGTCAATTTATTCCTGTCATATCTTTACATAATTCTACACCATTCGGGTGCAATATGCAATTGTTATTACACATTATGTTACATTATATCCTGCAAAATTTATACAAACTGCTCCTTCCCATTATCAATATTTACCCCCATTTCCTTGGCACGTAACCTATGGATTTTTGGCTGCTATAAAACAAAACGACTTTATAATTAAAGTCGTTTTGTTTTATAGCAATTTTACCCGTGCAGGCATTAAACATCGGTTTATAATTGCTTGGATATATCATTTAAGCCTTTTTCTGTCCGCGAAGACCTCTATCGTGTCTTTGTCCACTTCCTGCCTTAAATAAGATAGGAAATCCTTCCTTGTATCTTCTTGTTTCAGTGCAAACTCTACATTTGCCTTAAGAAAGCCTATCTTATCACCTATGTCATATCTTTTTCCCGCGAATATATAAGCATAGATTGGTTCAAATTCTAATAACTTTTTTAATGCATCTGTCAATTGTATTTCACCATTAATGCCTGGTACAGTATTCTCTAATAGGTCAAAAATCTTAGGTGTTATGATGTATCTACCCAGTATTGCAATATTTGAAGGTGCCTTATCTATTTCCGGCTTTTCAATAAGATCTTCAATCATATAGAGGCCCTTCTCTAGTTTTCTTCCACTTACGACGCCGTATTTATTTAATTCTGACCTTGGAACTTCTTGCACCCCCACTATGCTTGATTGAACTTTATTATAAATATCAATCAGTTGCTTTAGGCAGGGAACGCAACTATCTACTATATCATCACCAAGCATAACTGCAAAAGGCTCTTCTCCAACAAATGCTTTGGCACAGAGTAAAGCATGACCGAGCCCCTTGGGCTCTTTTTGGCGCGTATAATAAATCTGTGCTAAATTTGAAATCTTATCAAGCAGTTGCAAAAGATCATATTTCTTCTTCCTTAATTCTGTGTCTATTTCAAAGGATAAATCAAAATGATCCTCAATAGAGCTTTTATTTCGTCCCGTAATTATTAAGATCTCTTCTATGCCTGATTCTACAGCTTCTTCTATTATATATTGAATTGCAGGCTTATCAACTATAGGAAGCATCTCTTTTGGTTGAGCTTTTGTAGCAGGTAAAAATCTTGTTCCTAATCCGGCAGCAGGAATAATCGCTTTTTTTATTTTCATACCCCATCACCCTTTTTTTTATACCAATCTACAAACCTTTCGATACCTTCCTCAATGGGCATGGAGGGACTGTATCCCAGAACAGCTCTAGATTTTGTTATATCTGCATAGGTGTGCTCCACATCGCCGCTTTGCATTTCCATATATATTCTTTGTGCAGGTTTATCAAGCTTCTCTTCTATCAAATCGATCAGATAGCTCAATTGTATCGGATTAGAATTTCCTAAATTAAAGATTTCAAAAGCACAATCTAAGTTCATTGCGGCAACAATTCCATTTACTATGTCATCAACGTATGTGTAATCTCTCGAACTTGTTCCATCTCCAAAAATTGTTATGTCTTTCCCCTCATCAAGCATTCTTGTAAAATAGTGTATCGCCATCTCTGGTCTTTGTCTGGGTCCATAAACTGTAAAGAATCTCAAGCATATTATGGGCAGTCCATAAAGAATATTATAGGTTCGGCAAAACAACTCTCCGGCATGCTTAGCTGCTGCATAAGGTGAAACTGGCGACTTTATGTTATCATCTTCTTTAAAAGGGGTCGGATTTAACCCGTATACAGATGAGGTTGATGCATAGACAAATTTTTTAATTTTGTACCTTCTGCTGTACTCAAGTAGATTGACAGTTCCTTTGATATCTACATCAACATATTCAAGGGGGTTGTCAATGGACTTTCTAACACCTGCAAGTGCTGCAATATGAACGACGGTATCTATTTTAAATGTAGTGAAAATATGATCCAAAAGATTTTCATCTCTAATATCACCTTCTACAAGAGTATATCTATGGCTTAATTGAGCCTTTGATATATTCTTTCTTTTTATTAAGGGGCTATAAAAGGCATTAAAATTATCTAGGTTTATAACTTTATGTCCATACTCCAGAAGTTTTTCAACCAAATGAGAACCTATAAATCCAGCGCCTCCGGTAACTAGAATTGTACTCATTTTCTTCCCACTCCCTTATATAAAAATCCTGATTTTTCTACATAGCCAGGTGTATATACATTCCTAAGATCAATAAAAACAGGCGTTCGTACATTTGCTTTAAGCTCCAATAAATCAAGATTCATAAAATCCTGCCACTCAGTGACTAGTACAATGCAGTCACTATTTTCGCAGGCAGAATTAACATCAGTGCAATATTCAATAGAAAGATCCGGATGCATTTTTTTTGCATTTTCCATTGCTTCTGGGTCAAAAGCTTTAATCTTAGCTCCATTTTTTAATAGGTTCTTTATTATATTTATTGCTGGCGCTTCTCGTATGTCATCTGTTTCCGGCTTAAAAGCAATTCCTAGAATTGTAATAATCTTATTTTCCAGACAACCAAGGGTTTTATTTATCTTCTCAAACATCATCATAGGCTGATTATCGTTAACTTCCACCGTGCTTTCTACAATCTTTGGTATATAACCAAGATTTTTGCCAATGTTCACTAGTGCCTTTGTGTCTTTTGGAAAGCAGCTTCCCCCATAGCCCGGTCCAGGATTTAAGAATTTTGAACCGATTCTGTTATCAAGACCCATTGCTTTGGATATAACGCTAATATCGGCATTACAAAGGTCACACATATCCGCTATCTCGTTTATATAGCTTATTTTTGTTGCTAAAAAAGCATTTGAAGCATATTTTATCATTTCAGCTGTTTCTAAATTAGTTACGACAAATGGTATATCCAATTGAATCTGTACATCGTATATCCTTTTCATATAATTTAATGCTGTTTCACTTTCGGTGCCTATAACTATTCTATCAGGCTTTAGAAAATCCTTAACAGCGGTTCCTTCACGCAAAAACTCCGGATTGGATACGACATCAAAACCAAATGTTTTGCTGCGCTGCTTTAAAATGCTTTCTATTTCTGTTTTTACCCCTTGTCCTGTTCCTACAGGAACTGTACTCTTATTTACTATAACCTTGTAATCCTCCATGTGACTTGCAATATCTCTTACTGCCTGATAAACATATTTAAGATCAGCTGAATCGTCCTGCTGCTGCGGTGTTCCGACTGCTATAAAAATAACTTTAGCGTGCGCTACAGCTTTTTTTATACTTGTAGTGAAGCTTAATCTTTTCGAGCTGCGGTTTTCCCTTATTAGCTCCTCAAGACCGGGCTCATATATTGGAACTATTCCATTTTTCAGCCTTTCAATTTTATCTTCATCAATATCCATACAAATAACATTCATTCCCAGCTGCGCAAGACAACCTCCCGTCACCAGACCTACATATCCCGTACCAATTATTGCAATATTCATATTGATCCCCCTTTTAAT
This sequence comes from Clostridiales bacterium GWB2_37_7, assembly GCA_001797185.1. Taxonomy (GTDB): domain Bacteria; phylum Bacillota; class Clostridia; order Lutisporales; family Lutisporaceae; genus GWB2-37-7. The sequence goes on from MGOS01000101.1 coordinate 10,084, forward strand.
AAGGTTGTAAAATATATTAACAAAATCAAGTAACAATAAGTGCATTCTTTATTGTTACTTGATTTTATCTTTAGGCTTACTTTACGCTCTGTTTATTGTGATGCTTTCAAATAGTCTTAGCAGATCATTTGCCACTCTTTCCCAACCATATTTTTTGACTGCCAAATTACGTCCTGTTTTTCCAAGTTCGATTGCTTCATCTGAATTATCAAGAAGATAATTTATTTTTTCAGCAAAGACATTAGGATTACTGTAATCATCAATCACAATACCGTTTCCATATTCTCGGTTAACTACCTCAGCATTCCCGCCTCTATTTGTAGTAATTATTGGCAGCCCTGCAGCCATAGCTTCGTAGTGAACCCTAGCAAGTGGTTCTTGCCATTGAGATGCACATATAAAAACGTCTCCTAAATTGTAGTAGCCGGCTATTTCTGATGGCGGAACAAATCCGGTAAACACAATAGGCCCTTTTAGTGTTTTTGCCAGAGCTTTGAGCGACTCTGTATATTCATCTGCTTTATTTTCACCATACCATTTACTTCCTACAATGACCAATGCCACATCATTTCTGCTTTCCATTACTGCCTTCACTGCTTTGAGTACAATATCCGAACCCTTCTTAGGACTGAGTCTGCTTACATAAAGAATCATTTTATCCTTAGTTATTCCCAGCTTAGATTTTAGACTGTTTTTATTTTCAATACCTTGTTTTGACCAAGAAGGCTGATACTTATCAACATCTACTCCTGAATAAACGACATTCAGTTTTTTGTCGGCAATAGGATAGAGTTTTCTGATCCCATCAGCAATAAATTGGCTCACTGTAGTGATGAACTCTACATTTTTAATACATTCTACAGCTTTTTCATGGGGTATCTTTTCCGGAGAAAACATTTCATTATGAAGGCTAAGACTAATCTTAGCTCTTTCTAGTTTTTGCCTTATCAGAGGCACCCAGAGGGGTCTGTTAAAAATGTGAACAAGCTCATATTTATCGGTTAATAGAGCCATTACATTATTGATATATTCTTCTGCATTTTTTCCAGATACTCTTTTATATTTCAAGTTATCTTTTTTCTCTTTGTTGGGCAAGCTTGGATGTGCCAAGCTAAAAATAGTTATTTTGTATTGTCCTGACAAATAAGGTGAAATTCCGTCTATATACTGCTGAATTGCACCGCCTGAAATTGCCGGAACAGGGAGTTTTTCTGTACAAATAAATGCAATTTTCAAATGTCACACCTCTATTCAATTAATTCCATTAATAATGGAAGCTTAGATTTTTCAAATCTGACTACCTTTTCGATTTCTGACGGATTTACTTGCTTGTTATTCAGATATTGATTTTTTATCAGCCCATGAAACCAATGCGGGAATAATAAATCAATATATAATATTTTCTTTTCGTCATCTGACATAGGATTCTCCCTTGTATACCAATTCAAAATGTCATTGACTGTTCTAATATTCAGCATAGTATTATCTACTGCCTGTTTGCCTATTATTTTCCTTAAATCTCTTGCTGAAAAATCATAGGTTACTGAATCTAAATCAAGTACTATGACTCCCTCTTGAGTAGAAATAGCATTTCCTTTTCCAAAATCTTGATGACAGAGCACTTTTAAATCTGAATCCGGGGTTGAAAGATTTTTATATTGTGATTTATCAATAAGCTCCAAAGTTAAATCTGCTGCTTCTATCATTGAGTCAACGTATTTTAGATAAGATGCGTGTGATCCATTAGATTTACTTGCAGCTGCAAGCTCCTTCCATGCCTCAAATCTATTTCTCATAGAAGTGTATTGCTCAGGCCATCTTCCGAATTTTGATGATTCTCTGGAATTTTCAGGATATCGATATCCTTTTGATGCCTTGTGAAATATTGCGAGGCCCTTGAGAGCGGCTTCAAGATCGGCCTTATTGCTAAAATTAAGATCTTTTCCTTCCAGCCATTCATAGACAACAAACAGCTGATCATTGTACTGCACAATAGGCTGAGCTTTTTGATCCAGGATAATTCCCGGGACGTTACCCCCGGAATTTTTAATATAAATTTGTGCATATGCAGAGAACAGCACCTTGTCATAGGTTTGCCTTAACCTTTTCAGACATAGCGTTCCGCCGGATGTCTTAATTTTCCATACAGTTTTTATTGCACCGCTTTGAATAATTTCAATATTTTGAGGTGTAATGCCATATTCCTGTAACACCCTGACCGCCAAATTTTCTAAATCTTTTTTGGATTCGTTTGTTACTTCACTCATATATTTCTATCCTTTCTCAAGAACTGATTTACTTGCTGATATTTTGAGTTAGCGAACTAAAATTATCATAAATTGGTGCCATTGTCTTTTCTACATCAATCATTTCTTTAATCCTTTGCATGTATTTTTCGGTTGTCCATGATTCTTCTCTTTGATTGTAATATTTGCTCATTGCGCCCAGGAATAAGTGCGGAAACATCAAATCATATTTTACGACTTGCCATTCATCATAAATTAACGGGTTGATTGATTGATAGTAATTAATAATCTTTTTTGCCAATTCACTATTTGCTTTACCCGACTTCTTCATAATTTTATTAAAAAGCTTTCTGATGTCTCTCGCCGGAAGATCGAAAGTTATTGAATCCGTATCAATAACATAGAGTCCGGATGAGGTTAATATCAAGTTGCCGGCTGCAAAGTCCTGATGACACAAACAGCCTGTTTCTCTTATTTTGTCAACCCAGTTTTTATATTCCTGACCCCTTAGGGCATTTATTATTTTTTGTCCTCTTTCCTGGAAATAAGGAAACTCTGTAAGGATAATCCTGCCAATAGGGGTCTTGCCTCCGGTTTGGGCTTCTTTGTTGTAGAATTCAGTCATAGCATCCAAAACTTTTGAATATTCCTCTATCCAAGTACCCAGATGTTCTTTTGGCTTTGAATCTTCCACTATTTTAAAGCCTGCTGATGCTTTATGGAATTTTGCCAGTTCTTTAACTATCATTTCCAGCTCTTTTGGTGAATCATAACTTGGGGTAGTGCCCTTTATTGCATCAGTGAGCGTAAAACATACGTCGTTGATGATAACATAATCTAACCCATCGGCTGTCTTGTTTACTTGTGGAAGCAGAATACCATTCTGGATTAAATGAGCGACTGCAGAAAGTAGATATTTAAGCGTTTGCTCAGAGCACGAAACTTTTTTTAGAATTTTATCTCCAATTGAAGTTTTGACCCACCACACACCTTTTTTTTCCTTATAGTTTTCATTATTTATTCCTAGTACCTTAAAATTATAATTAGCCAATACTTCCTTTATTGGCTCTTGACTTACGGGTGACAATATAACCACTCCTCTGCTAACCAAATTAACTTATTATTTTCCTCTTCATTTTGGATCTTCATTATCTTTCTACCTCACTCTCCCATCTTGATTAAATATCAACAATAAATGTTGAAAAGTGTTCGACTTGTCCTAGTACATTATATTAGGCAACCTTATTTTGGGTACAAATTATTTTAGCTTTAGACAATAAATTATTAATGCCAATATCTTAACTTGTGCGTACAAGTCAGCCGTGATATAATGACATTAATGATAAAATTCACAATTATCACAGTAAAAAAATCATAGATAAGCAGGTGGATATCACATGTTGCATTCAGAAAAACCCAAATATCAGCAATTGAAGGACTATCTTATTGAAACCGTTAAGGCACAAGAGCTGCATGCTGGTGAAAAGATTCCTTCAGAAAATGAACTAGCGGAAAAGTTTGAAATAAGCAGGCATACCATACGACAAGCAATCGGCGAGTTGGTTAATGAAGGCTGGCTATATCGCGTACAGGGCAAAGGTACCTTTGTAAACAGACGTCCCGATGAAAAACCGCGGCAATCCAGAACAATCGGATTGATAACGACTTATTTAAATGATTATATATTTCCTTCCATTATCCGTGGTGTCTACAATGTCCTTCCAGACAAAGGCTTCAATATTGCCCTGAGTTGTACATACAACCAACATGAAAAAGAGCGTGCTTGCTTAGAGAGCCTTATAAACCAGAATCTTGCCGGACTTATTGTAGAGCCTACAAAGAGTGCTCTACCAAATCCAAACATTAGCCTATATAAAGAATTCAGCAGGCTAGGAATACCAATCCTTTTTATACATGGCAGCTATCGTGATCTGGACTACTCCTATATTATCGAGGATGATATGCAAGCTGGCTACATAGCTACTAAGCATCTGATTGACCAGGGTCATAAAAAAATCGCCGGCGTTTTCAAAATTGACGATATCCAAGGTCATTACCGGTTCTCAGGTTTTCAAAAGGCACATCTTGAGGCCGGACTTCCCATTTCGGATTCCAGGATACTATGGTTCGAAACAGAGGATATGCAAGTAAAATTCAATGCAAAGGGAACGCATATCCACGATATTCTTACCCATAGCACAGCTGTTGTCTGCTATAATGATCAGATTTCCCTTAAGGTAATGGATGCTATTCGTGAAAAAGGATTACGTATTCCAGATGACTTGTCTATTGTCAGTTTTGACGATTCGCAGCTTGCCGTCGCCTCCGAAATAAAGCTGACAACTATTGCACATCCGAAGGAGCAGTTGGGCGAAGAGGCTGGTAAAGCAATCATAAACATGATTGAGCGTGTACAGGACTATTATGATGTAAAAATGCAGCCTCAGTTGATTGTAAGAGGGAGCACAAAAAAATGGGAGAGTGGAGGTAATAGAAATGAATAAAAAGTACACCATCGGAGTCGATTATGGCACACTATCCGGAAGAGCGGTACTCGTCGAAACAGCTACCGGCAACGAAGTGGCTACTGCTGTCAAAGCATATGCTCACGGCGTAATGGATGAACTTCTTCCTGATGGCAGCACCAAATTAGGTCATGATTGGGCGCTCCAACATCCACAGGATTATATTGATGTACTGAAGGAAACTATACCATCAATATTGGATAAAGCCGGAGTTAGCTCTGAAGATGTTATCGGGTTGGGCATTGATTTTACTGCCTGCACCATGCTTCCTATGGATAAAAGCGGAATTCCTTTGTGCTTTTTGCCAGAATATGAAAGCGAGCCCCATGCTTATGTAAAGCTTTGGAAGCATCATGCAGCACAAGAAGAAGCCAATGAACTCAACCGCATCGCAGCTGAAAGAGGCGAAGACTTTTTGAAGCTATACGGAGGTAAGATATCTTCCGAATGGCTCATACCGAAGATCTGGCAAATTCTTAATGAAGCTCCTGATATATACGAAAGAGCAGATAGATTTATCGAGGCAACCGACTGGATAGTTATGCAGCTTACTGGGCAAGAGGCGAGAAATAGTTGTACAGCCGGCTACAAAGCTATATGGCACAAGCATAATGGCTATCCCTCCAAAGAATTCTTTAAGTCATTAGATCCAAGGCTTGAGAATTTGGTGGAGGAAAAGCTCAGCACGAATATCTATCCTATTGGTGCAAAAGCAGGAGAGCTTACTGAAGCTGCAGCTAAATTAACCGGATTAAAAGCTGGTACCGCCATAGCCGTTGCCAATGTAGATGCCCACGTAGCAATGCCTGCAGTCGGAATTACCGATGAGGGAAAAATGCTCATGATTATGGGTACCTCCACATGCCATATTTTGCTTGGCACTGAAGAAAAGCTTGTTCCCGGTATGTGCGGCGTGGTAGAAGATGGCGTTATACCCGGTTACCTTGGTTATGAGGCTGGTCAATCATGTGTAGGCGATCATTTCGAATGGTTTGTAGAAAACTGCGTTCCTGCCCGATATGAAAAGGAAGCCTCTGAACGGGGAATGGATATCCATGCCCTGCTTACTGAAAAAGCAGCAAAGCTTGCAGTAGGCGAAAGCGGATTGGTTGCACTGGACTGGTGGAACGGCAACCGCTCTGTGCTTGTAGATGTAGATCTTACAGGGATGATATTGGGATGTACCTTGCTTACAAAGCCTGAAGAAATCTATCGTGCATTAATAGAAGCAACTGCTTATGGAACTAGAATAATTATTGATACCTTTAAAGAAAACGGCGTTCCCATCAAAGAGCTATATGCAGCTGGTGGAATAGCTGAAAAGAACAAATTAATGATGCAAATATACTCAGACGTAACAAATATGGAGATTCGCATCTCTGCATCTCCGCAAGCACCTGCCCTTGGTTCTGCGATGTTTGGCGCCCTTGTTGCAGGTAAGGATAAAGGCGGATATGATTCCATAGTTGAAGCCGCAAAGCATATGTCAAAGGTTAAGGAAATGTATTTTAAGCCGAATCCGAAAAATGTTGAAACGTATAATAAGCTCTATGCAGAGTATCGAATTCTCCATGATTATTTTGGTCGTGGTGATAACAACGTCATGAAGCGCCTCAAAGCAATCAAGTTAGAGGCAATATAAAGGCATTATCTGCGTTATCACTGAAATGAATTTCATTCAAACTTCAGAAAGGGGTGTTAACGATGTTGAAGCAGCTAAAAGAGATGGTACTTGAAGCCAATCTTGAACTTCCCAAAAGAGGACTCGTCACTTATACCTGGGGTAATGTAAGCGGTATTGATCGTGAGAGAAACTTAGTAGTCATAAAACCCAGCGGCATTCCTTATCGAGAGCTTAAGCTAGAGCACCTTGTTGTGCTAGACCTTGATGGAAATATAATAGAAGGGCAGCTCAACCCTTCCTCTGATACATCTACGCATCTGGTTCTATACAGGAATTTCAAAGAAATAGGCGGTGTTGTGCATACCCACTCACGTTGGGCAACTATTTGGGCTCAGGCAGGCAAATGTATACCCGCCCTTGGAACCACCCATGCTGATTATTTCTATGGTGATATCCCATGTACAAGGAAAATGACCATTGAGGAGATTAAAGGCGATTATGAAAAAGAAACGGGAAATATCATAGTTGAAACCTTCACAAATAGGAGTCCAATGCATATCCCTGGTGTCATTGTCTGCAACCACGGACCCTTCACATGGGGTAAAAGTCCTTCCGATGCCATTCATAACACGGTGGTATTGGAAGAGGTTTCAATGATGGCATACCATGCCCATTCCTTAGCAGGTGATATAGGTTCCATTGATCAGGCACTGCTTGATAAGCATTTTCTTAGAAAACATGGAGCCACTGCATACTATGGCCAGAAATGATAAATTAAAACAGGAGGTATTATTATGTTGAACTTAAAACCCTATGAATTCTGGTTTATTACCGGAAGCCAGCATCTTTACGGCTCAGAAACGCTAAAGCAGGTAGATGAGCATTCGACGAAAATTTCAGAATTCTTGGATAGAGACTCCACTATTCCTTTTAAGGTCGTTTTCAAACCGGTGCTGACAACGTCCGATGCCATAAACCGGCTCTGTATTGATGCAAATTCCGACGACGACTGTGCAGGCATCATCACATGGATGCATACCTTTTCACCGGCAAAAATGTGGATATCCGGTCTCTCTACGCTTAGAAAGCCGCTTCTTCACTTACATACACAGTTTAACCGCGACATCCCATGGGACAGCATCGACATGGACTTTATGAATCTGAATCAATCTGCCCACGGAGACCGTGAGTATGGCTTTATCGGAGCAAGGATGCGCATTGCAAGGAAGGTTGTCGTCGGCTACTGGCAGGATCCTGAGGTACTCAGCAGGATCAGTGTCTGGATGCGTGCTGCCGTTGCATTTACCGAAGGACGCAACTTGAAGGTTGCCCGCTTCGGAGATAATATGCGACAGGTTGCAGTTACCGAAGGTGACAAAGTTGAAGCACAGATC
>MGOS01000101.1:17945-28654 GCA_001797185.1 Clostridiales bacterium GWB2_37_7
AGGTCAATCGTCTGATGGAGGAATATACAGCGCTTTATGATATATGCAAGGAAGCCCAAACTCCCGGAGCTGCGAGAGATGCAATACGCGAACAGGCACGCATTGAATTAGGTATGCGTTCCTTCCTTGAAGAGGGCGGTTTCAGCGCCTTCACTACAACCTTCGAGGACCTCCACGGTTTGAAGCAGCTTCCCGGGTTGGCTGTACAGCATCTTATGTCCGAAGGCTACGGTTTCGGTGGAGAAGGCGATTGGAAAACAGCTGCCCTGGTTCGTATTATGAAAATAATGGCGTCAGGAAAGGGTACTTCTTTCATGGAAGACTACACCTATCATTTCGAACCTGGAAATGAAATGATTCTTGGTGCTCATATGCTGGAAGTATGTCCGACTGTTGCAGCAACAAAAGCAAACATAGAGGTTCACCCTCTCGGCATCGGCGGAAAAGACGCTCCAGCCCGTTTGGTCTTCGATGGAGGAACAGGTGCTGCAGTCTGCGCTTCCCTAATTGATATGGGTGAACGCTTCCGTTTGATTGTAAATGACGTTGATGCAGTAAAGGTAGAAAAAGATATGCCGAAGCTGCCAGTGGCAAGGTTACTATGGAAGCCTCAGCCCTCTCTCAGGGATTCCGCTGAGGCATGGATACTTGCTGGTGGAGCACATCATACCAGCTTCTCCTTTGAGGTAACGGCAGAACACTTGGTTGATTGGGCTGAAATGGCAGGCATTGAATATCTTTTAATCAATAAGGATACAAAACCTCTTACCTTCCGCAATGAGCTGCGATGGAATGACCTAATCTGGAAGCTAAGATAAAACAAAAGCCAATCGGATAAGCAAATCCGATTGGCTTTTTATAACAAGATTTTACTGAAAGGTTTTTTGTGTTTATTGCAAAAAACCTACCCGAGCGTTTCAACGAGGCAGGGGATATATGTCCACCGCCTATTGCTGAAATCGGAACCCGCCACTTATAGGAGTAGGGAACATCTTTTGCCTCGTTATAATTGATTCATAATTAGCTTGCGCTTTTGGATTTTGTGTAAACGTCAAACCCTACCGCTATTAGCAGTACCAATCCTTTTATAACTGACTGCCACTGAATGCCAACACCAATTAGGGACATACCATTATTCATTACACCCATTACAAGTCCGCCTATAATAGCACCAATGACTGTTCCTACACCGCCGGTAGCAGATGCACCGCCAATATAGGCAGCAGCTATAGCATCCAACTCAAAATTGATACCGGCTTGCGGCGTTCCAGAATTTAATCTGGCCGCAAATACCAGCCCGGAAAGTGCAGCCAGAATACCCATGTTTACATAGACCATGAACATAACACGCTGCGTTTTTATACCTGATAGCTTTGCTGCTTTCTCATTGCCGCCCAATGCATAAATATGTCTGCCAATAACCGTTTTATCTGTTATAAAGGTATATATTGCTACTAATAAGCTTAGAAGCACTAGAATATTCGGAATTCCTTTATAAGTAGCTAAAACATAGGTGAATAAATTAATGATACTGATAATAGCAACAATTTTAGCAATTAGAAACCCTTTCGGTATAACCTCAAAGTTGTGTTTCAGCTTTGCTTTTCTATCCCTAAGCTCACTAATCACATAGAACAATGAGAAAATTATACCAATTACTAGGGATAAAACATGAATTTGCCCTCCCCCAAAATAATCAGGAATAAACCCAGTGCTTATGCCTCTAAATACTTCTGGAAATGGTCCAAGAGACTGGCCTTTTAAAACCGCATTTGTTAGGCCCCTGAATATCAGCATACCTGCAAGTGTAACAATGAAGGCAGGGATTTTTAAATAAGCAATCCAAAATCCATGCCATGCACCTACAATAGCGCCGATTAAAAGAGATGCAACCAAGGCAATACCAAAAGGTACCTCCATCTTTACCATCAGCAAGGCAGAAAAGGCGCCCACAAATGCTGCTACAGAACCTACCGATAAATCAATGTTACCGGTAATAATAACCATTAGCATGCCTATTGCCAAAATTAGAATGTAGCTATTTTGCTGAATTAAATTGGTAATATTTAAAGGCTTTAGCAGAATGCCGTCTGTAAGAATTTGAAATAGAATCATAATTGATGCTAGCGCAATAATCATGCCGTATTGTCTGATATTGTTTTTAAACAAGGTCCTTAATGTATTCATTATTCTACCCCCCGCTGTAGGTTAATAACATATTTCATAATTTTCTCCTGAGTTGCTTCTTCCCTGCTTAATTCTCCCGTAATCTTTCCTTCACTCATGACATAAATTCTATCACACATACCTAATATTTCAGGAAGTTCCGAGGAAATAAACAATATACTTTTGCCTTCTGCGGCTAATTGGTTAATGATAGTATAGATTTCATATTTTGCACCTACATCTATACCCCGCGTCGGCTCGTCCAGAATCAATATATCAGGTTCCGAATAAACCCATTTGCTTAGAACGACCTTTTGCTGATTTCCACCGCTTAAATTGACTGTTTTTTGCAATATTCCAGATGCTTTTATATTCATTTTTTTTCGATATTCTTCTGCATCCAATACTTCTTGATTTTCATTCACCACGAGGTTATCGGATACTTTGTCCAGGTTTGCCAGGGTAATATTCCTTTTAATATTATCTATCAAAATAAGTCCATAGTTTTTTCGATCTTCAGTCACATAAGCCAAGCCATGTTTAATTGCTTTATCCACCGTATTTAGATGAATTTCCTTACCGTCCTTATATAACCTACCGCTTATTTTTGCCCCATAGGATTTTCCAAAGATGCTCATAGCAAGCTCCGTTCTACCTGATCCCATAAGCCCTGCGATCCCGACAATTTCACCTTTCTTTATATTCAAATTGATATTGTCGATTATTTTACGGTCTTTGTGCAGATGATGATAGACATTCCAATCTTTTACCTCAAATGTAACATCTCCAATATTGGGCTCTCTCTTTGGAAAACGGTTTACCAGTTCTCTTCCTACCATACCTTTAATTATTCTGTCTTCAGTAATCTGGTCTTTTTTCATATCCAGTGTTTCAATTGTTTTTCCATCACGTAAAACGGTGATAGAGTCCGCAACTTTGGAAACTTCATTCAATTTATGAGAAATAAGAATGGATGCTATCCCTTCTTTCTTAAATTCCAATAGCAAGTTTAATAAATTATCACTGTCTTCTTCGTTCAAGGCTGAAGTCGGCTCATCTAGAATCAATAATTTAACTTTCTTCGAAAGTGCCTTAGCAATTTCAACTAACTGCTGCTTGCCTACTCCAATATTTGTGATCAGCGTATTGGGTGCTTCTCTCAGACCTACTTTTTTCAGCAGGCTCGCTGTATGTGTTATTGTTGTATTCCAATCAATAATGCCGTTCTTACCATGTTCATTGCCTAAAAAAATATTCTCTGCTATAGATAAATACGGGATCAATGCCAGCTCCTGATGTATAATGACGATGCCCAGGTTCTCACTTTGCTTAATATCTTTAAATTTGCATACTTCGCCTTTGAAGAGAATATCCCCTGTATATGTTCCATGGGGATATACCCCGCTCAGAACTTTCATCAGTGTCGATTTTCCTGCACCGTTTTCACCAACCAATGCATGGATTTCGCCTTCTTTTACCTTTAAATTAACATTGTCCAGTGCTTTAACACCTGGAAAAACCTTGTTTATGCTCTGCATTTCGAGAATATACTCTGACATCCGATCACTACCCCTCACAATGTAATAAAAAAGACTTCTGTGAAGCGTAAAAGGAAGTCTTTTTTCAAATTCATTTACGTAAAGCTATTAAAGGAAAAATATCTTTCCTATTTATTATTTATAATCCAGTGGTGATAGGAATAGCACCACTGGATTATAAAATTTAAACACTACAAACTATTTTGTTATTTGATCCTTTGTATAGTAGCCGCTGCCAACCAATATGGATTCCCAGCTGTTGATATCAACAGAAACTGGCTCTAGCAGATAGGAAGGAACTACTTTTACACCGTTATTATATGTCTTTGTATCATTAACTTCTGCTTGCTTGCCGTTTAATACCGCATCTGCCATAGCAACTGCTTTTTTAGCAAGTTCTCTTGTATCCTTAAATACAGTCTGTGTTTGCTCGCCGGCAAGTATTGATTTAACTGATGGCAATTCAGCATCTTGGCCTGTTACAATTGGCATTGGTTGAGTTGGTGTACCGTAGCCAACACCCTTTAGTGAGGAGATTATGCCGATACTAATACCGTCATAAGGTGATAATACAGCATCAACCTTTGCAGATGTATAGTTAGCACTTAGAAGATTATCCATTCTTGCCTGTGCAGTTGCACCGTCCCATCTTAAAGTCGAAACCTTATCCATCCCCATTTGTCCACTCTTTACCACAAGCTTGCCACCGTCAATATATGGCTGTAGTACTGACATTGCACCATCGTAGAAGAAATATGCGTTGTTGTCATCTGGTGACCCACCAAATAATTCGATATTGAATGGTCCTTTACCTTCTTTTAAGCCTAGAGCATTTTCTATGTAGGAAGCTTGTTGAACACCAACTTTAAAATTGTCAAAGGTTGCATAGTAATCGACATATGCACTCTTCTTTATCAAGCGGTCATAAGCAATTACAGGTATATTCGCATCCTTAGCCTTCTGTAAAACATCAGTCAATGTTTCACCATCAATTGCTGCGATAACAAGTACGCTCACACCTTTTGTAATCATGTTTTCAATCTGGGATAATTGGTCCTGTACAACGTTTTCTGCAAATTGCAGGTTTGCCTCATAGCCAAGCTTCTCGAATTCTTTAACCATGTTTTCACCATCAGAAATCCATCTCGAGGATGATTTTGTCGGCATTGAGATACCTACTATTTTCTTTGCTGCCGGTGCTTCACCTCCTGCTGGTGTCTCCACCGTTGGAGTACATGCTGCTAATCCGAGCATCAGAGCAACTACGAGTAACAATGATATTACCTTTTTCATTGAATATTCCCCTTTCCCATTTTAAAATTTATTAGCCGTTATTTTAGGTGTTGTAATCAGCATACCAAAAATTTAGTAATATTTCAAGAAGTTTTATATTTATTTACTAAATTTTATTGTATTTTTACCTCGATTCTAGTAAAATTGTTGTATAATGTATAATAAATAGTATATAATCGTAAAATAACATGTTAAAAGGAAGATGCAAGATGGCAACTATAAAAGATATATCAAAAATAGCTGGAGTCTCCGCTACAACAATATCACGCGTACTTAATCATGACGATACGATCAATGTGTCCAATGAAACGAAGAGAAAAATATTCGAAGCTGCTGAAATGCTTTCATATACCAAGCATATTGATAAACCAAAAAAGAGCACAGAAAATGTTTTGAACTTTGGTTTGATCCACTGGTATAACGAATATCAGGAAATCAATGATCCTTTTTTCATATCCATACGAATGGGTATCGAGGATGAGTGCAAAATCAACAATATAAACCTGACTAAAATCTATAATGATGAAGCACAAGTAGAAAAGCTGGCGAGTAACACCTTTGACGGGTTGATAATACTGGGTAAGTTTGATAAAGATCGCATTAACAGCTTCAAGCAATATGCTGAGAATATTGTATTTGTTCATTCAAACAATACGAAGTTCGAATACGATTCAGTACAAGCGGATTTTAGAGAACTAACCGAGGATGTGATTAAATATCTATTGGCTTCCGGACATAAAAAAATCGGTTTTATAGGCGGACGTGAAAAGATACCGGGCAATAATGAGAAGATAGTTGATTACCGAGAAGTGCAGTTCAAGAATTATATGCGACGAAAAGGTCTCTATAAACCTGAGTATGTAAAGATTGGCAGCTATAATCACAAGGATGGCTATGAAATGATGAAGCAGCTGATTGATGAAAACAAGTCCAATCTCCCTACAGCGGTCTTCATGGCAAGTGACTCACTTGCTATTGGCGCAATAAAGGCAATTACAGAAGCAGGGCTTGAAATTCCAAAAGATATATCAGTATTTGGATGTAATGATATTCCCACTTCGCAGTACACTTCCCCTGCTTTATCGACTGTAAGGATCTACACGGAATCTATGGGTCAGCTTTCTATTAAGCTCCTGTTGGAGCAAATAAACAGTACACGACAATTTTTTATCCGAGTTACAATACCACATGAGCTGGTGATCCGGGAATCAGTGAGCGAAATAAAAGGAACCGTAGATAGTAAGGTGTAATATTCACCATACATCTACGGTTTCTTTTTTATATAATATCTTGTACTATTTATTAATAATCTGTGAACACCCTATTGGCTGCAAGCAGGCTCTATATGGCTATTAAATGCATACCAAGCAAATACTAAGCTTTGCTTCCCATTGGTAGAAGCATTATAAAAGGCATTCCGATTAAGAATGCCTTTAGAACAATGTTATATTGTTTATTTTGTGGTGGACCTGAAGGGACTCGAACCCTCGACCCCTTGAATGCCATTCAAGTGCGCTCCCAGCTGAGTGTGTTTCATACCACCTAGACAGTTATTCCTCCGTTAGTATTTTGGGTAAAGGAATATGCAAAAGTCTCATAATCTCCTTTTCCGACTCAATTACTCTTTCGGCTATAAATTGTTCAAATGGTTTGTCGTTTATATGTGCTTTCTCCAACAGCTCTATATATTCATGTCTTAATATTGGAGGAATAACAGCCAGTAAATAACCGGACTGTATTAAAGCAGTGTTCATCAGAAGTCTAGCAATTCTACCATTTCCATCTTTAAAAGGATGTATGAAAACAAACTTTTTATGAAGCTGTGCTGCAAATTGCACCGGATGCAGTTTGTTTCTTTCATTATTCATCCACTGAAACAATAAATCCATTTCTGGTTGAATCATACTTTTCTCAGTGACTGAATACCTAGAGCCACTGATAAACACATCTAAATTACGATATTTACCCGAATACTCCGGCTCAATATTTTCATAAAAAAGTCTATGCATCATTAGTACATCTTGTTCTGTTATCATCTTTTTTCCTAGCAGCGTGAACATCATATCATATGCCTTTGCATGACCAATGGCTTCAAAGGTATGCGCTAAAGGCTTACCACCTATTGTAAGACCATCCTCTAAAAGCACCTTGGTTTCACTTTCGGTCAGTGTATTCCCTTCAAGTGCATTAGATGACCAAGTGAGGCCAATTCTGTAATAAGCTCTGATTTGTCCAAGCATTTCTCCTTCAAAAGGTCTGTGCTTGTCTATTTTATTTTTATATTGGTCAATCCTTTGATAAATGTTCATCTTCTCGCCTGCTTTCATGGAAAACTCTATTTCCATTATACCATAGTATGGGTTTCATAATCATAAGAAAACCTAAAACACCCACCCGAAATAAGTGCTTACTTACGAATATGGTGGACTGGGCTCCCTGCTGAGTGCTTCTCACATTCTCCAATAATCTAATAAACTTTTGATCCACAACATTTCTTATACTTTTTCATATTCTTGGATGATCTCCATATCAGTCACCTTTTCTCACCCTAACTATACATTAGTAGCTATAATCAGTCAATATTTGTGACAGTTTATGCCTGGTATCAGTATAGTGTTTAGCCGGCCATTCAACTGCTCAAAAAAATACTAACGGTTTATCATAGGATAAACCGTCAATCATTCATTTTGGTGGACCTGAAGGGACTCGAACCCTCGACCCCTTGAATGCCATTCAAGTGCGCTCCCAGCTGCGCTACAGGCCCCAATAGAACTATTTTATCCTATAATATCGCAATATGCAATAACTCATAAAAAAAAATCCGCACCAAATTGTGGGAGTGATTTATGTGTCACCCCTACAATGGTGCGGATCAAATATTATTAGTCTCTAGCTAATCTGGTGTAAGTTTGGTATCTGTCCTTAGCATCCTTTTCAGCCTTCACAAATAGCTCTTCTGCTTCATGTGGGAAATCCTTCATAAGTGAAGTATATCTCACTTGATCCATCAAGAAGTTTCTGAAGCTTGCTGTTGGCTCCTTGGAGTCAAGTATGAACGGATTCTTGCCTTGCTCCTTAAGCTCTGGGTTGAATCTCCACAAGTGCCAGTAACCAGCTTTAACAGCTTGATCTGTATTGGCTTGTGTTCTTCCCATACCTTCCTTAAGACCATGATTTACACATGGAGCATAAGCTATGATCAAGGATGGTCCATCATACTTTTCAGCTTCTACTATAGCCTTCATGAATTGGTTCTTGTCTGCTCCCATACCTACTTGAGCTACATATACATAGCCGTAAGTAGCTGCGATCATTCCTAGATCCTTCTTCTTCATCTTCTTACCTGAAGCAGCAAATTTAGCAACTGCTCCTGTAGGAGTAGCCTTAGATGACTGTCCTCCTGTGTTGGAGTAAACTTCTGTATCAAATACTAGAACATTTACGTTTTCGCCAGATGCCAATACGTGGTCTAAGCCACCGTAACCGATATCATAAGCCCAGCCGTCACCACCAACGATCCAAGTGGACTTCTTTACTAGATAGTCCTTTTTATCTTTTATCTCTTGGACAATTTCTAGTGCTCTGGCATCAGTAACGCCACCGCCGCAGCATCCAAAACCATCAACAAGACCTAATATCTTAGCTGTTGCTGCCTTGCTTGCTTCTGCATCTTCCTTACCTTCAATCCAAGCAGTAAATGCTTCTTTGTATTCAGCAGGAATATCAAGTGCAACAGCTTCCTTCATGATGTCATTTAGTCTGTCTCTCATTTGTCTTATGCCTACTGCCATACCCATTCCATATTCAGCATTGTCTTCGAACAAGGAATTTGCCCAAGCCGGACCTTTGCCTTCTGCATCTGTACAGTATGGAGTTGCTGGTGCTGAAGCTCCCCAAATGGATGAGCAGCCTGTTGCATTTGCAATTACCATTCTATCACCAAACAATTGAGTGATAACCTTAGCATATGGAGTTTCTCCACAGCCAGCACAAGCACCTGAGAACTCAAGGTATGGATGTGCAAATTGGCTGCCTTTTATGGATTCCTTTGACATTAACTTATCCTTAACTGGTACAGTCATTGCATAGTTCCAGTTTGGTATACCTACTTCTGTTTGACTCGCAATAGGCTTCATAATTAATGCCTTTTCCTTGGATGGGCAGATATCTGCGCAGTTACCGCAGCCTGTACAATCCAATGGACTTACTTGAATTCTGTAGGATAATGCTTCAAAGCCCTTACCCATAGCCTTCTTTGTCTCAAAGCACTTTGGTGCCTTGCCTGCTTCTTCTTCTGTTACAAGTACTGGTCTTATCGCAGCATGTGGGCAAACAAAGGAACATTGGTTACATTGTATACACTTTTCAAGCTGCCATTCTGGAACATTAACAGCTATACCACGCTTTTCATATGCGGATGTTCCCATTGGCCATGTTCCATCTTCTCTGTCTACAAATGTACTTACAGGAAGTGAATCACCATCTTGTCTGTTTACAGGGATCAATACATTCTTTATGAATTCTGGAGCTTCAACAGCAGCTGCTGCTTCAGCCGAAGCATTGCTCCATGATGCAGGAACATTTATCTTAACCAATGCATCGGTACCAGCATCAACAGCCTTATAGTTCATGTTGATGACTGCTTCACCCTTCTTACCGTAGCTCTTAACAACTGCAGCCTTCAGGTATTTAACAGCTTCTTCAACAGGAATAACATCTGCTAGCTTGAAGAATGCTGATTGCATGATCATGTTTATTCTGTTGCCCAGACCTATTTCTACAGCCATATCAGTTGCATTTATTGTGTAGAAATCAATGTTGTTATCAGCGATATATTTCTTTAACTCTGCTGGCAGCTTCTCATCCAATTCTTCTGGCTTCCACTGACAGTTAAGTACAAACTTACCGCCCTTCTTTAAGCCCTTAACCAAATCATATTGATATACATAGGATTGGTTGTGACATGCAACAAAGTCTGCCTCATTAATTAGGTAAGTTGATTTAATTGGCTTCTTACCAAATCTTAAGTGAGAAATTGTTACACCGCCAGACTTCTTGGAGTCATAGGAGAAGTAACCTTGTGCATATAAATTCGTTTCGTCACCGATGATCTTTATTGCACTCTTGTTAGCTCCTACTGTACCGTCTGAACCAAGTCCCCAGAACTTACATCTGATTGTTCCTTCCGGTGCTGCGTTAATTTCTTCCTTTACGTCTAGTGAAAGATGCGTAACATCATCAACGATACCAATCGTGAAGCCATTTTTAGGGTTGCTTGACATTAAATTCTCAAATGCAGCCTTTAGGTGTGAAGGAGTAGTATCCTTTGAACCTAATCCATAACGACCGCCTATGATCATTGGAGCATTTTCCATGTTATAGAACATTGAGCGAACATCTAAGTATAGTGGCTCGCCAAGTGCTCCTGGCTCTTTTGTTCTGTCTAGAACAGCAATTCTCTTTACAGTCTTTGGCAATACATCTAATAAGTATTTAGGAGCGAAAGGTCTGTATAGATGAACCTTTATAATACCTACTTTTGCGCCTCTTGCATTCATGTAATCCACTGTTTCTTCTAAGGATTCAGTGATTGAACCCATAGCAACGATTACATGCTCTGCATCTGGTGCACCGTAGTAGTTAAATGGCTTGTATTCTCTTCCTGTAAGCTTGCTGATTTCAACCATGTAGTTTGCTACGATTTCTGGAACC
>MGOS01000101.1:28661-38448 GCA_001797185.1 Clostridiales bacterium GWB2_37_7
TTGTTACTGGATGCTCTGGATTCAAAGCATTGCTTCTGAATCTCTGTACAGCGTCCTTATCAAGAAGGTTTTCTAAATCCTTATAGTCGATCGTTTCAATCTTTTGTACTTCGTGAGAAGTTCTGAAACCATCAAAGAAATGCAGGAAAGGAACTCTTGACTTTATAGCTGCTAAGTGAGCTATGCCACCTAGATCCATTACTTCTTGAACTGAACCTGAAGCAAGAAGAGCGAAACCCGTTTGTCTTGTAGCCATTACATCGGAGTGATCTCCGAAAATGGATAGTGCATGACTTGCTACAGCACGAGCAGTAACATGGAATACTGCCGGTAAAAGTTCACCAGCCAGCTTGTACATATTAGGTATCATAAGAAGCAAGCCCTGTGATGCTGTAAAAGTTGTTGTCAAAGCACCTGTTGCTAAGGAACCGTGTAGTGCACCAGCTGCGCCAGCTTCTGATTGCATTTCAACTACCTTTACTTCTTGACCAAAAATATTCTTCTGCCCATGAGCAGCCCATTCATCAACATTTTCAGCCATTGGTGATGACGGTGTGATCGGATATATTGCAGCAACATCTGTAAACGCATATGAAGCGTACGCAGCTGCTTGATTTCCATCCATCGTCTTCATTTTTTTTGCCATATGTAGACCCCCTATTGAAAATAATTAAAGTTTAACAACTTAAGTATAGTAAACATTGTTCTTGTTGTCAATTTTCTATCAACAACAAAAAAACAACCGCTAAGTTGCTAAAATACAGCTATAACCCCTTAAAAACCTCACATTGTATACATTGTACAATCGGAGATTGCTAAAAAAAACAGAAAATTTTCATGTTTAAAGAATTATTTTTACAAAAATCATTAAAAGAACTCCAGGTATTCCCAAAAAACCTGCAATTAGCGCAGTAATCGGATTCACCCCAATTGTCACACCTATATAGCTTCCAAATACATTAAATACGATCAATGCCAGTGCACCTATTACACCATTGATCACTAGTCTTACAATCAGCTTGATTGGAAGCACCAACAGCATACCCAGTATGTATACTGCTCCAATGGCCAAAAAAATGGCTAATATAGATAACAAGTCAATTTGCGGCATAATATCTCCCCCTAACCCATAGCTTGTTTTAACAAGATTTACTGAAAGATTTTTTGCACTTGCTGCAAAAAAACTACCCGAGCGTTTCAACGAGGCAGGGGATATATACCCACCGCCTGACGCAAAATCGGAACCCGCCACTTATAGAAGTAGGGGATGTCTTTTTGCCTCGTTATAATATATTAGCTACTTCATTAATTTATTACTATTAAATAAGACAACCTTAAATCTCAACTCTTATTCCTTTGTCCTTCGCTTGCTTCCAGAGATATATATATTTTGACTTCGCAGCTTCCATTTTATATATTGCATGATCAACAAGTTCTTGATCTATTACATTGTCAAAGAAGTTTTGTGCGTCATACATTTCCTGCTGTGCTTTGTGCAGAGAGCTGAAGAAATCTTCCAGTGCTTTTTCTTCACTATCTTGTATTCCATAGAAAAATCCATAGACCAATGTGCTAAAGACATTGCTGCTTTTGTTTTTTTTGGTTGCGAGATTTGTAGACATTAAAAAACACCCCCATATATATTTATTAATAATTTAGCCAAATATTAACAAATATATACAAAGGTGCTTTGTTTTATTAATCTTTTATTATAGTGTTGGCAAAGTATCGATTACTTCAATTAGAGCCCTCTGATTAATTTTTTCATTATTTCAGAACCGCCAGATTTATTCAAAACTTGCATATCAACTATGAATTAACCTCTACCAATGCAATTCGTCCTTGGAGACGGTCTTCCAAGTAAATATCCCTGTGCATAAGTTATTCCTAAAAACTCCGCAGTATTCAAATCCGCCTCCGTCTCAACACCCTCTATTATTATTTCTGTTGTATCAGAAAGCAAATCTACCAGGCTTGTCACTGTTTTTTGTTTTTTTGGACTTATTGAAAGGTTCTCCGCAAAATATCGATCCAATTTTATAAAGTCTGGATCCAATTCAATCCACTGTTGAAAAAATGAATAGCCTCCACCCATATCATCTACAGCGATTTTGACTCCTCTGCGTTTTAACTCTTTGGTTGTTTTTTTAAGTTCTTTCCAATTCCTAATCGGTTCATCTTCTAATAACTCCAGCACAAAAGGCGTTCGTGGTGGCATATGCATATCCCACCATGATAAAAAGTTTCCTTCCAAAAGTGTAGATGGAAATATGTTAAGAAACAAAGGACTTGATGCATCTTTAAATATTTCCAATGCTTTTTTTATTGACATTAGATCAAGGACATTACGATAGCCATTTTTATCTGCTTCCCTAAAAATATCAGCTGGTGGAACTTTCAATTGTGAAGCATCTCGTAATAATGCTTCATACCCTAAGACATTATTATTTTTCAAATGATAAATGGGCTGAAACCAATGAGTTATGGAATATCTAAACTCGTATTCAAGATTTTGAGTCATCAGCAACTTAATCCCCTCCGTAAAAATAAAATAGTCAGCATGTGAGTTGCTTACTTTAAGTGGTTATAGCTGCTGATATAAGTAATAAGTAGTCCAAACACTTAACCTTTATTCCTTAATCCACACTTCTATATTAACTGGCAACCCAACCATCATAGCATTCTCATGCTTTAGACTTGCGGCTTTGCGTATTCACATTTCTATGAATTTGCCTTTATCAATTTGTACTTGTTTTTATAGCAAGTTTGCTTTAATAATCCTTTCTATTCTATTCTTTGGACCTGATTATAGTAATAATAATTTATCAGTATGTCCAACTCTCGACTTAAGTATAAGACTTCCTCGGTTACCTCTATTGTATTCCGATCCATCAGATCATTTAGCCTTTCCCTTGCTTCTTCTATACAGCTTTCTAGGCTTAGTATTTTTGATGCCCCGATACTCACTATGGGATCTCCTTTCATAATAATTTGGCAATGTAACAATTTACATATAATGTTGCATTATATAATTCAAAAAATACAGTTAACAAAGGGCTTTGTGATATTAATCAGAAATAACATATAAAATAATGATTGCATTTTAATGTAACATTTTATATGCTATTCATATAATATATTACATTGCAAAGGGGAACATCTTATGACAGTTGAACCAATAAGAGATAAGGTCAAAATAAAACAAATGTATCAGTATTTGCATGGAAAAGACTCAAAATACGATTTGATTTTTAAATTTGGACTAAATACTGGCTTGAGAATAAGTGACATTCTCCCACTAAGGGTAAAAGATATTTTTGTTAACAGCGGGGAATTTCGTGACTATTTGGTCTTAAAAGAAAAGAAAACAAAAAAGGAAAAGAAGATTAAACTAAATGATGCCCTCCGCAAAAGGATCAAACCCTATGTAAAGGAGAATAATCTTTTATCCGAAGATTATCTCTTCCCCAGTAAGAAAGGTACTCATATTGGTAGGATACAAGCCTATCGTGTATTAAAAGAGGCTGCAGATCTAGTCGGAATCGAAAACTTTGGTACTCACAGTCTGAGAAAAACTTGGGGCTATTGGACTTATAAAATGTCAAAATATAATATAGGATTAATAATGGATACCTTTAATCACAGTTCTCAAAGCATAACTCTTCGCTATATCGGTGTTAATCAGGATCAGAAAGATGAGCTATACTCACTTGTTCAGTTTTAATCCAAATTTGCTTCAAAACCTTGAATAATTTTTACATTAGTGGTATATTTATGTAATAATATATGTTATTTTGTCGAATCAGTTTACGCAACATTATATGTAAATTGTTACATTGTTATCGATATCGCTTTATGTCTACTCAACCAGAATTAGCTTGAGTTTACCTTCTATTATTCTCTTTTACTCTTTCATTTTCTGTAACCAGCATTTGCAAAGCTTGCTATTTTTAATACTGTTCTTTTGAACTTGAATCTGTATTTTCTTCAATTTCTATTCCTGAACAAAAAAAATCATGGCTAGAAGAAATCTTTACTTTCTACTGACCATGATTCTATGACATCACTTTATTTTCTTTAATATTAGTTTATTGCGGGATACAAGAGACATTCAAATTCTTATATCTCTCGTCTGCCCTCTAAGGCCTTCATAAGAGTTACTTCGTCTGCATACTCCAAATCTCCACCAACTGGTATGCCATGGGCTATTCTTGTAGCCTTGATTCCCAGCGGTTTTACCAATCGAGATATATACATTGCCGTAGCTTCTCCTTCAATGTTTGGGTTTGTGGCTAAAATTAATTCCTGTACATCATGCTCTCCAATACGAAGAAGCAGTTCCTTTATACGGATGTTTTCCGGACCTATTCCCTCCATGGGTGATATTGCACCATGCAACACGTGGTACTGGCCTTTGAACTCCTTTATTTTTTCCATAGCAACTACATCTCTGGCATCCTCCACGATGCATATTACGCTGCCATCCCTTTTGGGATTGGAGCAAATATTGCAGGTTTCAGAATCCGTTATATTGCAGCATACATTGCAATACTTAATGTTCCTTTTCGCGTTTACTATAGAGCCAGCCAGCTCTTCCACTTCATTGATGGGCATTTCCAACAGATAAAAGGCAAGTCTCTGAGCTGTTTTATTTCCGACTCCCGGCAGCTTAGAAAGCTCTTCTATAAGCTTCGCTATAGGTGCTGCATAATAGCTCATTAAAACAATCCTCCAGGTAGACCAAAACCTCCTGTAAGCTTACTCATTTCACCATTCACCATTTCTTCAGCCTTTCTGATGGCTTCATTTACAGCTGCAAGTATCAAATCCTCCAGCATCTCAACATCATCAGGATCAACAACCTCAGGCTTTATTTTAATTGAAACAAGTTCTTTTTTACCTGTTACTACCACAGTAACAGCTCCCCCACCGGCACTTGTTTCGATCTGCCTTTGCTCCAGTTCCTCTTGTACCTTCATCATATCCTTTTGCATCTTCTGAGCTTGCTTAATCATATTATTCATATTTCCCATACCACCTGGGAATCCACCCTTTGCCATATTAAATACCTCCTGCTTTTTTCATTTCTTATATATTATACTATTCTTCGCTTATCACTTCAACGTTGTCTTGTCCGGCCAACTGTATTGCCGCCTTAACGATATCAATACCCGCCTCTGCTTCCGCTTCCTCATTGGCTATGATCCCTTTTATCCTAATATCTGCCCCAAAGTAATCCAAGGCTTCCTTATCAATATCCTTGCGAATTTCAGGCATCTCCAATGCGTCCTTGCTATATCTGTCTTCTTTTTCAAAGGACAGCACCAGCGTATTATTTTCCAGCTTTATAGGCTTAGCAGTATGAACGAAGGTCATTAGCTTTATTTTGCGTCTTTCTTTTAAAAACTGCTTAAATCCAATCCACTTACTTAGTATTTCATCGGGCACTACCCCCGATGCCGTTGCAGTTGGATTTTTGTCTGTCTTTTCCGGTGCTGCTTTTACTTCGGTTTTACTTTGCTTTTGCTTAGGCTGCGCTTTAAGTGCAGTAACAGCAACCGCCGCTCCACCTTCTGAAATCATTTTCTCCAAGTTAGAAAGTCTTGTCATCAATCCATCCAAGCTGTCATCTCCCGCTGCCTTACACATTCGGACCACTGCTACCTCAAGCAATATTCTTGGATTCGAATACCATTTCGCCTCATTTTCCAGTTCTGATAAATACTTGATGCATCTAACAATGCTTTCTCTGGTAAACTGCCCTGCACAGCTTTTCAAGGCTTGAATACCTTCAGTAGACATATCAACTACATCCTCTGGCTTATCCAATATTTTAATCATTAGCAAATTGCGATAGTGAGCAGTAATATCCTTAATAAATTGATTTATATCCTTGCCCCCATCAGACAGCTCATCTATAATGAGTATCGACTTGGAAGCATCTCCCAGAAGTATCGCTTCACCGATCTCCATCAAGTGCTGATCTCCTGATATACCCAATACTTCTAGCACGGTTCTCTCTGAAATGTTTTTTCCGGCATATACTGCACATTGGTCCAATATACTTAAAGCATCGCGCATAGCGCCGTCGGCATTTCGAGCAATAATCCTTAATGCAGCATCCTCAGCTTCCATCCCCTCATGTTTGCAAATTGCGCTTAAGTGATTCATAATATTTTGGATACTAATTCTTTTGAAGTCAAAGCGTTGGCAGCGTGAAAGAATGGTTGCAGGCAGCTTATGCGGCTCTGTAGTAGCCAGTATGAACATCACATAGGCAGGGGGCTCCTCTAAGGTCTTTAAAAGTGCATTGAAGGCTTCATTTGTTAGCATGTGAACTTCATCTATTATATATACCTTGTATTTACCCATGGTAGGCGTGAATTTTATTGCTTCACGTAGATTTCTTATATCGTCAATCCCTCTGTTGGAGGCAGCATCTATTTCTATAACATCAATAGAACTGCCTTCATTAATGCTTATACAGCTGTTGCAGCTGTCACACGGGTCAAAATCAACCCGTTTGCTGCAGTTTACTGCCTTTGCCAAAAGTCTTGCAGTACTGGTCTTACCCGTTCCTCTTGTACCGCAAAGCAAATATGCATGAGATATCTTGTTGCTCTTAATCTCATTTTTTATTGTTTCAGTTACATGCTCCTGCCCAAAAACATCTTCAAATTTCCGCGGGCGCCATTTTCTATATAGT
Organism: Clostridiales bacterium GWB2_37_7; assembly: GCA_001797185.1. GTDB lineage: Bacteria > Bacillota > Clostridia > Lutisporales > Lutisporaceae > GWB2-37-7. The sequence goes on from MGOS01000101.1 coordinate 35,368, forward strand.
GCGGTATACATTCTCTTACCCCCAAATTAATATATCTAATTAATTTAATTATTTCCTTCATTTTCGCTTTGTAACAATTTTATTTAGCTATTTCAAGCCGGGCTGGCACAGAGACCAGCCCCTACATATAATATCATATAAATATGTTATCATTTTTCTTCAGTAAAATACACCAAAAAAAGTGCCCCTTGGGGTGCTATATTTTAGTCTCCCTAAGAGCACTTTAATATTCATCTGATTAACATTAGAAAAACTTCACTTCTTTGTCTTCATGAATTTGTATCAAATCTTCTTTATTGCCCATGAATGCCAAGGTAAATATATCTACTATATGAGGATTGAATTGAATTCCTTTCCAATAATTTAGTTCTTCAATTCCCAACTCCAAGCTCTTAGGCTGCTTGTAGGATCGTTCAGAGGTTATGGCATCAAAGGCATCGGCAACGCTTATAATAGCTGCCATTATATTTATGTTTTCTCCATCCAACCCATCAGGATAGCCCTTGCCGTCATATCTTTCATGGTGATGTCTTACTGCATTCATAATCCTTGGATCAAGACCAATATTAGAAAGTATTTTGTAGGCTATTTCCGGATGCTGCTTGACCAATTGATACTCCTCATCCGTCAATCTCTCCGTTTTGTTCAAAATAGAATCACTAATTCCGATTTTACCTATATCATGCAGAACACCCGCTACCCAGATATCCTCTAAGTAGTTTTTGTCCATTTTTAGCTCATTAGCAATATAGGTAGCATATTTAGCCACTCTTACTGAATGACTCTCTGTATACATATCCTTGGCTTCTATTGTACTGACAAGACTTTGAACAGTCTTTAAGTACGACGTCTTTACATTTTCATAGGCCTTGGCATTGTCTATGCTTAAAGCAATATTATTTGCCATGGAGGTTATTAGTTCTGCAAGTTCCTGGCTGGGCTTATTTTTTAGGATTGTACTTATCAGTCCTATTTGCTTATCGTGGGACACAATAGGATTAAATAAGGTAAACCTATAGCCATCTTCTCTATGCAAAATCTTGAAATATTCACTTGGCAGTACTTCTTCACCCTTATGCTCTATTACAAAATATCTCTGACTTCCTATAAGTTGTATGGCTCGATTTTTTGTAGCATCAACATTTACCAAGCTCATATCTTCAAGCTTAATACCCTTTATCGACTTCAGAACAAACTCATTATTTTCTTCCAGCAGACCCACTATGCAGCATAAGCCCTGAGATACTGTCATAATTTGATCTGCTGCAATTTCAAGTATTTCATCCAAATCAAGGGTCCCCGTAACTGCATTGGCAATCTTATTTATCGCCTGCAGCTCATTGTAGCGGATGTGGAGTTCGTCTTCCATGCGCTTTCTTTGAGTAATGTCCCTAGCGATGGCTTGTATTCCAACAACTCTACCTTGTTCTGTAATCCTTCTTGTACTACCTTCTAAATAAAGCGAGCTGCCGACCGGGGTAGTCATTCTCAGCTGGAACTCATTATAGTCATTTTCATAGGACGCCGTTAAGGTGGTTTGATTTAAATCATCCTTAATGACATCCTTCAAAGACTTTCCTATAATCTGTGATTCCGGATAACCCAATATATTTTCAACTGAGCTATTCACATATACAATCTCCTGATCCGTATTTAAGACAATAACCAAATCAGAAATATTGTTAACCAATTTACGATATTTTTCTTCTGATTCATTCAGCTGCTCCATGGTAGCACCTAACTGCTCATAAGATGCCTCCAACTCAGCATTCATCTCCTGAAGATACTCATTTTTCTCATAGAGCTCTTCTGTTCTATTAAATAAGTCCTTATAGGATTTCTTTAGATTAAATGACATTTGGTTAAAGGTATCTGCTACAACTTTTATCTCATCCATGCCTTTTAATGTAATGGTATGATCCAAATTGCCCAATGATAATTCCTGTACCCCATCACGCAGCTTTAACAAAGGTTTGGATATTGAGTTTGATAAGTATATAGACAGAAGAAATGCCAAAAGTATGATTCCCACTCCAAAAATAGCTATGGAATTGTAAATATCTTGGTTTATGATCCCTACATTCTCAATTATCCTATTCGCATTATAAAGTACGACAATCTTCCAGTCATTTGTTTTCATAGTAGCAAATGTACATAACCAACTATTACTATTATTCTCAATATCGTGTGTACCCTGCATATTATTCAAAATGTCTTTTGACACATTCTGAAGCAAGAAGTCATTTTGTGTAATGCTTTCAAACTTGCTGAACTCTAGATTGCTCGTAAATTTAATATCACCTTTTTTATTTAGCAAAAGTATTTCAGGATTTGATAATATTTCTGTGCTGCTTATTACATCTTTAATAAAATCATAGGTGAGATTAGCTACTAATACACCTTCCATTTCATTATTTTTATTGTATACCGGTACTGCAAGACCGAATGTTTTTAACCGGCTTATTTCATCTTCATAAGGCTCAAGCCATACAAGTGTTTGATGCTCTGCTGCCAATCGATAGGATGTATTTAGCGTATAGTCTGAGTATTTCATCACTTTTCCTGTATTTGTTATCAGCTCACCATTTACCTTCACTACATAAAGATTCAAAAAATGCTCATTTATATCTGCTTGCTTTTGTAAAAAGGCTGCAATGCCTTGGTTGGAATTATCTATATAAGTATATGCTTTTGCAATAGAGTTTACGATGTTGGACTGCTTCTCAAAAAACTGGTCAACCTCTTTTATGTAACTTTGTATGCTCTTGTAAGTTAAATCGTGATAATGCGACTCCAGATTACTGTCTATCTTGGCATAAGTGAGCATCCAAAACAGCAAAGTAGGCAAAATTGCAGCGATTACAAAGTATATAAATATTCTTAATTTGAGATTCATTTTAGTCAAAGCTGTATCCTCCGAATAAAGAGAATTGGTATAATGCCCCTATATTAATTTGACATAAGTCGACTAATCCCTTCTTAATTATCGTACTTTTCGCAAATTTTTGTATTTTTTTGAATTGTTAAAATCTTTAATTGGTTCAAATTTTTAAGGTAACAAAAAAATAAAAAACTTGTTTT
>MGOS01000102.1:0-4646 GCA_001797185.1 Clostridiales bacterium GWB2_37_7
TTTTTTAAACAGCATTATGGGTAAAATGTTTGAAGGAAATAAAAGCGATAATAGAGTATTGTTCTTAAATTCCATGAAGCCCTTTGTATCTGAAAAAAGACAAAAAAGTATTGATGATTGTGTAAGAATACTAAGCATGATCACATTCTTTGAGGGATTTACCAATAAGGTGGGGAACTAAATGGGCTTTGAGCAAATTGTATTTAAGTTCTTAGGTCGTCTTAGACGTGAGGATTTGATGGTGCTTTTTTTGCTTGTGTTTCTAATTTTAGAGAATCGATGCGACAAACATTTTAAACTTGTGCTTCTTATAGTTTTTCTATCAGGTTTAGAGCAAGGGCTGTTCGGATAGTAAGGCGGACATCCTTGCTATTATTTTTTTGGTAGGTATCGTTATTTAATATATAATACTAAAACAGCGAATTTGTGAGAAAATAGCAGTTAACAATAGAATTACATATAATAAACTTGATATAATAGGATATATATGCAATTTTTTACTGAATCGACAATTATTGAAGATAATTCATTTGAATTCAAACTATAATAAATAGTATAATAATAATAACAATGTACTAGGGGGAATTTTTTAATGGACAGTAGTGACTTATGGACGCAGATTTTAATAATATTTGTTTTAATTGGAGCAAATGCTTTTTTTGCCGCATCAGAGATGGCAATAGTATCTGTAAGACAAGCTAGATTAAAGCCTTTAATTGATGATGGCAACAAGGCTGCAATAATTGTAAGCAAATTTTTAGAAGAGCCCAGTAAGCTTTTAGCTACCATACAGATAGGAATAACCTTTGCAGGCTTTTTAGCCAGTGCAATTGGTGCACAGACGTTATCAAGCAGTCTTGCAGTGCTTCTGAGAAGTCTGAATATACCTGTAATTACTACATCAGCTGGAGTTTTAGCAACTCTGATTGTAACTATAATTATTGGTTTTTTTACCTTAGTGTTAGGTGAGCTTGTACCTAAAAGGTTGGCTTTAGAGAAGTCAGAAAAGATTGCTATGGTTGTGGCAAAGCCTATAAGAATATTGTCAAAGATTACTGCTCCTGCTGTTAAAACGCTGTCATTTACAACAAACCTCGTGGCACGTATGTTGGGCGGATCAAATACTGTAAGCAATTCACAAATTACAGAAGAAGAAATTCGATTGATGATCAACGTTGGAGAAGAAAAGGGCATCTTTCAAGAAACAGAAACCAATATGATAAATAGTATTTTTGAATTTGATGATACAGCTGCCAAGGAAGTTATGACGCCTAGGAACTATATTATTGCTGTAAATATAGAAGCCACAGTAGACGAAATATTGGAGATTATCGTTGAAGAAAACTTTTCCAGAATACCTGTGTATGAGAATTCTATAGATAATGTTATTGGACTTTTGTATGTTAAAGATCTTTTTGCTCTAATCAAAAAAAATACAGAGTGGGAAATTTCCCTGAAGGATCTAATACGTCCGGCATACTTTGTACCGGAATACAAAAAAATTGATGAACTGTTTAAGGAAATGCAGAAATCTAAAACTCATATTGCCATTGTAATCGATGAATATGGTGGTACTGCAGGTTTAATAACAATTGAAGACCTACTTGAGGAAATTGTAGGTAATATTTTTGATGAGTATGATGATGTAGTATTAGAATATGAACAATTGGACGAAAATACATATCTGGTAAATGGCATGCTCAGTGTAAGTGAAATAAATGATTTAATGAATTTAGACCTTCCTGAGGAGGAGTTTGATACAATTAGTGGCATGATTCTCAGCTTATCAGGCAAAATGCCTGAGGTTGGCGATGAGGTGCAATTTGACGATGTTGATTTCAGAGTTGAAGAAGTTGACGATAAAAGAATATCTAAAATAAAAATTCAAAAAATTGATCGAAATAAGCAAGAAGAGCTGCAGTAATGCAGCTCTTAAATATTTATAGATATAACGAGGCAAAAATATGTCCCCCACTTCTATAAGTGGCGGATTCCGATTTCAGCAACAGGAGGTAGGCATATATCCACCTGCCTCGTTGAAACGCCTTGGGCAGTTATTTGCAACAAGTGCGAAAAACTTTCAATAAATCTTGTTATAAAAAAAGAACAGTATTTCTACAGTTCTTAATTTGGCTTATTAAATAAATGGTGCCGGTGGCCGGACTCGAACCGGCACGGTGTCACCACCGGTGGATTTTGAGTCCACTACGTCTGCCATTCCATCACACCGGCAACTACGTAAACTATTATATAACATTAATAGTTAAAAAGCAATATAAAAATTTGCTAAATTTAATTTATTCGATTAATGGAACTTTAAAAAATATATTACGTCTAATATATTAATATATAGAAGGTATTTTTTATCCTATATAATTAAATAATTCCATAGAGTGGCTAGATTTTCTAAGGAGGGCAGTAGGAATGAACGATATAGAAAGGCTTCTTATTAAGAGAAGTAAGAGCGGTGACGTTGAAGCCTTTGAACAGCTGATATTTGATTATCAGAAAAAGGCATACAACATCGCTTTGCGGATTATGGGAAATCAAGAGGATGCAAAGGACATGTGCCAAGAGGCTTTTATAAGGATTTTTAAGTCTATAGAAGGCTTCAAGGAGCAATCCACCTTCTCTACCTGGATGTATAGAATCATTACAAACGTTTGTTTAGATGAAATAAGAAAGAAAAAGAAAAATGATACAGTTTCCATAGACAATACCTTTGAAACTCAAGAGGGAGAGATTCATTTTGAAGTAGCATCAGAGGAAGACACGCCTGAGGAAGCCTACATAAGATCAGAAAAGAAAAGGGCCATACTGAAGGCAATTAATGAATTGAATGAAGAGTATAAAACAGCAATTGTGCTGCGGGATGTTCAAGGCTTTAGCTATGAAGAGATTGCAAATATATTATGCTGTTCTATCGGAACAGTTAAATCAAGGATTAATCGAGGTAGAAATATACTAAAGGATAAGCTAAGAACAGTTTTGGAACTTTCAAGTAATGGTAACGTCTATATAGCTGAAAGGAGGGATTAGCATGAAGTGTATAAATATAAAAGAGCTAATGTCTGCATACATCGACAATGAAATAAATGAAGTTGACAAAGCAAAATTTGAAAAGCATATTGCTCAATGCCCTCAGTGCAAGGAGGAATACGAACTTCTAAAGGATGTTGTACTTGAATGCAGTGAGATTGATGAAGTAGAATTGCCGGAGGATTTCAGAGAAATGCTTCATAACAAGCTAATGGAAGCAAAGGCAACCAAAGCGAATAGATTTACAGGATTTATGAGAAAAAATAGCTGGAAGGCGGGGGCAGGTGCGGTAGCAGCTGTACTGATACTGGCGATTGCTCTAAATTCTCTAGGATTAAATAAATCTACAGAATACTCACTAGGGGCTCCCGAAGCAAGGGGTGAATTTGGAGCAGCGTATGATATGACAGCAAATGATTCTGTAAGAAATAAAGGCACAGGTATGGAAGGAGCACCTACACCTGCTGCAGCGCCAAGCATGCCAAGTGAAGGTCGGGCTAAGATGGAGGTAAGCTTCAACGAAAGCATGACAGGCAGTGAGGGAGAAAATCAGAGTCAAATCTTTGCAACTTCTGAAGTTGCGCCGCAGCAGACACGCAAGATCATAAAGAATGGCAACGTATCCCTTAAGGTGACTGATGTGCAGACTAGAATAAATGAAATAACAGCCTTGGCAGAACAAGGAGGCGGCTACGTCGAAAGCTCCTATGTTGATAATATAGTCCAACCAAGAATGGAAGCAGTACAGGATGCCAAAATTGCCACCGAAACAACTACCATGATTGCCAACATGACAATAAAGGTTCCAGCTGAGAAATTTGAAGGCTCTTTCCAAACCATTATAGGAATGGGTAAGCTGATTAATCAAAACAGCAATAGTACAGATGTCACCATACAATATAGAGATTTAGAGGCGAGAATCGCTAATCTCAAGGTTCAGGAAACTCACTTGCAGGAAATCATGACGAAGGCAACAACTGTTGAAGATACTCTTAAGGTTGAAGTTGAGCTAAACAGAGTAAGGACTGAAATAGATATCATGACCGGCAGCCTGAAGAACTGGGATCAGATGGTTGAATACTCTACAATCTATATCAACATGACAGAAGTAAAGGAAGCTGAGATCGAAAAGGTAGATGTGCCCGGTGTATGGCAAAAGGCACAGGAAGGCTTTATAAATGCCATTAACAATATTCAAAACGGCATAGAAAAATTGCTTGTATTCCTCGTGTCGGCAGTACCCTATATTGTGATTCTGGGCGTAGGTTCATTGTTCGCGATATTATGGATTAGAAGAAAAAACAAATAGCAATTACAAAAACTTCATAACCTTTATCAAGCGAGAGCTGTAATTCCAATGTGAATTACAGCTCTCGAAATTTGTAATGCAGTAAATTTCCTGATTTGCGTCAAAATATAGAAGAATTTTGTTTTTGTATTTTTCTATAGAAATAACAGGGCATATTGGTTACAATTAATATATGACAAAGGATACGGAGGAATTAATATATGACAAAGGATACGGAGGAATTAATATATGACAAAGGATACGGAGGAATTTATATATGAATAAAAGCAAGCTGGTTATTATAGATGGAAACAGTCTT
>MGOS01000102.1:4654-10291 GCA_001797185.1 Clostridiales bacterium GWB2_37_7
ATATATGGCTTCGTCAATATGCTGTATAAGCTTCAGGATGAGCTTAAGCCTGATTATATCGGCATTGCCTATGATAGGAAGGGACCAACCCTTCGACATCAGGAATATGCAGAGTATAAGGCAGGGCGTCAGAAAATGGCGGAGGAAATGGCTGAGCAGATACCGGTTCTCAAAGAAGTGATCGCTGCTATGAACATAAAGCAGATTGAAATTGATGGTTACGAAGCGGATGATATAATCGGGACGGTTTCGGAGCTTTGCACACAAAAGCAAGTTGCCGCTTTAATTGTGACGGGAGATCGAGATGCGTTGCAGCTTATCAATGATCATGTACATGTGTTCATAACAAAAAAAGGTATCAGTGAAATGATAGAGTTTGATCGGGCCAAGCTGATGGAGGTATATGAGATTACACCAGAACAGGTTACGGATATGAAGGGCTTGATGGGAGACGCCTCTGACAATATTCCTGGAGTACCTGGAATAGGAGAAAAAACAGCCCTAGAGCTTATTAAGCAATTTGAAACCCTGGAAAATACCCTGCAAAACAGAAGCTTAGTAAAGAAAAATAAGGTCAGAGAGAACTTGGAGACTTATAGCGAACAAGCTATATTCTCAAAGAAGCTGGCTACCATAATCAGAGATGTGCCTATTGATATAAAGCTGGAAGATTTTATGGTAACCTCTCCAGATAGCAATAAGCTGTACCAACATTTTAAGGACTTGGAATTCAAAGGATTGCTGAATAAGCTGGAGGCTTCATTGGGCAAGCCTGAGTCCTTGATAGAGTCGACGCAAGCAGCAGCGGCGCAAATAATCGAGGGCAGTCAGCTCCATGATGTACTTAAAAAAGCACAGGCCCAAGGAAGGATAGCCTTTAAGCTGTACCATGAGAACAACAATGTAAAGGCTTATGTTGGTGTCGAAGAGGGCATTTATTGTTTTGAACTAAACGCAGACAACAAAGCATATTTGAAGCAGCTTATGGAGGATCGTCGAATTTCCAAGGTAGGACATGACCTTAAGCAAGATGTGCTATTGTTGAAGCATATGGATATAGAAGTAAACAATATAAGCTTTGATACGATGCTGGCAGCCTATGTATTAAATCCATCCAGCAGCTCCTTTAATATAGGAGATATCAGTAGAGAAATTCTAGGAGAATACTTTGAAGACTATAAGTCTAAAGACGGAACTGTAGAAGCAAAATATTCAAATAGCGTTTTAGCAATTCGTAAGCTTGCCGCACCTATGCAGCAAATGATAAGAGATGCAGAAATGGAAAAGCTGTACAATGAAGTAGAGCTGCCCTTATTGTCGGTTTTAGCGGATATGGAGTTCAGAGGTTTTAAGGTAGACAGAGAAATGCTGGAACGACTGGGACAGGAGTTTTCGCAGCAGATTGATTTGCTTACCGAGAGCATTTACGGTTATGCAGGAGAAAGCTTTAACATCAATTCTACAAAGCAGCTGGGCGTAATACTTTTTGAAAAACTGGAGCTTCCGGTTATAAAGAAGACTAAAACAGGTTATTCCACCGATGTAGAGGTGTTAGAGGCTTTATATGATAAGCATCCAATGATTGAGAAGCTTCTGGAGTACAGGCAGCTCCTAAAAATCAAATCTACATATATAGATGGCATGCTGAATGTGATCAATCCAAGTACAGGGAAAGTCCACAGCAAGCTTAATCAAGCAGGCACAACTACAGGTCGCTTGAGCAGTACGGAACCAAACCTGCAAAACATACCCATTAAAACTGAAAACGGTAGAAAAATTCGCAAGGTTTTTGTCCCCAGCAGTGAAGACTATGTGTTGGTAGATGCGGATTATTCGCAGATAGAGCTCAGAGTGCTGGCGCATATTTCCGGTGATGAAAAGTTCATAGATGCCTTTGTCAAAAATGAAGATATTCATACCAGGACAGCCAGCGAGGTTTTCAACGTGCCGCTAGATGAGGTTACGCCATTGCTCCGAAGTCGAGCCAAAGCTGTAAACTTTGGCATTGTGTACGGTATAAGTGATTATGGCCTTTCAAGAGATCTAAAAATACCTAAAAAAGAAGCCAAGGTCTATATAGAAAGCTACTTTAGCAGATATCCAAAGGTAAAGCAATATATGGATGAAATCGTAGCCCTTGCAAAGGAAAAAGGATATATTACTACTGTTTTTAACAGAAGAAGATATGTTCCGGAGATTCTTTCAAAGAATGCAATACAACGAGGTGTTGGGGAGCGTATTGCTATGAATACACCTATTCAAGGCAGTGCAGCAGATATTATAAAAATTGCAATGATTAAGGTGTTCAATGAGCTCAAGGAAAGAAAGCTTAAATCCAAGCTAATACTTCAGGTTCACGATGAGCTTTTGGTTGAAACTCATAAAGCTGAGGTAGAGGAAGTAAAACAAATTGTTATGCAAAATATGCAAGAGGCTATGGACTTAAGGGTACCTTTAACAGCTGAAGTTAGTGCAGGAAGCAATTGGTATGATGCAAAATAGAATGTGTTAATGGAGGCGTTGAGGTGATATTATGATAGTTATTGGACTGACCGGAGGTATAGCCAGCGGTAAAAGTACTATATCAGATATGCTTAAGGAGCTAGGAGCGGCTGTAATAGATGTGGATTTAGTTGGAAGGTATGTTGTAAGCCAAGGTGGCAATGCATATAATAGGATTATAGCAAGCTTTGGTAGAAATATTTTAATGCCCGATGGAAGTATAAACAGAAAGAAGCTGGGCAACATAGTTTTCTCAGATCGTGAGAAGCTTAGGCTGCTTAATGAAATAACCCATCCTGCTATTATTGAAAAAGTAAATGAAATTACCGTCGAGCTACAAAGACAGCAAAAAAAAGCTGTGGTAATCGATGCTGCTATACTGATTGAAATGGGATTAGATAAGCATGTAGATTGCGTTTGGCTTGTTTCTACAGACAGAGAGACGCAGCTTCATAGGGTAATGGAACGAGATAAGCTGTCCAGCGAAAATGCCATGAATAGAATCAATGCTCAAATGTCAAATGAGGACAGACTTAAATATGCAGATGCAGTGATAGATACTACACAGCCTATAGATGATGTAAAAAACAAAGTGAAAGAATTGTGGTTTAGTTTGCAATCAGGGGAGATTTGTAATTGAAAAGACGTGGAAAAGTGAATTTCTTGACAGCAGTAATAGTGGTTCTATTAGCATTTTATGCAGTACTGCAAATACCTGTTGTTATAAAAATGATATATCCTCTCTATTTCAAAGAGACGATAATAAAGTATGCATTGGAATATAAGCTTCCACCGCCCTTAGTGGCTGCCGTAATAAAGACAGAAAGTAATTTCAATGTTTTTGCGGAATCAGGTAAAAGTGCAAGAGGGCTCATGCAGATAACTCCTTCCACCGGGAAATGGATAGCAGAAAAGCTGCAAATGGACAACTATAATGATGATATGCTATTTGATCCTGAGGTTAATATTAAATTTGGATGCTGGTATATAAGATATCTTTATAGCAACTATAATGGTAATATGACTCTAACCTTTGCAGCCTATAATGGAGGCAGAGGGAATGTAGATAAGTGGTTGGAAAATGAAAAACTAAGCAAAGATGGCAAGAATCTGGATCAAATACCCTTTGAAGAAACTAAAAATTTTGTAAATAGAGTAAATAAGAATTATAAGATATATAATAAACTGTATGAATGGAATTAATATATAAATCGCACTAAAGTTTTGACATCGAAGAGAATCAGTGTTTTGTGCGATTAATAAACAGCGGATAATATTTCGTGCTATTTTAGTAAATGTAAATTGTTTAGCTCGAAATATATAGAATGGATTACAAAAGTAAAAGGATGAGACAAATGAAGACTAACAAAAAAATATCTTTAGCAATCGTGATCATATTGATATTTTCTATGCTTTTAATTTCTTGTAAGAGTATAGAATATAAAAATCAACCAGAAGTAAGAGTAAATAGCGAAGAACCTTCAGCAGGGGGCGTCTTGGTAATGGGCTCTGTGGAACCAAGAGAATTAAATCCCTTAAGAGTAAACAGCATGTCTTTTTTAGACGTTTCAAAGCTTCTTTTTGAACAGCTTGCAGAATATGACAGCAGCCTAAAGCTAGCTCCGGTAATTGCTCAAAGCTGGGGTTTTGTTGATGGCACTTCGCAATTCGAAGTGAATCTAAAAAATAATATATTTTGGAGCGATGGAGAAAAAATTACAAGCGCAGATGTGGTTTATTCTCTAGATATCATTAAAAATGCTGAAAACTCAGTTTTTAAAGAAAAATTATTGCATATTTACAGCTATCAGGCAGTAGATGAGAACACTGTTAGGATTGTCTTTGATCAAGTCTATGCTGATGCCTTTGATGTTCTAACGATTCCTATCATACCTAAACATGTTTTTGAAGGCAATGAAAATGCAGTGCCTGTAGCCTCTGGTCCTTACAAAGTATCCAACTATACCAAGCTGAAAAAACTGGAGCTTGTGCCAAATGAAAAGTGGATAAGACTGGGGAGTGTAAAGGAAAATGGAATCAATCCATACATTGAAAAAATCGAGATTCAGTTTATAAATGACTTGGATGCTTTTTCAACGGCATTTCAAGCAAAAGAACTGGATGTGCTGCACTCTCAATCCTATGACTGGGAAAAGTATAGTGAAATGAAGGACGTAAAAATCTATAAGTATACATCGCTTTATTATGATTTTATTGGCTTTAATTACAATAATTCTATATTTCAGGATCAAGCAGTTCGACGTTCAATTATGGCAGCCATTAATAGAAAGGGTATAATTGATAAATACCTTTTAGGCAATGCTGTACTTACAGATGTACCTGTGAACCCAAACTCCTGGCTTTATGATGACAAAGAAGTGAATAGCTCCTATAGCAAGGTAAATGCGCAGAATTTATTGAAGGATGCAGGATTCGTCGATAGCAACAATGACAAGATACTAGAAAGAAAGTATGATGATATAACACAAACCTTAAGGTTTACTTTAATTACAAACAGTGAAAATGAATTTAGGCAAAAAGCTGCATTGGAGATAAAAAAGAACCTTGAAGAGGTTGGCTTTGCAGTTGAAATAAAAACAGTGAGCTTTGAAGAAATGAAAGGTGCGATTGCATCGAAAAATTATGATGCTGTTCTGACAGGCTATAATTTATCTCCTAACCAAGATTTATCCTTTGCGTTTCATAGCTCACAAATAGGTAGTGGTAAAAACTTTATGTCATACTCCAATTTAAATATGGACAATTTGCTTTATCAAGCATACACCAGTACAGACGACAATGTTCGTAAAGAAACCTATAGCAAGATACAGCAGGCTTTTAGAGATGAGGTTCCTAGTGTCAGTCTTTTCTTCCGAGAATCTGCTATAGTTGTAAGAGATAAGGTGAAGGGTGAAATAACGCCTGATACAATAAATCCATATCGAAGCATTCAAAACTGGTTTATAGCCAAGGATAGAAGATAATTGACAGCAATTTTATGTTGACACAAATAGTCAATGGATATATAATAATCTAGTAAATGCGGTTGTGGCGGAATGGCAGACGCGTACGTTTGAGGGGCGTATTCGGAAGAGTGTGGGTTCAAGTCCCATCGACCGCACCATGTTGAGTGTA
>MGOS01000102.1:10310-12588 GCA_001797185.1 Clostridiales bacterium GWB2_37_7
ATAGAAATAATATCAAAATAAATATTCGTACAAAAGTTAAATAGAAAGATAAAGAAAGAGATGACCAAATGACAAAATCAAATTTTTATGATTATCTACTAAGCAGTGAAGTATTGAAAGCTGTTAATATGCTAAGTTTCACAAACCCAACTAAGGTTCAAGAACAGGTAATACCGGCAATATTAGAGCGAAAGGATATAATCGTAAAGTCTCAAACAGGAAGCGGAAAGACCGCAGCATTTGCCATTCCAATATGCGAGCTAGTAGATTGGGAAGAAAACAAACCGCAAGCATTGGTAATTGCACCTACAAGAGAACTTGCGATACAAATCAAAGAGGACTTTTTTAATATTGGAAGATTTAAGAGACTCAAAGTGTCTGCAATTTATGGGAAGTCCCCTTTTTATATTCAAGAAAAGGAGTTGAAGCAAAAAACCCATGTGGTAGTTGGCACACCAGGTCGTATTATTGAGCATATCGAAAAAGGAACAATTGAACTATCGAAGATAGAATATCTGGTGATAGATGAAGCAGATGAAATGCTTGATATGGGATTTATTGAGCAAATTGAGACCATAATAAGCTGCTTGCCAAAAGAGAGAGTAACCATGTTATTGTCAGCTACAATGCCTAGGGCATTAGAGGCTTTATGCGGCAAATATATGATAGAGCCTATCCATGTTGAAATTGAGGAGCAAAATTCAGCCACAGACAGAATAGCCCAAGAAGCCTATATCGTAGATCAAAGTGATAAAACGGATTTGTTGAGAGATATAACCATCATAGAAAACCCTGATAGCTGTATTATATTTTGCAACACTAAGCAGAAAGTGGATGAGGTAGATAACGTCCTTGCAAATCTGGACTATACGTGCGATAAGATCCATGGTGGAATGGAGCAAAGAGATAGGTTAAGCGTAATGAATGATTTCAAGCAAGGTTATTTCAGGTACCTGGTTGCCACAGATGTTGCAGCTAGAGGGATAGACATAGATAACATTTCATTGGTAATCAACTATGATATACCGGAGGATGGAGAAAGCTATGTTCATAGAATAGGAAGAACTGGACGCATAGGGAAGATGGGTAAAGCGATTACATTTGTTTCACAGGATGAAAATAGATTTTTAAAGGATATACAGCATTATATCGGTAAAGAGATTCTATTGAAAGAAAGACCTGCGAAAGAAACCGTGAATAGTCTGAAGCAGGAATTTCTTGAGAAAATAAATACCATGCCTGAAATTAAAGAAACAAAAGGTGCACAGCTAAACAAAGAAATAATGAAATTACATATCAATGCGGGGAAGAAAACAAAGATGCGAGCTATGGACGTCGTAGGAACTCTTTGCAGCATTGAAGGCATAACCAAGGCAGATATAGGGATCATCAATATACTTGATATATCTACCTTTGTAGAAATATTGAATGATAAGGGTGAGTTGGTTTTTAATGAGCTTCAAAAGAGACCTATTAAGGGCAGACCTCGAAAGGTAAGTAAGGTAGACGAATTCCGTTAAAAGCAGCAACAGGCAAAGCTGAGTAAATCAAAAAAAGAACTACCATAAGCTGGATAGTTCTTTTTTGCTCAAGAACCATTATTAAGGCGGTAAAAAGAAAAACGATAAATACAAATTCAAATTGACAAATAAAAGAAAAATAGATAATATAAATTTAGCACTCGCTCGCATAGAGTGCTAAAAGCATTACATATTACTTAATTAATAATGAAAGGGAATGATGGAAATGGCTAAAAAGCAATTTAAAGCAGAATCAAAAAGATTGCTTGATCTAATGATTCACTCAATCTACACCAACAAAGAGATATTTTTAAGAGAGCTTATATCAAATGCAAGTGACGCAATTGACAAAAGCTATTATCTTTCTCTTGTAAATGAAAAGATATCCTTTAACAAGGATGATTTCTATATTAGAATTACAGCTGATAAAGATAATAGAACCCTTACAATTGCAGATACAGGCATTGGTATGACAAAGGAGGAGCTGGAAAACAATCTCGGCACCATAGCAAGAAGCGGCTCACTCGAATTTAAGACTGAAAATGAAGCAAAAGACGGAGTTGATATAATAGGACAATTCGGGGTTGGCTTCTATTCTTCTTTTATGGTAGCCGATCTGATTACAGTTAAGAGTCGTACAATGGATTCCGAAGAGGCATATATTTGGCAGTCCAAGGGGGCAGAGGGCTATACGATAGAACCTTTTGAAAAGGATGCAGTAGGTACAGAAATTATATTGAAAATCAAAGAAAATACTG
>MGOS01000102.1:12642-13187 GCA_001797185.1 Clostridiales bacterium GWB2_37_7
AGAAGTACTCCGATTTTATCAGATACCCGATTAAAATGGATATAACAAGTAGAAGGCTTAAAGAAGGCAGTGAAAAAGAATACGAGGACTATGCAGAGGAACAGACTGTAAATAGTATGGTTCCTATATGGAAAAAGAATAAGAATGAGCTTACCGAAGCGGATTATGAGAACTTTTATTCTGAAAAGCACTATGGCTTTGATAAACCAATGAAGCACATTCACATCAGTGTCGATGGGGCTGTGAGCTATAATGCAATTTTATTTGTTCCGGAGAATATGCCCTTTGATTTCTATTCAAAAGAGTATGAAAAAGGCTTGGAGCTGTACTCAAATGGTGTAATGATAATGAACAAGTGTGCAGACCTGTTGCCTGACTATTTTAGTTTTGTAAAAGGAATGGTGGATTCAGAAGATTTGTCTCTTAACATATCCAGGGAAATGCTACAGCATGACAGACAGCTGAAGCTTATCGCCAAGAATATCAAAACCAAAATAAAAAATGAACTGGAAAACCTGTTGAAAAATGAAAGAGACAAGTATGAA
>MGOS01000103.1 GCA_001797185.1 Clostridiales bacterium GWB2_37_7
ACACAGGCTGCCACACCGACCTTTTCGTCGGCGACGTAGCCGGCAGCGTCACCGTGGATGAACTCGACTCGATCGGCGACGCCGTATTCTTCAGCGCGGAGTTTCGCTTGCTCGGTGAACAGCTGGCTCATGTCGATACCGGTGCCGCTGATTCCTTAATCGCGTGCCCATGTGCACCAGCATCTCACCCGAACCGCTGCCGAGGTCGAGCACACGGGTCTCCGGTTCCAGGCGCAACGCTGCGCCGAGAGTGGTGAGCTTTTCGGGTGTGAAAGGGTTATGGATGCGATGAGCACTTTCGGTGATGTTGAATATTCGTGGAATGTCCATTGCAGAAATGCTTTACGTTGGTTTGAATGAATTCAGTACGCCACTAGCAAGTAGCCTACGCAAACATCTGCGGCTTGCCCGCAGAATGTTTTTGTTGGAATTCAGTAAGCTGTCCGCAGAACTCCACCGGTTTCCTATTCAACACTTAAACAATGTCCCCTCTTTCGTTCCTAAAGAATAGCGGCTTTCGGATAATTCTTTTCGTAGAAAAATCGTGAAAAACTAATTTTGCCAGTACTGCTAGTCGGAATAGGTTTTAAATAATTGTAATTCTTTTTAAAATATTTTGTATCAAATTCGAACATTCCTATAGTTTGGTTAATTCTGATTTTGAACGGGCTGAATAAACTATTGTCAGTTGTCATTTTTAGATCTTCACTCAATAGGCTCAATTTTATAGGAAATTTAAAATCAATATTTTTAACAGAAGCACTATGATCTCCAAACAAAACAATGACAAATCCAACTGAATGACGGGCTGATGGTGTAATCATTCCTACTCTCTTATTGAGCCTCACATTGTTAGATGCATCTCTCAATTCTGAATAAATCGTATCTGAGTGGGTGATTGTGGTTGGATTTAGTTTGTAATTTTGTCTTCCTTCATCACTATCGATATATGCGATATTTTCAATTTTATTAGTATTAAATACAACCAACTCTAACCGTTTGTTACTTTCAGTGCGAAAACCTCTCATGTCATTATTTTTTAATTTTCTCTGTGAAATCTCATACATATGAAACAACACTTCTGAAATGCAAATGAATATATTATCAGAGCAATAGCTGGTTGCTTGTTGCAAGTAATTATATCTGCCTTGTGAATAGAAAGAACCTTGCCCATTCAATAAGTTAACTGGATCTGAATATGAAGGTCTTGTGATTCTAAATAAAGTTGTATTATCTCTAATTTCAACATCTTCATAGTTATCGTTATATACAATGCCAGACATATTAGTGATTCCTTATCCATTTAACACATTCGAACAGCCCATTATATCTATTGTTTATGAGATAAATTCTTAGGCCATCTTCAAACCATGGTGGCTTTTTATAAAGACTTATATATGGAGCTCTTTCATGCCACAATTCCGAGATGTTAACATCATCACAATTTCCAGTAAAAATTAAATATGTGAGTAAAATATGCAGCATATAAAGTCTCGATCCAACAAGACCGTAACTATTGATCACAGAGTGTTCATCTCCTAGAGACATAAAGTTTTCCAATTCATCTTCATCAAGATCTAGTACATACGCAACCTCTCTCAATGAGAAATGTAAATGTTCAAGAATATATAATATTTTCTGTTTCCAATTTGGTTTATTCAGATATTTTTCATTGCTAAACATTATCTCAACCTTAATATTAACGCTGTTTTTAACCTGCCGCCGTCACTGAACCTGATTCGTGAAACGCGGCTCCAGCGGTCATGTTGAAAATCTTAGTTATGTTTATTTGTTGATTTTCTTATACTTTTCTGAGTACATCGTCATCAGACTTGGAATGTCTAAATTATGCGCATCAACAAGTTGTTGGATTTTTTGATCACTTACTTCATGTAGTACATATATTGAAAATTCTTTAAAAAAATTACGGACATTAGTCTTTAGCTTATTCAATGTATTCTTTCGCATAATTTCTACAGGATGCGTGAAATCAGCATGATATGATAGTTTTAATGTTGGAATTATAAGAATTCTCTTACACTTTGCGCCACCATATATACTTTCAAACCATGCTGAGTGAGTGTTCATCTGCCCGGCTTCATGTTTCGATATTTCCGTACGCGACTCATCAATCTCATTCTTGCATTCCAACAAGAAATACTGATTTTCGACACCGCACCATAAATTATCTGGGCCTTTTTTTATCTCTTTGTCTGGTCGCTGACTTAAAAAACCTATAGCCTCGCCGATATTCTGTAGTGCAGCTTCAAATTTTTCAGATGGCATACCAAAAGAAATATTTTGCAAAATCCCTTCTACTGATATCATCATTTCTGGGTAATCATTATATTTCGCAATCCACTCCTTAATTCGTGTTATTCTGTTTTGATTAATATATTCTATCTTTTTATAGCTTATGCCTTCCTTCGGTTTTAACAATTGAAGGTTGTTATGAAATGCTGATTTTTGAATTATATTAGATTCTATCTTGCTTATTCTGTATTTGTACCGAGCCAATTGTTGCAAGTACCACCCACGCTCCAAGTCACCGTCTTTAAATTTATCACAGAGTCCTTGCATCAATTCACATGCTTTTTCATATTCTCCAATCATAAATTGGCGTTCAGCATCGTATTCAGATTTTAAAGTTTCATGAACACCGTTTCTCTTCTCATCTATCTCAATGCTATCCATTTCTTCAGAATAATATTCTTTCCACCCCTCATCTCTAGCTAACGCTTGACTCATAACATTTACCAATACCCTGTATGGTTCTTCGTTCTTGGAATCTTCGTTTGCAAATGAAGCGACTTGAATGCCTATTTCAATTTGTTTCCTTGTTTGACTAGAAAAATACTTGCTACTTAATGGACTTTTGACAAACTTGATTAAGTCACCACCAACCAATACTATTATGCTGTAGTCTTTTTCACCCCTTACGCTACGGCCAAGACCTTGCTCAACTTTTTGAGCAATACGGATATTCATAATATCGCTTTCTGAACGGCAGTCTTCTTCGTACCTGTCAAGTAGCGAATCAAAATATGGCTTTGAGTCAATAACCAGTATGCGACATGCATTATCCGGCAAATCAATGCCGTCGTATCTATTCGCAAAAGCTACTACCTGAGTGTATTGACCATCTTTAAGAGATTTAACTACTTCAAAAATATCACTGGTGGTTGCAACTCTAGCACCAATTTTTTCATATTGTTGCTTTTTACTAAAACCTGGAACAAGTGAAACTATTCCAAACTGTCTTTCTGAATTTGGTTTAGCCAACCAACTAATAACTGAATCGCGATCAAGTTCCTCGCTTATTAAAGAGGGGATTAATATCATTTTTTCCCCTGACCATTTAAGTTCCTTATTGGAAAGAGGATTGATTACCGCTTGGATATCGAAGCCAAGGCCTTTGATAAAAAACGAATCATCTTGTGTCGTTGCAGACATCAAAATCCTATTTCTTGCTCTGCTGAATGTCCCGAAACTCTCAATTGGCATTAAGGTTGGGGATATTTCTAATGTTTCTCCCGATATAAATGCTTGGCAATTTGCAATATGGTCTTTAATCACTGGCCATACAAATTTAACCTTATTATCATCTTTGCTGGCAATAATTGCTTTTGTGATTTCATCTCTCTTTTCATACCAACTCCAATAAGGTATTGGCAGCATGGTATTATAATCACCGCTTTGTATCTCTAAGAAGCTACCCTCTCCTTGCTCTCTAATGTCATCTTCAAAAAGTGATATGGCAATCTTGTATAATTGATGTTCATTATCTACTTTAATGGTTAAGGAATCCTTGATCGAGTCAATACAAGCATGTGAATCATCTAAAATAACTGCCCCGACATTAACCGATTGATTTCCAAGTCCGAAAATAGTTCTGCCGTTAAATATTTTCTGTACATGTGTGATTAGGATCTTGGTGCCTAAAACGAACTCCTCCGGCAAGTCATTTTGTGGACTAATTTCGCAAATTGATATCCCAAATTTTTGAGCCTCTTGTCTTACCTGTTCGGCTAGGTATTTATTCGGACAGATGTAAAGGCATGGACCTTCACCAGAGTTAATTTTTGAATGTAATAACAATAACCCTATAAGTGTTTTCCCTTCTCCTGTATGCAGTTTTCTAATATTATTTCTCTCATCCTTCCGTGATGAAAACCATTCGGCAAGGACACGCTCTTGAGATGGTCGCAAAGGGCCGGTCTCACTGCGCCTATCAAGAGAATCATAGATCTCAACAGGGTTGACTTTTTTGGGTAGGCTTTTCTTCTTAAGTCTCTTTTTGAAATCGACCATGGGTGCCCTCTCATAAACAGCCGTTATTTTGAGTATATTGTACCCCAGGAAACATAACGTGGAGTTCACCGGAAATTTCGGAGCGCAGCGGAGAAAATTTCCGGTGAAACGATTTGTTGGAGAAATATTTCAGATTACTCATCTCCATGCATTTTCCCATGCTGCCGAAATAGAGGAAATAATCTCGCAATAAAATTGTGGAGGTATAAGAGGTGTTTGTGTTGTCGAAAGATTGATTGCCATACAACCACCTGCACAATTATTTTTGGTTTCACAAATTATGCAAGAATTGCGCAGCACATCAGAAGCTTGTGAATTATCAAAAAGATATTGCAATGAGTTTTCATTGATTCCTGAATCAATGTTTCCTACAATCAACTCTGGGAATTTATTTGATAACATTCCCAAAGAACTGCAGCCTACAATATTGCCATTTGGCATAAAAGCCAGGTTGTTTAGACCGGCTTTGCAACCCCAGCAATCTTTTAAAATATCGTCAACATGTTCTGAATTTTTATTTAATGGACTAATTTCAAGGCTATCTGTTTCATTAACCTTTCGTATATATTGTGCGCAAACACTAAGAGCTTTTTTGAAATGCTCGATCTGTGCTTGAGACCAATTTGCCGTTCCATAAACTGGGCCAACATCAATTTCCTTTAAGCCAAGGCCATGCAAATATTTAACGTTATCTCCGATATGTTCAACATTATCAGGGTGAACGGTCAGACTTGCCGACAATTCAATTCTATTGTCTTGCAATTTTCGCAAATTGCAAACAACAGTTTCATGCGTTAATCTACCATCACATGTCAGTCTATTCTTATCATGATACTTAGATGAACCGTCAATGCTGATTACAACTTTTATTCCATACTTTTTGCAAAAATCAACAATTTCACTTTCAAACAATGATCCATTTGTTTTAATAACAAAGAATGGATTCATATTAAATTCTTTCGATTTCTCCTCGGCGTATATCACTAGAGATTTCAAATTGAAAAAATTTAGTAAAGGTTCACCACCTGTGAAGATAAACTCGATATTTTTTGCACCTTTTCCCAAAGCAACAAACATATCAATAGATTTTTTTCCACTGTCTAAATCCATGGTCATTGCATCTAAGTCATGGGCAACACAATAAGTGCATGAAAAATTGCATTTAGTGGTGATGATTAGTTCACAGGAAATATTATCATGGATAATTTGTTCTTCGCTCATACATTTCCAATGCCCTAT
>MGOS01000104.1:0-5989 GCA_001797185.1 Clostridiales bacterium GWB2_37_7
GAAAAGATGATAAAGAAGCATGTAGACCAAGAACTTCCTTTTATGGCAACCGAGTCAATACTGATGGAAGCGGTAATGAGAGGTGGAGACAGACAGGAGCTGCATGAAAAAATAAGAGTTTACTCCATGGAAGCAGGAAAAAGGGTGAAGGAAGAAGGTTTGGATAATAACCTAATTGACTTGATTAAGCAAGATCAAGAATTCAACCTTAAATCTGAAGAAATTGAAAAGCTTATGGACGCCAAAAACTTTGTTGGAAGAGCGCCTGAACAAGTTGTGGAATTTCTGGAGGAATATATCTATCCTATACTTAAAAGCAATGAGGAACTATTGAACATCAAGATAGATCTCAAAGTATAATTTTTACTTGACATATAATACTAAATATATTAGAATTCTGTTAATAAGCAAAGACAATGATGGGAAGAGTAGATATAATAAGGGATTAAAGCGAGTCGATGAGGGTGGAAGATCGATGTCATAATTATATTGAAGAACATCCTTGAGTCTATAACCGAAATGTTTAAAGTAGGCTTATACGGCACCAAACCGTTATCCTTGGACAGCATTAAAAAATATTGAAATGTTTTCATTCAATATAATAGCTGCTGATTGAGATGGCCATTTACATGGCAATTTGGGTGGTACCGCGAATAAACCTTTCGTCCCTATTACTGGGAGGAAAGGTTTTTGTTTTTGCAAAATATAAAAGGAGGAAACAACAATGAAAGACATTACAATTAAACAAATGTACAGACAAGATGGGCATTATGTAAACGAAAAAATTAGCGTCTCCGGCTGGGTAAGAACGGTTAGAGCATCTAAAAATTTTGGGTTTATAGAGTTAAACGATGGAAGCTTTTTTAAGAATCTGCAGGTCGTATTTGATGAAAGCTTGGAAAATTTCAAGGAACTGTCAAAGCTGACTGTCGGCTCATCCTTAAGAATACAGGGTATCGTGGTAGAATCACCTGGAGCGAAGCAGCCCTTTGAATTAAAGGGTGAAAATATTGAAATAGAGGGGCACTCAACCTCTGATTACCCATTGCAAAAGAAAAGTCACAGCTTTGAGTTCTTGAGAAGCATTGCACACTTAAGACCTAGGACAAATACCTTCTCAGCAGTATTTAGGGTAAGATCTCTAGTAGCTTTTGCAATACATCGCTTTTTCCAAGAAAGAGGTTTTGTTTATGTTCATACACCAATTATAACCGGTAGTGATGCAGAGGGCGCAGGTGAAATGTTTAGGGTAACAACTTTAGACATAGAAAATCCTCCAAGAGATGAGCATGGCAAAATTGATACCGGCAAAGATTTCTTCGGCAAGGAATCCAACCTTACAGTTAGTGGTCAATTGAACGTTGAAACCTATTGTATGGCCTTTAGAAACGTATATACCTTTGGTCCAACCTTTAGAGCTGAAAACTCAAATACAACTAAGCATGCTGCTGAATTCTGGATGATTGAGCCGGAAATAGCTTTTGCAGATTTAGATGATTATATGGATTTGGCTGAGGATATGCTGAAATATATCATTGCCTATGTGCTAGAGAATGCTCCTGAAGAAATGGAGTTCTTCAATAAGTTCATTGATACGACATTGCTGGAAAGATTAAATAATGTTGCAAGCTCTGATTTTGTAAGAGTATCTTATACAGAGGCTTTAGAGCTCCTTAAGAAATCAGGAGAGAAGTTTGAATTTCCAATTGACTGGGGCAGCGACTTACAAACTGAGCATGAAAGGTATTTGACTGAAAAGATATTCCAAAAGCCAGTTTTTGTAACGAACTATCCGAAGGACATCAAATCATTCTATATGAGATTAAACGATGACAACAAGACTGTTGCTTGTGCCGACTTATTGGTGCCTGGTGTAGGAGAAATCATAGGCGGAAGTCAAAGAGAAGAACGTCTGGAGGTTATTGAAGCAATAATGAAAGAAAAGGGTCTCAACCAAGAAGACTATTTGTGGTATCTTGACCTTAGAAAATACGGCGGAACAAAGCATGCTGGCTACGGCTTAGGCTTTGAAAGGGCAATTATGTATATCACAGGTATGGCCAATATCAGAGACGTTATACCATTCCCTAGAACAGTGAAAACAGCAGAATTTTAAACTATTATATTACCTACAGTGGAGCCAAGGATTTGGAGTCCGCTGTAGGTTTTAGTGCTTAGGAGGGTCAAAATGAAAAATAATTATAGGTATTTTCAAAATAAAGAATGCGAATATTTCCCATGCCATAAAATGAACAATGATGAAAATTTTAATTGTCTCTTTTGCTATTGTCCATTGTATTTCTTAGACGAATGCGGAGGAAACTGCAAGTCAAATAATGGCATCAAAGATTGCTCTAATTGTTTGATACCACACGGCGAAAAAGGGTATGATTATATAGTAGGCAAAATAATGGAGTCAAACAGAAAAAAGACGTTTTGTAAGGAGTGATTTAATGAAAAGTAAAAGTTATCTAGTTTTAGTGCTGGTACTAGTTATTGCTACTTTCATAGGATGTAATGCTGTTGGAAGCAATACAGTTGAAGATCCTGATTCTGGCACTCAAACAGTAAATGAGATAGCTCCCGTATCAAAAGACAATACTTATAAAATCAATGTGGAGCTTGATGTAGAGGCTAAAACCTTAACAAGCAATCAAAGCATTCAGTATGTCAATGCAGAAGTTGTTGATTTAAAAGAGCTATATTTCAACGTTTATAGCAATGCCTTTAGCTCAAAGGAAACTGCACCATTTCTCTTTGATGATTTCGATAGAGCCTACTCAAGAGGCTTTGAGCCAGGCTATACAGAGATATCTTCAATAAAAACAAAAGCAGGTGAGAGCTTGAAATATTCCTTCCAAGGTGAGGGAAATACAATTTTGAAGGTAGAGTTGACAGAGCCTTTAAAGCCAGGAACTGCAATTGAGCTGATAATGGATTACAAGGTATTGGTGCCTCCTGCTAATGAACGCTTTGGGTATGGAGAAAATCACTTTAATTTAGGTAATTGGTATCCGGTGGCTGCTGTATATGACAAAAGTGGATGGAATCTTGATAAATACTATCCAATAGGGGATCCCTTTTACAGTGATACAGCTAACTATGAGGTGACAATTAAGGCACCTAAGGAATATGTAATTGCCGCTTCTGGTAATTATATAAGTGATATAGAAGAAGGCAGCAGTAGAATATGGGAGTTCCAAAGCAGTAGAATGAGGGACTTTGCTTTTGTTGCAAATAAGGATTTCGATGTAGCGGAGCAAATCGTTGATGGAACAGTTGTAAAATCCTATTACTATAAGGATGATGCAAAAGGAGGAAAAGAAGCACTTGAAGTTGGAGTAAATTCAATTAAGATATTTAATGAAAAATTCGGTAAATATCCTTATCCAAACTACTCTGTAGTTGAAACTGTGTTTCCAAGTGGTATGGAATTCCCAGGCTTAGTTTATATCAGCGACAACTATTATAAAGATTTTTCGAATAGAGACATACAAACTATTGTAATCGTTCACGAAACAGCGCATCAATGGTTTTATGGTCTCATAGGAAACGATCAAATTGACGAAGCTTGGCTGGATGAAGGTTTTGCCACTTATGCTGAAAGTATCTACTTTGAAAATGCTTTGAGCACTGCTAGAGGTAAGAACTATTTCAACAACAGTGTAGAAGAAAGACACAATGAAGTAATAGCAGAAAAGGTTATTGATGGTGTTGTTGTAAAGGGTTTAGACGATTTCAAAAATTGGGAGGACTATGGTCCAACGGTTTATACAAGAGGTGCAGTCGTACTAAATGAATTGAGAAATAAGCTCGGAGATGAAAAATTCTTCCAGGTTATGAAGGAATATTTTAAGGAATATGAATCCAAGATTGCTACCACAGAAGACTTTATTAGGGTAAGTGAAAAGGTATCAGGACAGGAACTGGATGAATTCTTTAACACCTGGCTCTACGCAAAATAAATTTTTAAAATTTATATTACAATTATAGACAGACATAAAAAAGCTTAAACTACAAAAAATAAATTTAATGATGAGAAAGGAGCAATGACTTATGAGAATTTTATTTGCCGTGTTGCTGTCTTGTATCTTGTCATTAAATTTTTTTTTATACTCCGAGGAGCTTCTCGGATACAATGCAAATATAGTCAATAAAAATGTTGTAAGTAATACAAATCTGGACGGTCTGAGAAGCCTTGGCTATTACAAAAATGAATTTAAAGATGATGACTTAAATTTTCGTAATGCAGTTCTGCGCTTACAAAGTGACAGTAACATTATAGCTGATGGAATTGCCGGTAAGCAGTTTAAGAATATGTTGAATAAAAGGTTACAGCAAGGCAAGGAAGTAAGATATAATGATTATGTCAAAAACGCTCCTAGTAGTAAAATATGGATTACAGTAAACAAAAGCAATAGAATTCTTACAGTCTATTGGAGTAAGACAGCAATTAGAAAATTTCCCGTGGCTATAGGCAGAACAAATTATGTAACTCCTAAAGGTAAATTCAAAATAAAAACCAAAGTCGAAAATCCCAAGTGGTCTGGCGGTGGAATTGCAGAACCGGTAAACGGGGGCGATAAAAAAAATCCTTTGGGTAAAAGATGGCTTGGACTTACCATAGGGAATAAGAATAAGTATGGAATACACGGTAATAACAACCCGTATTCTATAGGCCAGAATGTTTCAAGAGGCTGCATCAGAATGATGAATACGGATGTTGAAGAGCTGTATAGATCCGTTAAAAACGGCACTCCAGTTTGGATAGGTACAGATAAGGACCTTAGAAAATGGGGAGTATATCAAAATATACTATAAATTTAAAAACCGCCGAAGGGCGGTTTTTAAGCAAATAAAAAAACTGCTAAAAGCAGTTTAATACACATATGGCAGGGGCAGTAGGACTTGAACCCACAACCAACGGTTTTGGAGACCGCTACTCTACCAATTGAGCTATACCCCTGTGAGACAATATTTATTATATTAAAAATATAGCAATTAGTCAACAAGTATTTTATACTAAATATAACTTGTAATAAATTATGAATTATATATTTTGGGAGGTTTGAAAATGTATAGAGAAATGAGAAGAAAAGACAGACAAGTCACACAAGAAGAAGCATTAAAGATTTTGAAGAAAGCAGAATATGGGATTCTTGCTACCAGTGATGAGCAGAACTTACCCTACGGTGTGCCTTTAAGCTATGCATATGAAGATCATTGCATATATTTCCATTGTGCTGCAATAGGTCAGAAATTAGATAATATCAAAGTGAATCCTAAGGTATCCTTCTGCGTGGTAGGAGATACAAAGGTAATTCCTGAAGAATTTGGTACTGCTTTTGAAAGTGTTATTGTTTTTGGTACCGCGGAGATTATCCATGATAATGAGGAAAAGGCAAAAG
Organism: Clostridiales bacterium GWB2_37_7; assembly: GCA_001797185.1. Lineage (GTDB taxonomy): Bacteria > Bacillota > Clostridia > Lutisporales > Lutisporaceae > GWB2-37-7. Next base: position 5,409 of record MGOS01000104.1, read on the forward strand.
GTTTAAGAGCACTTGTAGATAAATACTCTCCAGATTTTAAGGCTGCCGGTGAGGAGTATATTAAAAAGGACTTTGCGTTAACCAGCGTTGTGAGAATCAACGTAGAGCATTATACAGGCAAACAACGAGACAAATAATAGTTAATACATTACTTGAAGAATTTGTACAAATATGATAATATATTATCAAATTGAATATATAAACTGCATAAATCTTTTTAAAATGTAAAACATAATTTGTGCAATTTATAAACAGAAGAATATGTTTTATACATAATAATTAAAACTAATATGAAAAGTGTGAAACATATTGCTCCGAGCTTGCAAAACCTGTGAGGTTAATCTTATGGCTTGCAAGACGTTTAGGGTATCATTGGAAACGGTGGTGCCTCCCGTTTGGAAAGGAGCAGCATATAGTTTTTTTGTGCTGCCTAAACTCTCCAAAAGAGAGTTTTTTTATTTATCTGCTCATACCAGCTTTCCAATGATATTGGATAAGGCATATGGGCTTCGAATGCGGCCATAGCCGCTATGCTCTTGCTGTAAAAGCAAGATATTTAAAAAATAGTAGGAGGGCAAAAA
>MGOS01000104.1:6037-20348 GCA_001797185.1 Clostridiales bacterium GWB2_37_7
TTCTATTATTGACAGGCTGCGCTGCGACCCAGCAAGCTCCAACGCCAACTGAAGTGACACCTGCACCGATAGAAAAGAAAGAAATCATACTATCTACTACTACCAGCACGCAAGACTCAGGGCTTCTGGATTACTTACTGCCTGAGTTTACGAAGGATACAGGCTATGAGATTAAAGTGATAGCTGTAGGTACTGGACAAGCAATAAAGATGGGTGAAGATGGGGAAGCTGATGTGCTTTTGGTTCATGCAAAGACATCAGAAGAGGAATTTATTAAAGCAGGGCACGGTTTACAAAGATTTGATGTAATGTATAATGATTTTGTACTAATTGGTCCTAATGATGATACAAAAGTAAAAGATAATTCTCAAGGTGATATTCTTACAGCATTGAAATACATAAATGATAACAAGGTTAAATTTATCTCTAGAGGAGATGACTCCGGAACACATAAGGCAGAGTTGAAGCTATGGAAGGGGCTTGACATTGAACCGGCAGGGGATTGGTATGTTTCTGCAGGTAAAGGCATGGGGGCAGTCATTCAAATGGCTGATGAAATGAAAGCCTACACTATATCAGATAGGGCTACCTACTTATCCATGAAGGATAAAATAGAATCGACAGTAATCGTTGAACAAGATCCTAAGCTGTATAATCAATATGGAGTTATAGCAGTAAACCCGGATAAGAATGATAAGATTAACAAAGAAGGCGCACAAGCCTTTGTGGATTGGATACTTTCAGAAAAGGTACAGAATCTAATTGGGCAATTCGGAGTTGATAAGTACGGTCAGCCACTATTTATTCCAAATGCTAGCAAATAAATAAGCAAATATACTGAGGGCGCACATTTATGTGCGCCTTTATTTATTATATAGGAAAGTATATTTCCTATATAATGGGGGATGCAAGGAGGAGAATCCCCATGCCGATAAAGGAGGGTGCTCAGGATGCTTGCATCCGTCGAAGGGAACCATAGGGTTCCACAGCGAAAAATAGTGCGGCGTGAGATGCATTTTTTATGGTATAATTTGCATATTAGTATTTGAGGGGGTAACATGAAATGAATGAAACCTTAAACCTTATATATCAAAGAAGGTCTGTTAGAGCATATGAGGATAAATCTGTACCTGCAGAGGTTAAGCAATCAATTATTGACGCTGCTATGAGAGCTCCAACGGCAGGTAATATGATGCTTTATAGCATGATTGACATCACGGATCAAGCTATCAAGGACAGGTTGGCTGAGACCTGTGACAATCAACCCTTTATCGCAAAAGCTCCATTGGTTCTAATGTTTTTTGCTGACTACCAACGCTGGTATGATTATTTTAAAGTCTGTGGTATGACAACTGCATTGGGAATAAGCGAAAATGAAATAAGGACTCCTGAAGAAGGTGATCTACTGTTAGCCTGCTGTGATGCTTTGATTGCTGCTCAAAATGCTGTAGTAGCCGCTGAAGCCCTGGGGTTAGGTTCTTGCTACATAGGAGATATAATGGAAAACTACGAAGTACATAGGGAATTGCTAAACCTTCCAGATTACGTATTTCCAATATCCATGGTGGTATTTGGCTATCCAACAGAGCAGCAAAAAGAAAGACAGCAGCCAGAGCGCTTTGACAAAAGCTTTATTGTTTTTGAAAACAAATACAAACAGCTAAATAAAGCTGAATTTGACGAAATGTATGCCAAAACCCATGAAAGAATAAAAAGCTTCAATAATGGCAAGTTAGAAAAAAGCTTTGGTGAAATGATGTATATAAAGAAATATACAGCTGATTTTACAAAGGAATTAAATAGATCCGTAAGGATAGCAATGGATAAATGGAGGCTAAAAACAGAGCAATAATTTAATACAAGAAGCTACAATGAGATACATTAAGTTCCTGAGAGTTATAACAAAAATTCAGCATAATTTAATAAAAAGTATGGACATTTGATGAAATTAGGCATATTATAATATAAGAAGAATAAATTTTATTTTTTTGTTAAACATCTAGTTAGGTGAGGCTACTACGTGGATACATGCTGCTGCTCAGAAAAGTCGAGAGACTCCAACGAGTCAACAGATACTACCGAATCAAGGTTTTATCTAATGCAGCCGGGTTTACCCTATGCTACGCAGTGCTAAAGCTCAACGTATAGAGATGGGTTTGTATGTCATGCAATCTCTTACGTTATCGTAGGAGATTTTATTTTTATACGAGAAAGTGGGGTGATGGTTATGGATTCAAGTCCTTTACCAGGGAATAAACGAAACTTTAAAAATTCTAAAATTGAATATGTAGCCATCACCATTGGTTTGGTGAGGCTCCTGTAAAGGAGGTTTTAACATGAATGAACTTATCCTTGAGCTTATAAATCAAAACAAGCTTACCGAAGCAAGACACGAGCTGGAGGACATGAACATTGTTGACATAGCTCAGCTTTTTGAGGAAATAGACAGGCATCAATTAATTAAGTTCTTTAGGATTTTGCCTAAGGATATTGCTGCAGATGTTTTTTCGTATATTCCAACAGAGCTGCAGGCTTTTATAATTGAATCCATTACGGATTTTGAAATTAAGCACATAATCGATGACTTGTTTTTTGATGATACTGTGGACTTGATTGAAGAGATGCCGGCTGTAGTTGTCAAGAAGGTATTGAAGAGTACGGATGAACAAATGAGGAAGCTTATTAATCAATTCTTGAATTACCCGGAAGATTCTGCCGGAAGTGTTATGACAATTGAGTTTGTTGACTTAAAAAAGGAAATGACTGTAAAGCATGCCTTGAGCCATATTAGAAAAACCGGAATTGATAAGGAAACGATCAATACCTGCTATGTTATTGATGCAAATAGGAAGCTGGAAGGCATTGTATCTATCAGGAGACTTATTCTTAGCAACTCTGATGAACTAGTAGAAGATATTATGAATACAGATATTATTTATATTCATACTTATGATGATCAAGAAAAAATAGCAATGCTATTTAAAAAATATGATTTACTGTCTATGCCTGTAGTAGACAATGAGATTAGATTAGTTGGTATTATTACAGTTGACGACGTTGTGGACATTATCGATCAAGAGAATACAGAAGATATTCATAAGATGGCGGCGATGGCGCCCTCTGAGGAAGAATATCTAAAAACCAGTGTTCTTACCTTGGCAAAAAACAGAATTGTTTGGCTGTTGGTGTTGATGATATCTGCTACCATAACAGGCAATATAATAAGCAAATTTCAGAATGTATTAGAAACTGTAGTAATACTAGCAACTTATGTGCCTATGCTTATGAATACCGGAGGTAATGCAGGATCGCAATCCTCCACTATGGCAATCAGAGGTCTGGCATTAGGAGAAATTGCACCGAGAGACTTTTTAATGATCGTTTGGAAAGAATTCAGAGTTAGTATTTTAGTAGGATTTGTACTTGCATCAGTTAATTTCTTGAGAATACTTATGTTTGATAAAGTTTCTATTAATATAGGAATTGTAGTAAGTGCCAGTTTGTTTTTTACAGTTGCAATGGCAAAGGTGGTAGGAGGCTTGCTACCCTTAATGGCTCAAAAGCTTAAGCTAGACCCAGCGATTATGGCTAGCCCTTTGATTACTACAATTGTAGATGCAGTGTCCTTAACAATTTACTTTACTATGTCTACGATGTTGTTGGGGTTGTAATTCAAAAATAAGTAGCTTTGGACTTATAGAATAACAGTATTATATGTATACCGTAAGACAGCCACCCTATGGGTGGTTTTTTATTGTATAGGAAAGTATAACTTTCCTATACAATAAAAAACCTTAATTTACTGCCCGTGCCAGAATTTCCTCATTCCATTCTCGATGACTCCAAGAGGACTTTGCTAACACCTCTTACATTAAAATGCAGGTAGTCTGTTCGTTTAGGTAGTACAATAGGTAACCTAGTAGTTAAAAATGTATCTGAATAACCCATAACCTCTGCAACTTCCATCGGTGTTACTCCAAAGGTCAGCATGAAGGCGCCCATACTGTTTCGTAAACTGGAAGGTGAGTGTGCTTTAATGCCCGCCATCATACAAGCATCTTTTATAACAAGTCTAACCCAATTCTGACTTATTCTTTGTCTTTTTGCATTGATAAATATTGGTGTTGCTTCACTGGCAGCGATAGTCTGCTCCATACCTATGGATTGTCTGTATTTTAGCAGCGTCTCGACAACTTCATAATGCAGTTTATTATAGTAAGGCTTATTATGTTTTTGAATATATATACCTAACTCGCCATTGGAATCACAAATGATGTTGTTCCAATTTAAAGCAACAAAATCCTTAACTTTAAGACCTGTCGTAAAAAGGAACTGGAGCATAGCGCAATCTCTCAAGTCTAATTCTTTAGCAGCATTTAATAATGACTCTGCTTCTTCAAAGGATAGAACTTTATCTTGCCTGATACTCCTGACTACTGCTGGTTTTTTGACTGCGTTAAAAGGATTATTTGCGACTTTACTTTGTTCCAGCAAATATTCATATAGCCTGTGAAGCTGAGAATATATTCGCTCTATTGTAGCAGGAGCCTGAGGACTAGGATATGCCATGTCTGTATTTTTTATAAAGTATTCGCAAGCAGTTGAATCAACATCAAATATGCTTATATTCATATACTTTCTAAAGATGTTGAAGTCATAGGCATAGTTTTTTTCAGTTTTAGGCTTATAACGAAAGCTGGATACAAGGAATTCGCATAATACTCTGTATTCAATTTCGGTATATAAGTCTCTATTTAGAAATTTGCTCATAAGGTCTCCTTTTATCTATGAAAAATACTATAATATTATTTTACTGTAACATAGTAAGTAATGCAACAGTAAATATGGCGGTTGATAGTATCTGCTCTGAAGAATGTTTCCCGCCGCCAACAGAAAAAAAGAGTCCTATAAAAAAAACCTATCATAGCTGCAAGCGTATATTACTGATAGAATAAAAAGTGCTCGAAAATAAAATTATATAAAATAATAGGAAGCATATGGTAGAATAATATATACAACTTACTACTTTTGATAATTTATAAGGAGACATTGCTGTGAAGGTACTTAATGATATTGCTGAAATAAAGCATTTCATAGAAACCAACAGAATAGCATTATTATATCTTACTTCTGAGAGCTGCAGTGTTTGCAAGGTGATATATCCACTTTTGGTGGATTTATTAAATAGCTACCCAAACGCTAAAGCTGCCAGTGCGGATATTAAGGAGCACCCCTTTTTAGCTGGTGAATATAGTATATTTACAATACCCTGTGTTTTAATTTTTATTGAAGGCAAAGAAATAATGAGGTCAGCAAGGTACATAAACATTAAGGATATTGGAGAGCAAATTAATAGATATTACAATCTGATATTCGATGAACAAAATGATTAAATAAAAAATATGAATTCTTAGTAAAGGAAGAGGGGCACTATGGAAGTAAGATAATACACAATAGAATGATTGTTTATGAGTTCCTCAAGAATAAATGCAGATATGATTATATATATCAGTTTTACGATCTTGAAGAAAAGAATTGGCAAAATAAAGCTTAGGAGGTTTATTATGAATTTAAAAGCATATACAGCTGAAGGGGCTGTATCAGTGGGACCTTATTCTCATGCCATAGACGCTGGTGAATTTGTTTATTTATCGGGTCAAACGCCTATAGATTCAACAACGGGCAAGCTTGTAGAAGGTGACATATCAGCTCAAACGCTTCAATGCTTCAAGAATTTGTTTTGCGTTCTTAAGGCAGCAAAGCTGACACCAGATCATGTGGTTAAGGTAAATGTGTATCTGACTGATATGAAAAACTTCACTGCAATGAATGAGGTCTATAAAACACAGTTCAAAGAACCTTATCCTGCTCGTACCACCATAGGAGTGGCATCGCTTCCTTTGGATGCACAGGTAGAGATTGAAATGATAGCCAAGAAAGGATAGCTGTATGAATTATAGAATTGCTGCTAAAATAACCTGCAGGATGCTTGCAATATACTTTTTTATGTTAAGCATGAACTATATTCCAAGTTTACTTTTGATTTTAGTTCCTTTTAGTAGTGGATTTTCAAATTTCGGACAAAGTATGTTGCTCACGTATTCTACTGGAATATTACACATATTAACTACAATATTTCTATGGGTTTTTGCCGATAAAATTTCAATAGCAATAATAAAAGAAATACCGAGTAATAATGAAAAAAGTGAAGTAGACTATGATAAAATTGCTATAATAGCTTTTGCATTCGCTGGCATATTTGTATTAACAAATGCAATACCAGATATGGTAAGAATGCTTATCCAGCATAATATTTTGCTGGCAAACCAGTTAAATTATAAGGAAACAAGTATGTATGCAGAAAATCTATCAAGAATTATTAGTGAAGCTGTACAAGTTGGAATGGGCTTTTGGTTAATATTAGGTTCAAAAGGAATTTTAAGAGTGATAAAAGGGCTAAGGGAATTAGGACTAGATAGAATCGAGAAAATAGAGAATTAGCCCTGCTTAAGGTTGAAATAACTGTTGCATTTATGGATTAAGAGGTTAAGCTTTTAGGACCCAATGAGTATGTTGAAAAATGATTTTTATAGTCAATTACAGCTATACATCTTATGAGACAACAACCCAAAATAGAAAGGATGAATTTTATGGACGTATTACAAGCTATTTTTACAAGAAGAAGTATTAGAAAATTTACAGGGGAGCCAATTAGCAATGAAAATATGGAGACTTTACTCAGAGCAGGTTTTAGTGCTCCATCCGCACACAATATGCAGCCTTGGCACTTTGTTGTGCTCAAAAATCCAGCTACACTGGAATATATTGCAGAAGCGCACCCCTATGCCAAAATGCTGCCTCAAGCCGGCTGCTGCATCATTGTTTGCGGAGATGAAGAAGTTCAAAAAACCAAGGGCTTAATGGTACAGGACTGCTCTGCAGCCATACAGAATATATTATTGGCAGCTCATGGAATTGGATTGGGAGCTGTTTGGTGTGGTCTATATCCTGCACCTGAGCTGACAAAACTTTTATCTGTCACAATTAAACTGCCAGAAAAGATAGAACCAATTGGAATGATTGTAGTAGGTCATAAGACGGAGGACAGGGCAACTGCGGAACGATATGATAGTGGAAAGATTCACTATGACCAGTGGTAACAAAATTTGCTTTATAGGAGGCAAACAATGGAAAAAGAATTAATGAGCATATGCGGCACCTATTGTGGAGAGTGCGAATGGAAAGAGAAAACAAATTGTCCAGGCTGCCAAAAATCACAATCGCAAATGTTTTGGGGACAATGCGAGGTTGCAAAATGTGCTATTGAAAAGAACCACAAGCATTGCGGTCACTGTACAGAGCTGCCATGTCAACCGCTTCAAGCTGCCTTTGATAATCCAGAGCATGGAGACAATGGAGAACGTTTAACAAATCTCAAATCATGGGCATCAGGAATCGATACATATGTAAGCTTAAGTAAAAAATAATATTAAAAATAGCAAGTAAATAAAATTACTTGCTATTTTTTAACCAACACTATTGTTTTTTTAAATATTATAGTATTACAATAAGAAATTCAGGCTGGGTGTTTAGAGCACTAAGTTTCCTTGTTGTATCATGCCCATGCACCATGGTGGTTTCCTCGTCTTATGCTTTTTTTTGCGGAATTGAAGGTGCTTCCCGCTATGGGAGCTTGATACCCTCGGTTTTATATTTCGCTTTTCTCATCAAGATATACATCCGGTAGCCTAGTACCGCGTCTTATAATCTTTACCTCTGAAAGGTATCTATCCTTTGACACCAATTCGGTGCTTATTTTTACTCCATCAACATATACATTTTTTATTAGTTGAGATAGGTAGCCGTCATGCCCCTTTTCAACTACAGCTTCGCTTCCAATAAAAGCAGCTACATCATCTATATACTGAATAGGAGCTTTATTTTTTGACAAGGTTGTTGAAATTAGCTCTACAGTTTTATTGGTTTTTGTACTGTATAGCTCAAAGGTAATAGAGTCACGAGTTGTCTTGGTTTTTACTAAAATGTGATTTACTGTATTATTGCTGAATTTAAGATCTTGAGAGCCCCAACTGACTGCAGCATCTCTGCTTAATGGCACATAAGGTACTGTCAAGCTGTGATTACTGCGCTCTATTACCTGCAAATCTACTAATAGCACAGCATTATATAGAGTAGTTGATACTTGGCATATACCGCCGCCAATACCTGTATCAACCTTGCCATTTATATAAACACCAGCTTCCTTAAAACCTCTTTCTTCAGTACGTTTGCCTACAATATCATTGAAGGAGAATGTAGCACCAGGTGGCAGTAATGTACCGTCGATTATACTTGCGGCCAGCCTAATATTAGAGGACCTGGGAACATTTCCTGCGTCAAATTTTGTGGTAAAGCTTATGAGAAGCTCTTTGATCCCTTGTGTTTCCAGCTGTGCTGCCGTCACTGACGCTTTGACTGCCTTCACTTTAAGTTTTGCAGTTTTGAGATCTCTTTTCGCTAACAGGTATTTATATAATTCATCCTTGTCAAAGGCATAGCCATTTTCCTCTTTCACAATCTGTACCTTACCATCTATGATGTTATACTTTGCATTTATGGGAGGCTTCAAATTTGAATCATCGTATATTTCCAAAGCCTTCAAAAACTGATCATAGTGTATATTGTAGGATAGTAAAAGGTCAACTCTAGATTTTTCAATTTTTCTATAATTTAGATACCTCTTGAAAAAACTATTATTTTTGTTCATGACAGCATTTATTTGGCTTGTAGCTGATGTCTTGTCTATGTAGTAACCTAATTGTGCATAGGTAAACGTGTTGCCTTGATAATAATCATTGCCATTGCCATCACCATATTGTATTGTTATAGTCCTTTTTAATTGAATTTTCTCCAGCTTATCTATTTCATCCTTTGCTTGTTCTAAGGTTTTACCCCCAAGATGGATATTCTCAACATATAGATTATTTGGCAGATAGTTGTTTATTTTATATTGCAACCTTGCAGTATAGCTCTTTATAGGAACTGCAGCAAAGACTGATAGAATGATAGAGAGGACTAAAATGCCCATAACTCTGTGTTTACTTTTCACACTAATCCTCCTTTAAATATTGATATTAAATTCTATTCAAGGCTGTCTTAATTTAGAATATTGAATGAGGCTAGTCTATTAATATATAAATCCCTATGAGAATTAGCAGTAAGCCAATCATCTTAATAATACTAAAGATTTGTTCCTTTGCAACAAAGCAATCTATAAAAAGCCCAGCCAAAACCTCGGCAGCAACAACCAAAATTAAGGTTGTCGTAATGCCAAGCTTAGGTACTGTTTTTGTAGAGATATAAATGATAAGCGCACCAAAAACACCGCCAATCAGCCAAATTGGATTTGCCTTAAAGATATTCTTATATTGATGTAAGGAGCCTTGAAGAATATTAATAAAAAAGAAAAATAATGCACCAATTATTAAGCTGTGAAGAGTGGCAATCCTTGGAGTAACTAATTTCCCCAAACGCGCATTGATTCCCACCTCTATAGCTGTGAATATTCCTGCGGTTAGTGCTAATATATAAGGTAAATATTCCTTCATTTCAAACCTTCCTTTTACTTAATCAATTACTAATATGATTGCATAGTCTGTTTAATACGTATAAAAGCATGAATGATGCTATGTTGTAGAAGAATAAATATAAAAAGCAGTGATATTTGTTAATTTTCTGTTAAATTGATTGACAACTGTATTCTAATGGAATAATATATGAGTGAAAGCGAATATAGTAATATAAGGAGGTGCAATCATGGATCTGGTTCAAGTTATTAAGGTATTGGGAGATGAAAATCGATTAAGAATATTAAATCTTTTGAAGTATGGAGAGCTCTGTGTATGTGAAATAGAGCGCTTGCTGGATACTAACCAGTCAAATACATCTAGACATCTTAACAAACTGACATTAGCCAATTTGATATGCTATGAGAAAAGAGCCTTGTATGTCTATTACAAAATTAATAACAAAGCACTGGAGGAGCTTTTATTTCTGAAAGAGTTGGTTAATAATGAATTGTGTAAAGTAGAAAAGTGTAAGGCTGATTTAGAAAGATTAAATAAGTACAAGAACAGCGGACTTTCTTGCGAGGACTTAAAAGAAGGTAAAGGGTGTCTTAAATTATAAAGGAGGGGTCATTATGAGCGTTGCTAAAGATTTTAAGAAGAAGAAAGATGATGAGGCACTGGGTTTTTTTGCGAAATATTTGACGGTATGGGTAGCAATATGCATCGTAGCTGGTGTAATACTAGGTCAAGTGCTTCCGATCATCCCACAAACCTTGAGCAAGTTTGAATATGCTAAGGTTTCGATACCGGTTGCAATCCTTATATGGTTGATGATATATCCCATGATGTTAAAAATTGACTTTTCGAGTATCGTCAGCGCAACTAGAAAACCAAAGGGTTTGATAGTAACCTGTACAACAAACTGGCTGATAAAACCTTTTACAATGTACTTTATTGCAGCATTTTTCTTTTATGTAGTATTTAAAGCATTTATACCAGCTAATTTAGCTAAGGATTACTTAGCTGGAGCAGTCTTGCTGGGTGCAGCGCCATGTACAGCTATGGTATTTGTTTGGAGTCATTTGACAAAGGGAGACTCTGCGTATACCTTGGTACAGGTAGCAGTAAATGATTTAATATTGCTTGTTGCTTTTACACCAATCGTAGCTTTTTTACTTGGTGTAAGTAATGTTATTGTACCTTATGATACATTATTTCTATCCGTTATATTGTTTGTTGTAATTCCATTGGCAGGTGGCTATTTATCAAGAAGGTTTGTTGTTAAGAGAAAAGGTCAAGAATACTTTGATAATGTGTTTATTAAGAAGTTTGACAACATAACAATTATTGGTTTGCTGCTTACATTGATCATTATATTTTCCTTCCAAGGGGAGATTATAATTAATAATCCGCTGCACATAGCTCTAATAGCAGTGCCATTAACCATACAAACGTTTTTAATATTCTTTATATCCTATGGTTGGGCAAAAGCATGGAAGCTTAAGCATGACATTGCAGCACCAGCAGGCATGATTGGTGCAAGCAATTTCTTTGAGTTAGCTGTTGCAGTTGCTATTTCACTGTTTGGTCTGGAATCTGGTGCTGCACTGGCAACTGTTGTAGGGGTGTTGGTAGAGGTTCCTGTTATGCTGGCACTTGTAAAAATTGCAAACAATACAAAGCATTGGTTCGCTGAGAACCAATAGTAAAGGAGAGAATGATGAGAATAGCGGTTATAGCTGATATACACAGCAATATATTTTCTTTGAACGAAGTGCTGCTGGATATTGATAATAGAAATATAGACTTAGTAGTATGCATGGGCGATTTGGTAGGCTATGCAACCTATCCAAATGAGGTTATAAATACAATCAGAGAAAACAAGATTCTTACTATCAAGGGGAATTACGATGAAGCAGTAGGCGAAGAACTGATGATTTGCGGCTGTGATTATCCAGATCCCAAGGATGCAGAAAATGCTGGTTTATCACTTAATTGGACCATTGATGAGACAAGCGACGACAACAAAGAGTTTTTAAAGAGCTTGCCAAAAGAAGTGAAGATGACCTTTGAGGGTAGAACGATTTTGTTTGTACATGGCAGTCCCAGAAGAATTAATGAATACCTCAAGGAGAACTCAACAGAGGCTGAAGAGGTTATGCGTGATTTTGAAGCAGATATACTGGTATGTGGTCATACACATAAGCCATATTTCAAAATGTATGGTAATAAAATGCTTGTAAATGCAGGCAGTGCCGGAAAGCCTAAAACGGGGAATCCAAAGGCAAATTACGTAGTTATCGATCTTAAGGACGAAACTATAAATGTAGAAATACATGAGGTTGAATACGATTTTGAACAAACTGCAATGGCAATTGAAGCAAATGGCTTGCCAAAGGAATTTGCAGAAATAATTAGAACCGGAAAAGCTTAATTGAAGCAATTAAAAACAAAATTAAAGGAGTGTATGAAAATGAAAAAAATGATAATATTTGAACCTGCTATGTGCTGTTCAACAGGTGTTTGCGGACCATCAGTAGACCCTGAACTATTAAGAATATCAACGGTAATAAACAATTTGAAAAATAATGGTGTATTGGTAGAGCGATATAACCTATCTAGCAATCCTCAAATATTCGTTGATAACGCAGAAATAAATAGAATGTTGAATAATAACGGTATAGAAATACTTCCGATAACAATGGTGGACGGAAATGTTGTAAAAATAAAAGCTTATCTAACAGATGAGGAATTTTGCAAGCAACTAGAAGTTTCAGAAAAATACTTAAAGGGTACAGTGACAAAAATATCAAAAGGTTGTGGATCCAATAGTGGTTGTTGCAGCTAAGAGATGAGGGATGTATTTTGTTTAAAGATTTTAAAGCAACTGAAATAAACTTAACAAAATATTTGTTTTTTACTGGCAAAGGCGGAGTGGGAAAGACCTCGGCAGCATGTGCAACAGCAGTTGGGTTGGCTGATGCAGGCAAAAAGGTAATGCTTATCAGTACCGATCCCGCTTCCAACCTTCAGGATGTATTTAATACAGAATTAAACAATAAAGGCATTTCAATAAAAGATGTGCCGAATTTGGTCGTTGCAAATTTTGATCCAGTGGAAGCAGCTGCTGAGTACAGAGAAAGCGTGATTGCCCCTTATCGCGGCAAACTGCCAGAAGTTGTTTTAATAAATATGGAAGAACAGCTGTCCGGCTCATGTACTGTTGAGATTGCAGCATTTAATGAATTCTCAAGCTTCATAACGGATGAAAAAGCAGCCGTTATATATGATCACATTATCTTTGATACAGCACCAACAGGGCATACCTTGAGAATGCTTCAGCTTCCTTCTGCATGGAGCAATTTTATTAGTGACAACACCCATGGGGCCTCATGCTTAGGACAGCTTTCGGGGCTTGAAAGTAAAAAAGAAGTATATAAAAATGCAGTTCAAAACTTGGCAGACGGTAAAAAGACTACCCTTATACTTGTTACACGACCTGAGCCGTCACCCCTAAACGAAGCTCAAAGAGCATCCAAAGAACTGCAGGAAATTGGTGTTAGCAATCAAGTACTGATTATTAACGGAGTGATTGAGGAACATGATGACTATCTTTCTGATGCCATATTTGAAAAACAACAAAATGCTTTAAATGCTATGCCAGGCACATTAAAGTTGCTGGAAACTTACAAGATACCATTAAGACCGTATAATATTACGGGCCTGGAAAATGTAAGAGCATTCTTAACGGATAGCAGTATTAAATTTAACAGGGACCAGTTGAATACGGATCAGATACCGAAACTAAATAATATCATTGAAGATTTATATATAAGCGACAAAAAGGTCATATTTACAATGGGCAAGGGTGGAGTAGGTAAAACTACAATAGCTGCTGCCATTGCACTGGGTTTAGCAAAAAAAGGCAAGAAGGTGCATTTGACAACTACAGATCCCGCTGCACACTTAAAGTTTGTACTAGATGAAAGCTATGGTATAACTTTAAGTAGTATTGATGAAAAAGAAGAGCTGGAAAAGTATAAAGAAATCGTATTAAGCAAAGCAAGAGAGACAATGAATGAAGACGATATAGCTTATGTTGAAGAGGATTTAAGATCCCCATGTACACAAGAAATAGCAGTATTTAGGGCTTTTGCAGAAATAGTTGAAAGATCAGAAAATGAGGTTGTAGTAATAGATACTGCACCAACAGGTCATACGCTGCTGCTTCTAGACTCCACTCAAAGCTATCACAAAGAAATTCAGCGTTCTCAAGGGGACATTCCAGAGCCTGTTAAGAAGCTCTTACCCAAATTGAGAAATGAAAAGGAAACTGAGGTACTCATAATAACACTTGCTGAAACAACTCCCGTTCATGAGGCAATGCGACTGCAACAAGACTTAAACAGAGCCGGTATCCATAGCAAGTGGTGGGTTATAAATTCCAGCTTCTATGCTGCAAACACTACAAATGCAATTCTCAAAGCAAAAGCAAGCAATGAAATTCAATGGATCAATAAAGTAAATGAAATATCAAAAGGGAGTTTTGCAGTCATAGAATGGATACCTGAGGAAGTCAAAGGTGAAAAGCTCAATGAGTTAATAATTTAGATTGTCAAAGCTATAATATTGAAAGAGGAATAGGTTAATAGCCTATTCTTTTTTGTTATAGTAGGTTTGAGGTATAATAAAGATACAAAACTATTAAGGATAAGGAGAGGTAAAATATGCAGATTTTTAAA
>MGOS01000104.1:20386-26313 GCA_001797185.1 Clostridiales bacterium GWB2_37_7
TAAAAAGCTGGGTGAAGCAATTGACAAAATTGGAATTATAAAGCGTGAGATTACACCTGAACCGTTTACGGCACTGGTTTCAAGCGTTGTAGGTCAGCAGATTTCCAGTAAGGCAGCCAAAACTGTTTGGAACAGATTAAATGAGCTGCTCGGCTGCATTACACCGGAGCGTATTTCACAAGCAGAGATATCAAGTATCCAGACCTGTGGCATGTCACAAAGAAAAGCAAGCTACATAAAAGGAATTGCAGAGGCAGCAATGACTGGTGAGGTTGATTTTAATAATCTTCATACATTAACCGATCAGGAGATCATAAAGAAGCTATCTTCACTTCATGGCGTAGGTGAGTGGACTGCAGAAATGCTGCTTATTTTCTCTCTTTCTCGTCCTGATGTGGTCAGCTATAAGGATTTGGCAATCCGTCGCGGTATGATGAATCTATATGGACATAAGGAGCTTTCAAAGGAACGATTTGAGCGTTATCGTAAACGATATTCTCCATATGGTTCAGTTGCATCGCTATATCTGTGGGCTTTGTCTGTAATGTAGGGATAATCTATTAGATACACCTGTAATCATAAATAATGTAGCATATAGTACTAAATATAAATTTCTGATGTACATATTATTTGAATAGATTATACAAGGGGTGGTGCATTTTGGATCTCTCAACATGGATAGCGGTATACTTACCGCTATTTATCGTATTTTTTATCGTTTTACCGCAGCAAAGAGAGCAGAATAAAGCTGTAATAATGAGGCTTAAAAGAAGAAGGGGTGAAATAGTTATGACCAACGATGTATTGAAAAAATATATTGGTAAAAAATGTATGATTTCTACAGGTTCCTTTGGAACGAATATTTCTGGGAAGATAATCAATGTAAATGAAAATTGGATTGAGGTTGAAACCAGAAAAGGCAATCAATTGATCAATGCTGAATATGTACAAAGTATTAAAGTATTTCAAGATTCAAACTGAAAAAGTGCAAAGAGATACTTGGAGTGGCAACGAACTGGACAAAAGAGAAAGAAGGCTGTCAGGAGCTGTTACTTGAATTAACGGGTAAGGATCCAAGAATATGCCCTTGCTGCAAGACTGGGAGACTAGCAAGAAAAGAGTTTTTTGCTCCTGTGAGAATTGAAAGAATAGAAATCAAAAAACACATTGCATAAGGTACAGGGAGAAGTCTGCCCATTTTTAGGAAAATATTGTATTTATCTGCTGATAAATGGTAAAATTAAGTAAATTGCGTTTTAGTATGTGAGGAATTCCAGTTATGGAATGAAAAATGCTAAACAGAATAACTTGATTAGGATAAAGAATGCAAAATTGAATCCCCATAGAAAAAAGGCTTCGTTCAACAAAATTGCATCTGAAATTTAAACGAGGTCTGAATTAGGGAATTTTTTTAGAAAAAACTTCAGATGCAATCCTAAACGTTATACGACACACGCTTTGAGGAATAATAGGTACTTGTAAATATATCATTGGCATAAATCACATTTCAAGGAGTAAGGAGGGAAATCTTCATATCTGTGCCCTTAGGATGTGATTTTTTAGTTATCCTAAGATAATGTGATATAGCAATAATAATCGATACTTGAGTGTAAAGGGTAAAGGCACAGAATGATAAGAGAAAAGCTTATTTTTCAGGCTTGGTAGTTCAAATGTAGATATTTAAGTGAGTTTAGAGACCCAAGAAGAGAGAGCTAGTTTATGATAACGTAAAGGGCCTGTGTTGTTGGTATATAAAGAAAAACGTAAAGATTTCAGATATGAAGATTTCCCTTTAGTTAGTTGTTATCATTAATCGAGTTTTAAATAAGATGAGAATGGTTGTTTTGGAAGGATTTAACTATTGGTCTATAGAATAGTATTTAATGATAACAGGAAATGTGGTTTATTTAGCAAGTGTGAATTAGAGGCATTTGGTAAATATATAGTGTGCATCGTATAACAAAGCACTCATGCTGCGGTGTGCGGGTAAGGCAAGGAGCAGGGCGCACCTTGGGCAAAGCCACACCCCATCGCCGGCGACAAGCGTGCCAGGGAGAAGAGCGCTGGGGTCCGACTCAGAGGCGTCGTGAGTGCGGAACGTTATATGAAAGTCGATGCTTCGGATTAGGGAATCGGAAAGATAATGAAATAAAGAATAAATGGAGGATCTAGATGGTTAATTTTAATCAGCTGGCTCATTTTGTAGCACCTTTTTATGAGAACAAAGACATTATGCATAATCTATCACATATTGAGAGAATGATTGATTGTGCTAAGGTATTAATTACAGAACATAAGATTGTTGTCGATGAAGATATAATTATATATGGTAGTTATTTTCACGGGTTCATTTATCGTGAAGAATTGTTGATTAGGGAATTCTTACTAGGAGAGAATTTAGCTGAGAATTACATAGAAAAGATAGTACTAGCTTCATGGGAATCACAAAAAGATAAAGATGCAATGACGCAGAAAGGTATGGTTTTGCACGATGCTCACCTAATAGAAGGTGGTAAGACTTTCTTGATAGTTAAGTCATTGGTTACTGGAACAGCCAGAGGTCAGAAACTTGAGCAGACAATAGACTATATCGAAAATAAAGTTATTGGGAAGAGTAGATGTTATTTTCCTAAAGCTCAGGAATTATATAGGCAAAAAGAAGAATATGCAAGAGTGTTTATGAAGGAATTGCGGGCAGGGCTCTACGGGGCATCGACCTCCGTATAACAATGCACTCACGTTGTTCGTGGTGGATTAACCATTTGTACAGGATAACACACCCCTTCACCGGCTGAAGCTACCATGGGGAGGGGCTTCGGGGTCCGGCTCAAGGGCGTCGTGAGTGCGAGACGTTATATGACAGACCATGCAGGTATCTGCGCGTCCATGCGCTGGTTTATAAGAAATACTTATTTGTTATAGCATACAAATTTCTATTGGAGGTACTGTAATGAGCAACTGGAAAGAAACATCTGGTGAAAGCAAAAGAAGATGGGAAGTTAATGCTGACTTTTGGGATGAAAGAATGGGTGAGCATAGTAATAGATTTCATAGAGAAGTTGTTAGGCCAGATACAGAGAGATTACTTTCAGTAAATGAAAAGGATAGGATTCTTGATATTGCTTGTGGTAATGGTAATTTTTCAAAAAGGTTAGTTGAACTTGGTGCTAATGTAACAGCCTTTGATTACAGTAAAAAAATGATTGAAAATGCTAAAAAGCGATGTTCTCATTGTATTGATAAAATAGATTTTCATGTTGTTGATGCTACTAACAAAGATGACTTAGAAAAGCTTAATATTAATGCACCTTATGATAAAGCAGTTTCTAATATGGCGATTATGGATATTGCAGATATTACACCACTTTTTAGCTCGGTTAGTAGATTGCTTAAACCAGGGGGTATTTTCGTTTTCTCAACTATTCACCCATGCTTTCAATCACCTGGAACGAGGAGAATAACAGAAACAGAAGATGTTGGGAGTAGTGTTCTGACAAGACATGGATTACAAGTATTTGAGTATATAGACTCATGTTGTTTTGAAGGGATTGGAATAGTGAATCAACCAGTTCCACAACTATACTATCATAGATCATTGAGCCAAATATTTGACTTGTGTTTTGATACAGGGTTTGTAATTAATGGAGTTTCAGAACCAGTGTTTGAGATAGACAACGAAAGAAGTAGATTTGATTGGAATAAGATTCCGCCGATAGTTATTGTGCGTTTGCTAAAGATTGAATCTTACAAATAGAAAAATAGTGTTTAAGGTCGCAGCATCCATGCTGCTTATGGCTCTGGGGACATGGTCCATCACCTATCAATGCACTCACGTGGTCCGTGGTAAATTATAAATTTATACAAGCATAACACACCTCTTCACCGGGTGGCAAGCACCGCCAAGGAAAATGGCTTTGGGGTCCGGTTCAGAGGCGTCGTGAGTGCGGAACGTTAAAAGACACTTGCCAAACCAAGAACGGCTGTAGAAAGTTACATTAATATAGAATTGGAGTAGACTAATGATAGTGATGGTAAATGGTGCTTTTGGAGTTGGAAAGTCAACGACGGCATTGCAATTGGTTAAACAAGTACCAAATGCAATTATTTATGACCCTGAAGAAGTAGGGCTCATGCTAAGGAATATAATCCCTAAAGAGCTAAAGTTGAAAGAAGAAAGAACAGGTGATTTTCAAGATCTTGAACTCTGGAGAATCCTGGTTGTACAAGTCGCTCAACAGATTGTTCAGAAGTATAGATGCAATTTGATTGTACCTATGACTTTGAAGAATAAGGGCTATTTCGATTTTGTCTTTGAAGGACTTCGAAATATAGATGAACATACATTTTGCTTCTGTCTTATGGCATCCAAAGGAAGTATTCATGCGCGATTAGCTGAACGTGGTGATGAACCAGAATCATGGGCATACCATCAGACGGATGATTGTATCAAAGCGTTTTCATCTGATTATTTTGGTGAGAATATTGATGCAGAGAATAATAATGTAAGTTACATAGTTGATTATATTATTGGTAAGCTAGGGATAGTTTAACAAGCGGTTGGCATGCATCTTATAACAATACTCTCACGTTGACAGAACATCATCAGCTTAACAAATTGGAGTTACTCCATTTTTGACAGCTTTGACCCGTCGGCTAAAGCAGCAGGGGGAGGGGCTCTGGAGAACGACTCAGAGGCGTCGTGAGTGCGGAATGTTATCGGAAATCCTCTCGAGCCAAGTGCTGACTTATAGTGATCGTTTTGAAATGTAGTAAGTGCAAACATATTAAAAGTTGCGTGGTGTGTAATTATTACATTAAATAAGATTATGAAAGGAAACCCATTAATGAATCACCTTAAAGAAATTATTCGAAAACATAAAATTATTGAACGCCATAAAAATCCATGGGGAATTTTTATGCGAATACCAACTTACTTAATGTTCTTTTGGGGATTATGAAATCATAATGCTTTTGCGATTTTTATCTCAAGTTGCTTAGAATTATCACTTTGGTTTTTCATGCCTCCTGTAACAAAGACGTTAGATTTTATTAATGTTGTCATCATTAAAGAGCTGTTATGGCTAAAAGCAAAGCTAAATTCGGTGAAAATTTTTTCGATAATGATAATTTACGCTGCTGTAATGGGTGTTGGCATTGGATTATGGAATCACAATTTTATAATTATTGTTCTGGGATTTTTATTGTTCATATTATTTAATCTTCTTATGAATTATATCGCAGACAAAGAATTTAAAAATAAATAGAATTTTATATTAGATACTTTGATAGGAATTTTATGGTAGTACTAATTTGAAGTATAGTGGAGACGAACTTTCGATAACAATATATTCCAGTTCATTCTGGGCAAAACCCATGTCCTCCCGACATCCCCAAACCTATCTAAGGCTAGGAGCACCTCCTGTTAGGCTTAGGGTTGTCGGAAAGATGAGACGTTATCAGAAACAGGGTGCATAAAGTGCTTAGATATTATCATAGAGCTACAATAGAAGGGGGATTAACTAATATGGGTTATTCAATTTTTGAAGAAACTATGGTTGAAATGAACTGGAATGAGATAGATAAAGCTTCGAAGGATGGAGCTATTGTTTTATTACCCATGGGAGTAATTGAAGAACATGGACCTCACATGTGTTTAGGTGTAGATATATACTTGAGTTACATACAATGTAGGTTAATAAAACAAAGACTAGTAACAGCTGGAATTCAGACTCTTATAGCCCCACCGTTTTATTGGGGTATAAATAATGTATCAGGTGATTTCCCTGGTTCTTTTACGTCAAGAAAAGAAACAGTAAAAGCTGTAATCTACGATATATTGGCATCTTTAAAACGATGGGGATTTAACTATGTATTTTGAATCAATCTCCATGGAGATAAGGAACATTGTGTAACACTAATGGAAGGAT
>MGOS01000104.1:26404-28498 GCA_001797185.1 Clostridiales bacterium GWB2_37_7
TTTCAATTTGATCATATTGACCGTCTGGATATAATAGAGAATAAAATTGATATGCACGAAATTATTCTAGCAGAACGTTGCGGAGAAATTATAGGGTATTTAAAGTTGGAGTACATATGGTCCAAGTTACCATATATAAGTCTTATTATTTTGAAGCCTGAATTTAGGGGTAGGGGTATCGGGACGCTTATGTTGAATTATCTAATAGAGTTTCTTCAACTTAATGGATATGAGACATTATTAAGTTCATCTCAGGTAAATGAAGCAGAACCGCAAATGTGGCATAGAAAGAAGGGTTTTGTCGAGTGCGGGATAATAAACGGCATCAATGAAGACGGAGTTGGAGAAGTGTTTTTTAAGCTGAACTTAGTTATATGAAAGCTTTTCCAGCGAAAAGCAAGGGTATATTCACGAGAAGATATTTTGTGAACTGCAATCAGGTCTTATAAAGGATGAGACCAAAAGTTCCTTCATGAAAATAGTGAATAGAATGATAGAAGAGGATAGGGTAGAAGCAGTTGTCTTAGGTTGTACGGAGCTGCCATTAATATTGAAAGAAACTGATTATGAAGTCCCGCTATTTAACACTGTTCAAATACATGTCCAAGGTATTATTGCGGAAATAATGAAATAGACTTTGGACAGATGAATTTTGTAACTATGAAGACGGTTCTAGGGAAAAATTGAAGCTCTTATATTTTATTTAATGGGTTACAGGAATAAAAAATCATGGATTATTTTTATTGTAATAAACATTATCACTCAAGTAGCCTTAAATATTTGGTTTAATGGCTTTTCTCCTGTGGGGAATGATATAATTGTTTCACTTATTCTGGGAGGGATTTTTTAGTGTATACAGCTGATTATTTTATTTCAAAGCTAGGCTTGGAAGCTCATATAGAAGGTGGATATTTCAAACAGATATACAAGAATTCATTTTATACATCAGACGAAGGCTATCCATATAATTTTGAAGGGGATAGATCACTTTCAACAACGATATATTTTCTGCTTAGGTCAGGGCAAGTATCTAAGTTCCACAAACTGAAATTTGATGAGGTTTGGTTTTATCATTATGGTTGTTCTATGATAATACATATGATTGATAATAAGGGTGAGTACAGAAGTGTAAGGCTTGGTTTGGATATTGAGAAGGGAGAAATGCCACAAGTCCTGGTCCCGGCAAATGTTATTTTTGGCGCTGAACCGTTGGAAAGTGATACGTTTTCTCTAGTCAGTTGTTTGGTGTCTCCCGGATTTGATTATAGAGATTTCATTTTGTATGAAGAAAAAGATCTTTTTTACCTATATCCGGAACACACCGATATTATTAAGAAGCTCAATGGGAGAAAGTGCTTGAGATGATAGATAAGCTGAATCAAATAAGAGCAATGGAATGGATTAATGGTGATTACAAGATTAGCAAATAGGTTTTGCAAGGGTTGTTTCTGATTATGCCACAGTTTATTGGATTTGCGAAGTTTTTATCTATGAAAAACATAGAGGAAATGGATGAGGGCTGTGAAATAACACAGTTGACAGATACAGCATACAGCACATGTACATCTTCTATAGTTGATAAATTTGGTTAAGATGAGGATTGTGCTTGAAGATAAGTCATATTCAGAAATAGAGTTAAAGGCATTGTGAGATTAACTGCCAGCGCTTAATAAAATGGAAAAGAGGGTTATAAATGACTATAGATGAATTAATTGATTATTGCAAGGGTAAGAAGGGGGTAACTGTTGAATTTCCCTTCGACAACAGGCATATGTCATTTAAGCTTATAAGTAAGTTCTTTGCATTTATTGATACCAAAAATGGAAATAACGTAATCAGTTTAAAGTGTGAGCCTTGGCTTGCAGAAGCTCTTCGAGAGCAGTATGAAGGGGTAACGCCGGGATATCATTTGAATAAGAAGCATTGGAATACAATTGATGTAAATAATGATATTCCAAAGGAGAAAGTGCTTGAAATGATTGATATGTCATATAGTTTGATTTTTAATAGCTTAAAGAAGCAGGAAAGAAAAGAATTGGAATAGTAATTCTAAGACTATAGTTTTAATGATTGAAAATGAAGGGATCAAACCAA
>MGOS01000104.1:28533-28903 GCA_001797185.1 Clostridiales bacterium GWB2_37_7
TACAGGTGGCGACAAAAGGCCACTGAACGGTGGATAACAAAGAGCTATATCAACACCGGTCGGTTTTTTATGGCCCCATGTACATCGATATGATATCTTTTTATTGGAGGCGTGTAGGGATGAATTTATTGAAAATAACTGATTTAAGTGAAAAGCAAGTCTTGGAGATATTTGATATCGCAGACAAGCTGAGATACGGTGCTAAAGGAGCAGAGTTATCAGGAAAAACAGCTATATTGTTTTTTCCTGAGTCAAGTATCAGGACACGAATTACATTTGAAAAAGGAATAGCTGACCTTGGTGGACGCAGTATTAATTTTCCGCCAGCTACTTTAGATAAAAGAGAGGGGCTAAAGGATGTTATAAAATA
>MGOS01000104.1:28911-29293 GCA_001797185.1 Clostridiales bacterium GWB2_37_7
AGTGAACTTGCTAGGTATTCAAACATACCGATAATAAATGCAATGACTTCAGAAAATCATCCGTGTGAAATTCTCTCTGATCTATATTCATTGAGAAATATAAGAAGCAACTATCGTGATTTGACATACACCTTTGTAGGTGAGAAGGGAAATATATCAAAATCATGGACGGAGGCATCGCAGGTACTGAATTTGAGATTTAATCATGTATGTAAAAAAGGAAATGAGATTAAGATAAATGATTATAATTATTCATACCATACAGAACTTGAGGAGGTGCTGCCGGAAAGCGATATTATCCTCACGGACCCACTTTCCAGTAAATTGAAAACGGAAGAATACATCGGGAAATATCAGATAACATTGGAGCGAATGAAAAAAA
>MGOS01000104.1:29468-29642 GCA_001797185.1 Clostridiales bacterium GWB2_37_7
ATACGACGTTATCTTTTTGGCTCTTTAATAAAGAAATATTTATTTTTCTTCAGAGCATTAAATTTATAGAGGTGATTTTTCAGCAATCACCTGAAATAGGAGGGGTCGCATATTGCTAAATATAGAAATCAGAAGACCGGGACTTGGCGATATTGAAGAATTAAATCGGTTCTT
>MGOS01000105.1:0-8522 GCA_001797185.1 Clostridiales bacterium GWB2_37_7
TCGCAATAAAATCTATAACATTTTTGAACCCAACACATATACTATAATATAAATAGATGCAACTACTGCAGTTGGAAGATTTTCAACTGCAGTTAATATAGAGGTGCGGCTAAGACTCACTGAGTATTAGCCGTACTATTTTTTGTTAGTAGCACATAAAAACAAGGGAAGTGTTTATACTATTTTAAATCCGACTAAAAAAGTAGAATTTAATATTGACATTAATTTCTTGCTATGATAATCTAGAAATGAAATCCGAGTTAATAACTAGGGATTCGGAGGTGATAGGATTGATTTTATCAACCAAAGGTAGATATGGACTCAAAATGATGTTCGAGCTTGCAAAAAAACATGGAAATGGGACCATGTCACTCAAGGATATAGCTAAAAACCAAGAACTTTCAGAGACATACCTTGAGCAGTTGATTTCGCACCTGAGAAAAGCAGGCTTGGTTAACAGTATTAGAGGAGCGCAGGGAGGCTATGAGCTTTCAAAAACGCCATCAGAGATTACAGTAGGAGAAATAATAAGAACCTTAGAGGGTCCTCTTGCACCATCAGACTGTGTCGTAGATAATGAACCTGAATGTACAAAAGCTGGGTATTGTGTAACAAGACCTATCTGGGAAAGAATAATGGAGAGCATAAATAGTGTAATTGATTCTATTACACTTCAGGATATGATAAATGATTTTCAAAAACTTATCTTAACAAAAGAAGGAGAGAATGAACGTGAGTAAACGCATTTATTTGGACCACGCGGCTACTACATATACAAGCAAGGAAGTATTAAACGAAATGCTTCCGTTCTTCACAGAGTATTTCGGTAATCCGTCCAGTGTCCATCAATATGGTAGAGAAGTAAAGAAAAGCATTGACTTAGCAAGAGATAGAGTAGCCAAGGCAATCGGTGCACTTCCGGAGGAAATCTATTTTACAGCAGGTGGATCAGAAGCAGATAATTTGGCTATTAAGGGTGTTGCTTATGCAAACAAGAGCAAAGGCAATCATATAATAACTACAAAGATTGAACATCCTGCCGTAATTCATACCTGTGAGCAGTTAGAGAAGGAAGGCTTTGAAGTAACATATCTTAATGTAGATCAATATGGTATGGTTAGCCTCGAGGATGTTAAGAGCTCAATAAAAGCAAATACTATACTGATCTCAGTGATGTATGCCAACAATGAAATAGGAACCATACAACCAATTACAGAAATTGCACAAATCGCAAAGGAAAAGGGAATTTATTTCCATACCGATGCTGTACAAGCAATTGGAAGTGTACGTATAAATGTAAAGGAACAAAATATCGACATGCTTTCCATGGCGGCACATAAATTTTATGGACCTAAGGGTGTAGGAGCTCTTTATGTAAGAAAAGGCGTTAAGCTGATAAGTATTATACATGGCGGTTCTCAAGAAAGAAAGAGAAGAGCCGGTACAGAGAATGTACCTGGAATAGTAGGCATGGGTAAGGCTATTGAGTTGGCATACCAGAATTTTGATGAGCATAATTCGAGAGTAAAAGGACTTCGTGATAAACTAATAAAAGGTGTAATGGAAAATATTCCATATACAAGACTTAATGGGCATCCTGAAAAAAGATTGGTAAATAATTCAAACTTTTGCTTTGAATATATTGAAGGAGAGTCACTGCTCCTAAACCTTGATATGAAGGGTATAGCAGGTTCTAGTGGTTCTGCATGCAGCTCTGGTTCACTGGAACCGTCTCATGTACTTTTGGCTATAGGCTTATCTCATGAAATCGCCCACGGATCCTTGAGACTTTCACTTGGAGAAGTAAACACAGAAGAAGATATTGATTTTGTACTTCAAGTATTACCAGAAATAGTAGATAGATTGAGACAAATGTCTCCATTGTATGAGAAGGTTAAAGGGGGAAAATAATATGTATAGCGATAAGGTAATGGATCATTTTTCATGTCCAAGAAATGTAGGAGAAATTGAAAACGCAGATGGTGTTGGTGAAGTAGGAAATGCACACTGTGGTGATATAATGAAGATTTATCTTAAAATTGAAGAGGATGTCATCACTGATGTTAAGTTTAAAACCTTTGGCTGCGGTGCTGCAATTGCAACCAGCAGTATAGCTACGGATATGATAAAGGGTAAGACCGTAGAAGAAGCTCTAAAGATCACAAATAAGGCAGTTGTCGAAGCTTTGGATGGTCTTCCAGCGCAAAAAATTCACTGCTCTGTATTGGCTGAGGAAGCAGTAAAAGCTGCTATAGAGGATTATCAAAAGAAGAAAGCACAATAAGTAGGTGTTGCTTATGAAAAAGAGAGTTGTAATAGGAATGAGCGGCGGAGTGGATAGCTCCGTCGCTGCATATATTTTAAAGGAACAGGGCTATGATGTGATAGGCATTACTATGCAAATTTGGCAAGATATGAAGCAGGATACCTTTGAACGAGAAGGAGGCTGCTGCTCTCTATCCGCTGCAGAAGATGCAAGACGTGTCTGTGACAAACTTGGTATTCCTTTTTATGTTGTAAACTTTAAAGAGATCTTCGAAAAAAAGGTTATAGATTATTTTGTGGATGAGTATTTTGAAGGTCGTACTCCAAACCCATGTATAGCCTGCAATAAATACTTAAAATTTGATGCTTTGTTGAATAAAGCAAGAGCATTGGAAGCCGATTTTGTTGCAACAGGACACTATGCCAAAGTAGAATACGATGAGCTTTACAAAAGACATGTGCTCAAAAAGTCAGTCACAATACAAAAGGACCAAACCTATGCTTTATATAATTTATCGCAAGAGCAGTTGGCTGCAACACTGATGCCACTTGGTGATTATACGAAGGATGTGGTGAGAGAGATTGCGTATCAACAGCATTTGGGGGTTGCCAGCAAGCCAGACAGTCAGGAAATATGCTTTGTTGATGACAATAATTATGGAAGATTTCTTGCAGAGAGAAGACCTGATGCTGTAAATCCAGGCTATTTTGTGGATACCAAAGGTAGAGTGTTGGGCAAACATCAGGGAATTGTACACTATACTGTAGGTCAGCGCAAGGGCTTAGGCATCGCTTTTGGCAAGCCTATGTTTGTGGTCGAGCTGATACCAGATCAAAATCTGGTTGTACTAGGTGACGAAACAGAGGTTTTCAGTAAAGAGTTGATTGCTTCAGACGTAAATCTGATATTATATGAAAAGCTAGAAAAACCCATCAGAGTAAAGGCTAAAATTCGCTACAGCGCGCAAGAAGCGGATTGCTTGGTGGAATCGTTGGAGAACAATAAAATAAAAGTGACCTTTGATCAGCCACAGCGTGCAATTACACCAGGTCAAGCAGTTGTATTATATCATGGAGAATATGTTGTTGGCGGTGGGACAATAGAATAATAGGTAATGACAGATTGTCATTACCTATTTTTATTGTAGGGGCAGGTCTTTGCGCCTGCCCGCTAAAACAGCCAATTTAAATTATTTTAGTATTTTTTGTTCAAAAATTTTACAGCATAATTAAACCTTAAAACTGGCAAATTAATATTGAGTACAATTTAAATTGCAATAATGGAGGGTTTTATTATGGATCAAAATTTTACAATGAACTCAAGAGACTGCCTCCAAAGGGCATGGATAAACTCAATGGAAATGGTAAGAGATTTTGAGATGTTCTCAAAGAAGCTAGATGATAAGAATGTAGCTCAAGTATTTAAGAAGTATGCAGAAGAACAAGGCAAGCAAGCGAATGAATTAAGAGAACTTTACAATAAATATGATAATCAGAACAGATCTTCAGAGCATCATGCAGGTCATCCATCTCATATAAATCATCAATAGAATATTCATGATTCAAAAGACCGTTTATCGGTCTTTTGCTTTTTATGTTTATTCAGATAAATAAGGTGGAAATGGATAAAAATATCAGTTTGATATTCTAAATTCGACAAAAAATAGCATTGCGATAAACCTTATTAAGAATTATACAAGGGGGAATAAAATGTTTAGAATAAGCGATCTTATTGACTTGCCAATACTGACACTGATGCAAGAAAATAGCCTAAGAATAAATGTAAAATCAATATTACTTGATGGATTTAATAATAGAATTGCTGCTATTATTTGCAAGGAAGGGACCTTGAAAAAAAGCTATAAAATTATACCCTACGAAAAAATCATAGCTATAGATACAAATGGTATTATAATTTCTGATCTTCATTGCATTGAAAAGCTAAGGGACAAAGAAATCAATGAATTTCTTCAGTTAGGTGCTGTAATAAATAAAATAGTAAAGAGCAGTAATGGAGATTTATATGGAATTCTTACAGATATTTATATTAATCTACTAAATGGTAAAATAACAGCTTACGAGCTTTCAGAAGGATATTTAGATGACCTGGTAAACGGGAGAAGGATTATAAATATATCAGAAAACTTGAATAACACCTTGGTTAATAAAGAAATAATATTGTATCAAATGCTGAACTAAGCATTAGACATGATATTAAAGCCTTATTTTACTTTAAACAGATTATATAAGATATATTAATAAAATTAAAACTTATATTTGTACATAATGATTAAGCTTTTTTACATAAATTGTTAGGGTTATTTTAATGATTAAATTCAAAAAATATTATAGAAATTTAAAAAAGCTTATTTCGAGGTTTAGTTAAGAAAAGTGGATTAATATGGATTTTCTTTTTAAAGCTTTAATGAAGAAAGGATGAAAGATTATATGAAATTTACAAAGGGCTTATTTTTAGGTACAGCACTAGGTATTTCTGCAGCGATGATGATGAACAATAAAGCACAAAACAATAAACAAAATAATAACCAAGGCAATACTTCTCAAAATACATCACAGGGTTATATCTCTGGATATGGTGCACAAAATAACACTTCATCAGGTGTAATCGCACAAAATGGAACACAGGCGAATGATTATATTGTAAATGATATAATTTAGATTTAATGGATAAGTGAGAAAAATTTAGCATAGTTTAATACTAAGTCGGTCTTACTCTAAGGATCAAACCGGCAAAAAAATAAATCAAATCACTATATAGTGATTTGATTTATGCATTATAACGAGGCAAAAGATATTCCCCACTTCTATAAGTGGCGGGTTCTTATTTCAGCAAGAGGCGGTGGGCATATATCCCCTGCCTCGTTGAAACGCTCGGGTAGGTTTTTTGCAAAAAACACAAAAAACCTTTCAGTAAAATCTTGTTATAAGGGTGATGCTTATGAACCAGCTTTCTAATTTGAGAATTAATAAGACAAAGCTTATTACATATGCCTGTTTATCGCTTATCATATACATACTATATAAATATAGGATTATGGTTGGATCGATATTTAAGCCATTTGCTTTTTCTATAATACTGGCTTACCTACTAAATCCTATCGTTCAGATATTTGAAAGAAGAAGGGTACGCAGGATTTATAGTGTTTTGATTGTTTATCTGCTTTTTCTAATATTGATATTATTATTTGCCTTAATATTAGTACCAAGACTTGTGAAGGATATAAAAGTACTAGTGGAAAATCTTCCACAGTATTCTTTGCAGTTTCAGAGTATGGTAAAAGACTTTCAGAGCAGCTACATAAACAGTAATCTTCCCCAGGGGTTAAAGGATGTAATTGATGAAAGCATAATGAATCTGGAAGATTTGATAATTGTAACTCTACAGTCTTTACTTGATTCAGTAGTCAATGCTTTTTCTAAGATTTTAAATGTAATAATAATACCTGTAATCGTTTTTTATCTATTAAAGGATGCTGAGTATTTTAGGAAGCAATCAATGCTGATTTTACCCAAAAAACATAGAAGTAAAGCCATATTGCTATTTAGAGACATTGATAATGCATTTGGAAAGTTCATTAGAGGACAAATTATAGTTGCATCGTTTATTGGGATATTGACTACCACGGCTCTATCAATTATAGACGTAAAATATGCAGTTTTTTTAGGTCTCTTTGCAGGCATAGCGAATGTAATACCATATTTTGGACCCATTATAGGTTTGGTTCCTACGATTATATTTGCATTATTTGATTCTCCAGGCAAAGCCTTATATGCATCTGGAGCATTTGTACTAATTCAACAAATTGAAAGCGGCATATTAACACCAAAAATTATTGGAGAAAGCGTAGGAGTTCATCCTGTATATGTTATATTATCTCTATTTATTGGCGGAAAGCTGATGGGAATAGCAGGAATGATATTGGCAGTTCCTGTATTAGTAGCTATCAAACTCACTGTTAGGCATTTCCTTCGATATGTAAAGCATGAAGCGTGATGTATAATTGTGCATATATTGACAATAATTATAATGTAATATATAATCTATTATAATTTCATAATAGTGTTGATACAGATTAGTAAGCAATTTGATTCCTTCAGAGAGAGGGTGGCTGGTGAAAGCCCTCGGATAGAATGCTGAAGCTGCTGTGGAGCATCCAAAAGACGGAGCAGCCGTTATCCTGCACTGACATAGTCAATCGAGTGGCCGTTATATGGCAACTAGGGTGGTACCGCGAAATACTCTTCGTCCCTATTTTAGGGAGGAAGAGTTTATTTTTTTGCAAAACAAAAGGAGGAATATATAATGCAAAAATTAGGTTTAAATGAATTAAGAGAAATGTTTCTAAGCTTCTATGAAAGTAAGGAGCATTTAAGACTAAAAAGTGCTTCTCTGGTTCCACAGGGAGACAAAAGCATTTTAATCATTAATTCAGGTATGGCTCCCCTAAAGGCGTATTTCTCAGGACAAGAAACTCCGCCAAAGGAAAGGGCGGTTTCCTGCCAGAAATGTATTAGAACCCCTGACATTGAGAGGGTTGGTAAAACGGCAAGACATGGTACCTTCTTTGAGATGCTGGGAAATTTCTCTTTTGGAGATTACTTCAAAAAAGAAGCCATAGCTTATGCATGGGAATTCTGTACCAAGGTACTGGAGCTACCTGAGGATAGACTTTGGGTTACAGTTTATCTTGATGATGATGAAGCCTTTGACATTTGGAACAAGGATATAAAGATACCTGCTGAAAAAATCGTTCGCATGGGCAAAGAGGATAATTTTTGGGAAATAGGTTTAGGTCCCTGCGGTCCATGTTCAGAAATCTATTTTGACAGAGGTCCTGAAAGAGGCTGTGGCAAGCATGACTGTAAACTTGGCTGTGACTGCGACAGATACATCGAGTTCTGGAATCTGGTATTTACGCAGTTTGATAAGGATGAAGCAGGCAACTACAACAAATTGGCTAAGCCAAATATCGATACAGGTATGGGCTTAGAGAGAATTGCAGCTATTATGCAGGATGTGGATAATATATTTGAGGTTAACACCATTCGGTATATACTTGACTATGTTTGCAATCTGACAGGTGTGACCTACGGAAAGGACCCAAAGCAGGATTTATCCATTAGAGTTATTACAGACCATATCAGAAGCACTACCTTTATGACTTCTGATGGTATTCTGCCAAGCAATGAGGGAAGAGGATATGTCCTTAGAAGACTTCTTAGACGTGCTGCAAGACATGGAAAGCTGCTTGGAATACAAGACATCTTCTTAACAAAAATAGCCCTTAAGGTTATTGAAGTAAGCGGAGAAGCTTACCCTGAATTGGTAGAGAAGAAAGACTACATTTTAAATGTAATCGACATAGAAGAAAGACGTTTTAATGAGACAATTGATAAGGGCTTAAATATACTAGAGGGTTATGTTGAAGATTTAAAGTCTGGCAACAGCAAGACCTTGTCAGGTGAAAAAGCATTTGAACTATACGATACCTATGGCTTCCCCTTGGACTTGACCAGGGATGTATTGGAAGAGCAAGGCTTCCAAGTAGATGAAGACAGCTTTAATAATGAAATGCTTGCACAAAGAGAAAGAGCAAGATCAGGTAGGGCAGATACCAGTGGTGAAGCTTGGAAGGAAGATGTCTACTCCAAATTAGACAAATCCATTTTAACTGAATTTACAGGGTATCATAACTACACAAGTGACAGCAAGGTGCTTGCTATTTTGGCCAATAACGATATCGTAAAAGCAGCTGGTGAAGGTCAAGAAATCAGTATAATCCTTGATAAAACACCTTTCTATGCAGAAAGCGGCGGTCAAGTTGGTGATACCGGCAAACTATACAGCGGCAGCTTTGAGCTGGAGGTTGTAGACTGTAAGAAGGTAGCAGGCGGTAGATTTGCTCATATATGTAAGGTTGTAAAAGGTGAAGCGAAAACCGGAGACAATTGTAAAGCTGAAATCAATGTACAGCGCAGAATGGCTGTTTCAAGAAACCACTCAACAACACATTTGCTGCACAAGGCTTTGAGAACAGTTTTGGGCACCCATGTTGAACAGGCTGGCTCCTTGGTAACGTCGGAAAGATTGAGATTTGACTTCTCGCACTTTAAGGCAATGACAGAGGAAGAGCTGGAGAAGGTAGAAAGACTTGTCAATGAAACGATATTGGATAGCCTTGATATATTTATAAAGGAAGCTTCCATAACTGAAGCAAAGCAAATGGGAGCAATGG
>MGOS01000105.1:8625-9212 GCA_001797185.1 Clostridiales bacterium GWB2_37_7
TCAGTGGAACCGTGGAAGCCTATCGCAATACAACCAGCGATCTGCTGATCGAATTCCCGGTAGCCGGCACAGGATATGATACCCAATATCGTAACATGGGAGAAAATCAAAATCAGGGAATCGAAACCACACTGAACTGGTATGCGGTAAATAACCGGAATTTCACCCTCAGTTTAAGCGGCAACATTGGTTTTAACCGGACAGAAATACAAAGTCTGGGAATCATGAATGATTTTGGATACGACACCTATTGGGCTTCCTCTGAAATTGGATACGACTACTGGATCGCTAAAGGTGGTGCGGTTGGACAAATGTTCGGATATCACTCCGACGGAAGATACGAAGTGTCTGATTTTGAAAGATATAATGCTTCTGCCAACCGATGGATTCTCAAGGAAGGGGTAGCGGACGCTTCTGGCGTGGTCGGTAATATTCGTCCGGGTTCCATGAAGCTGAAAGACCTTGATGATAACGGTATAGTGAATGTGGATGACCGGGAGATTATCGGGGATGCCAACCCAGTACATACAGGTGGCTTTACTATCAATTCTACCTTTCATGGGTTCGACATTTCTGCCGCCTTCAAC
>MGOS01000106.1:0-2240 GCA_001797185.1 Clostridiales bacterium GWB2_37_7
AGAGTTTGCTAAACCAATAACTATAGGAAATAATGTATGGGTTGGCGGCGGAACAATAATATGCCCGGGAGTAAAAATTGGAGATAATGTAACCATTGGAGCGGGAAGTGTAGTAACAAAAGATATACCTGGTAATGTAATTGCTGCAGGCAATCCTTGTAAAATTATCAAAGAAATATAATTATTGAGGTAGGATACAGTAATTTGAAATTTGTGATTCATGCTCAAATAAAGTATGAGGGGGAATTAAATGACTACTTATATCGCACTATTACGAGGCATTAACGTAGGTGGAAAGAATATTATTAAGATGGCCAATTTGAAACGAATGTTTGAAGAGATGGGACTTAGTGAGGTGCAAACATATATTCAGAGTGGTAATGTGCTATTTAAATCAAATGAAAAGGAAGAAATACTGCGTAAGCATATTGAGTATAAAATTGGGAAGACTTTTGGATTTTCCGTTGCAGTTGTTTTGAGGACTGCAGAGGAACTAAAACGAATTATCTGCAATTGTCCATTCTCTGATGAAGAAATATCTGAAGCGGAGTCATCATCAGAAGGAGAGAGGCTTTATGTCGCTTTGCTGCTTAACTCACCTTCTCAAGAAAATGTTGAATCTTTAAATTCTTATAGAAGTAAAAGTGATGATTTCTGGATCAGAGGGCGAGAGGTTTATCTTTTGTTCAGTAAAAGCATTCGAAATTCAAAGCTTGCTAATAATCTTCAAAAACTGGATGTGCCGATGACTATACGTAACTGGAAATCTATAAACAAGCTTGCTGAGTTAGCAAAATCTATGGAGTGCTGACAGTCGGAACGTTATTTAAATTCCTCAAAATATAACGAGGTAAAAATATGTCCCCCACTTCTATAAGTGGCGGGTTCCGATTTCAGCAACAGGAGGTGGGCATATACCCCCCTGCCTCGTTGAAACGCCTTTTGTAGTTTTTTACAACAAGTGCAAAAAACTTTCAATAGATCTTGTTATAAGAGCTTCTAACTTTATGCAGGAGGGATACTTTAAAATGGCAAATATCAGGCAGGCAAAAAGCTGTGAATCTGAAACTCTGACTCGGATAGCAATTGAATCAGAGGCTTATTGGGGTTACGATAAGGATTTTATGAAAAAATTCAAGTCTATTTATAAGATCACTGAAGACTTTATAAGTGATAGTCCTACTTTCGTTGTAGAAGAAGATGGAAGAATTTTGGGCTTCTATGGTATCTTGAACAAAGAAAAAGAAACCTCTTTAGAGTATCTTTATATAGAACCAAAAAGCATTGGAAAAGGCTATGGGAAGTTATTATGGAATCATATAATTAAAATATGTAAAGAGAATGGAGTTAATAAAATCGAATTAGTTACAAGCCCGCAAGCTGTAGAATTTTATACTAAAATGGGAGCAATGCAAACTGGTGAAGTAGAATCACTTGTTATCCAGGGACGAATAATACCAAAACTTGTTTATATAATTGATAAGTAAATATGTAGATGGTATGGAGGGAAAAATGACTGATAATAGTAAGTGCGTTTTATGCCACCCAGAACTTATGCCTGAGCAGAAAATCATACTATCAAACGAAAAATGTATATTTTATCAGATACCTCAGAGCATTTTAATTGGCTCTGGAATAATTGTCCCAAGAGCTCATAAAGAGAATGTATTTGAATTGTCTCAAGATGAGTGGAATTATACTTTCTCGATTCTAAATGAAGTCAAAGAACTTCTGGATAAAAAGCATAAGCCTGACGGATATAATATTTTCTGGAATACTGGAAAATCAGGTGGGCAGCACCTTATGCATGCTCATTTACATGTAGTTCCAAGGTTTCTTGATGAACCACTTTCGAGTAAAGATCTTCTTTCATTTATACGAAAGGAAGAGAATAGAAGAGCCAATATTGAGAGGATTGAACATGAATAAATCAGAATATAAAAGAATCGAAAGCTACATGTTATCTTACATGAATGATAGCGCTCATGACTGCTTGCACATATATAGAGTCTTATATCTAGCCATAGAAATATCAAAGTATGAGCAGAAGGTAGATGAAGATGTTTTAATTGCAGCATGTTTATTACACGATATTGGACGTGCTTATCAGTTTAATAGTCCAGAGTTATGTCATGCAGAGTATGGTGCGAGTATGGCATATGAGTATTTAATAAGCAATGGATGGCATGAAAAGCAAGCTCAACATGTAAAGTCGTGTATTTCTACACATAGATACAGAG
>MGOS01000106.1:2270-7563 GCA_001797185.1 Clostridiales bacterium GWB2_37_7
AAGGTGTTTAATTTATGAAGGACTCATTTCTGAACCGATTTACTCTATAGATGAAACAGGAAGAATTATTGACGGATTACAAGGTAGCGAGCCATCTTTTTTACGGGAGTATAATTACAAACTAAAAGTAGTATATGATAATTTCTATACACTAAAGGCAAAAGAAATTGCATCTCAAAGGCAGGCAATTGCTACGAGTTTCTATGAGAGTATACTGAATGAGGCTACTTGGACTCATGCGGTTGGAATGGAACAGTTGTCAAAATTGTTAGTGTAGTGATACTACTTCGCTTAAACCAACAATGCACTCCCGCAGTTCGTGGACAACCTATAACTAGCTAGAAAGTTACTAATCTAAATCATATTTAGTAGATAATAGTGCATTGTTACACCTCTTCACCGGGTGACAAGCACCGTCAGGGAGAAGGTCTCTGAGGTCCGGCTCAGGGGCGTCGTGAGTGCGGAACTTTCTCTGAAATCCTTTCCAAAGATAGTGCTAATTATGAATATTTTTTTGATTCATATTATTCTTCAACATACTATCAAAGAATTGGAGTGTTAGATTAATGGTTTTTAATTTTATACTGGGAATTCAAGAAGTTAATAAAGAAAAGGTTAAAGTCAATTGTAGAGAAGCTGTACGGGGAATAATTATTAGAAATGGTGAACTTCTCATGGTGAATTCTAACAAGGGAGATTATAAGTTCCCTGGAGGTGGAGTTAAAAGTGGAGAAAACCATTCAGAAACTCTAATAAGAGAAGTGAGAGAAGAAACAGGTTATATAATCAGCAAAGTAAAAGAAAGAATAGGCATAATAATTGAAAGAAACATCGATGAATTTGAAAAGGATTCAATTTTTGAAATGGTTTCTCATTATTATGTCTGCGAAGTGTTAGAAAGTCAGGTAGAACTAGAATTAGATGATTATGAGACAGAATTGGATTTTTGTCCTCAATGGATTAACATTGATACTGTAATTAATAAAAACGAGAGAATTCTAAAAATTGCACGACCTGATATAAACCATTGGGTACATCGGGAGACCGCTGTTTTACATGAACTAAAAGCTATTATCACGTAATATTTGTACGTGGACAAATGGTTTGGGGGTAATACTAATTTTAAGTGTAGTGCTGATGGACTTCAGTAAACAATGCATTCCAGCCACCATCAAGGCTAAGAGAAGACTTTCTAAGTCTTGGAGGCAGCGGGAATGCGAGACCGTTATCTGACAGTCCGAACAAAGTGCACGCCATCCTTGGCGTGATTGTTTAAGAAATATGCTTTGTAGAATGATGCTTCGTATTAGCAAGATATTGCAAAGTAGAAATTATTAAATTTATGAGGGAGGAAGACACATGATTGTTACACCGAATTTTCATTTTTGCGCGAATTGTAATGATGCAATAGAGTTGTATAAAAAAGTTTTTGATGCTAATATTCTTTACATGCTTAGAAACGAAGATGCAAACCCCAAAGACTATATTTCGGATGCAAGGTATTCAGAGCATGTGTATCATGCTGAAATTATGATTGGTGAAACTCGTTTGATGATGTCTGATATTTCATATGAAAGCGAACATACACCTGGAAACTCACTTTCATTGGTTGTTACTTTTGATACCGCAGATGAAGTTCAAAAAGCCTATAGTCTTTTGAAAGAGGATGCTATTATTCTTGCGCCTATACAAAGTACGACTTATTCATCATGTTTTGTTTCGCTTATAGATAAATTTGGCATGAGGTGGGAATTGATGACGGAACAAACTGAAAGATAAAATTCTTTACATTGTGAGCATAACCAAATATATCACAATTCGCAATCTATATATTATGTTCATATATGGAAGCTAAAGGCAGCAGCATCCGTGCTGCCCTTGTCTATGTGGGGCTCCGGGGGTCCGGTTCAGAGGCGTCGTGAGTGCGGAACATTAGTGGAAATCTCTTAATAGATATTATAAGCATGATTGAGAAACGAAAATCTTTAAGACACATTTGTAGAATGGCAAAAGTAGTGTCAAAAATATTATGTGAGGTGCTGTAGTATGCAAGTTTGTATTTTAATGGGAAGTCCTAGGCTGAATGGAAATACAGCTGAATTGGTGAAACCATTTATTGATGAATTAGAAATGAATAATGTACAAGTGGTATATATTACACTTGCGGACAAGAATATTTTCTTTTGCCGTGGCTGTTATGCTTGCCAAAATATGACTGGTGAGTATGGTTGTCAGCAGAATGATGATATGCAAGAAATTGTCTCGCAAATAGTTCATTCAGATTGTTTTGTTTTAGCAACTCCTATTTACTCATGGTATTGTCCAGCTGAAATGAAGGCAATGCTTGACCGATTTTTTGGAATGAACAAATTCTATGGGAGAGGTAAGGGATCGCTTTGGGAAGGTAAGAAATGTGCAATCATCGCAACACATGGGTATGATGCAAAATATGGAGCAGAACCATTTGAAACGGGAATAAAGCGTCTCTGTGAGCATTCAAATTTGGATTATGCAGGAATGTATTCAGTAAGAGATGAGGATGACAAGGCATCATTTCAAACAGTTGAAGCTATCAATGGTGCTAAGATGTTTGCACGAGTGCTCCTCACCAAATAATCGAAGTTCTGTACAAAAGCTGTTTCATATTATTCGTATATTATTTTTCCAGGCATTTTGGATTCTATGGCAATTATATTCAGATGTGACGGGACTTCCAATAAAAATGCACTCTCTTAATTCGTGGACAAACTACTAATTTACTTAAGGACTAATAATCTGAATAAGAATTAATAGTTTGTGGTGCATCGTTACACCCCTTAGTGGGTGGCGAGTGCTGCTAAGGGGTAGGGCTATGGAGTTCGACTCCGGGGCATCGTGAGTGAGAGACGTTATACGAAATAATCACAATCCTACGGGTTAGGATTTATCATTAAATACTATTAAATTATAAAAATAAAGGAGACTTGAAATGAAGATCTATATTAGTGCTGATATTGAAGGTATTGCGGGTATTGTAAATTGGGATGAAGCAACAAGATGGAAACCCGATTATCCACCTTTTAGTGAAGAGATGATAAAGGAAGTTCAAGCTGCGTGTGAGGGTGCTAATAGTGCTGGAGCTAAAGAGATATGGATAAAGGATGCTCATGGGGTTGGTAGAAATTTAAATTTTTCAGGACTTCCGACTAATACGAAATTAATACGTTCTTTTAGTGGACATCCCTTTTGCATGATGCAAGAATTAGATAGTACTTTTGATGCAGCATTAATGATTGGATATCATTCATATGCAGGTTCAGATGGGAATCCATTGTCACATACTTTAGAAACAGAGTTGTCATATATGAAGATTAATGATGAGTTAGCAAGTGAATTCCTTATTAATGCTTATACTGCATCTTATATAGGAGTGCCTGTTGTTTTCGTATCCGGAGATGCTGGACTCTGTGATCATGTAAGGCAAATTAACGTTAATGTAAATACAATTGGATTAAACAAGGGAATTGGAGATTCTGTAGTCAGCATTCATCCTCAATTAGCCTTTGATAGCATAAAGGAAGCAGTTAAAGCGAGCCTAAAAGGGGAGTTGAATAAATGTATAATACCTTTACCTAAATGGTTTAAAGTTGAATTATCATATGTTAATCATACAAAAGCTTATAAGGCATCATTTTATCCAAATATGAAGAAAATATCGGCTACCAATGTGTTATTCGAGACAGATGATTACTTCGAGGTTTTAAGAATGTTGTCCTTTGTAGTTTAGAATTTCTAGGGTCATTTGTGATTATTTCGTCTAACAATGCACTCCCGTTGTTCACAGATAATCTCAAAGTCTCAAGAAAATTAATAAACTGAATAAGTACTAAAAGAATGTGGTGCATTGTTACACCCCTTCATCGGGTGGCAAGTACCGCTAGGAAGTAAGTCGCTGAGGTCCGACTCAGGGACGTCGTGAGTGCGAGACGTAATATAAAACTACATGCAGTATTGCGCATTGTTGTGATTAGGGATAGATAGAAGGAGAATAAAATGATCTATTATTGTGATGAAGAAATAAAGATAAGGGATCTACAGGAGAAAGATGTTGTAAATCTGTTTTCTTGGTGGATCGATAAAGAGATTAACCAATATGATCCAAGAGCGATTCCGCAAAATAGCAAGCAACTAATAGAGGAGTGCATCCGCTACAGTAACATATTTGACTTAGAGAAGATGAATAGCAACGATGAAGCAAGAAAGTACAGGTACTTCATTATAACGGATGCAGAACAAAAACCGATTGGCTTTGTTAATTTCTTCAGTATAGACAAAGATAGGAAACAGGGTGAAATAGGCATTATTATAGGGGATAAGAGATACTGGAAGAAGGGGATTGGCTTTAAGGCTGTTAATGTGGTTGCTAATTACATATTTGAAAATATGAAAATAGACAGGATAGTAATTGAAACTGGAGAGACAAATGAACCAGCGCTAAAGCTTTTTAGGAAACTGAATTTTGTGGTATCTGGTGAGAATATCGAAGATGATGGCTTTAGATTTATCGTTATGGAGAAGACAAGAGTGAGTGCCAAAAGAGAATGGCTTTAGATGTGAGGGCAGTCATGATTATCATTAACTAAAGTATTATTTTGAAGGATTGGAGCGGAGATTATTAGTGAATGAGATTAGGTTAGTTTGTTTTGATTTGGATCATACCTTGATTTACGAGATACACTCTGTAATGTATCCTTGTATTCTCAATGGTAAATATAACGAAGTACTTGAGGTTGAGAAGAAGGAACAGAATGGCGTATATGATTGGATTGAAGCTGATTATCATAGAGCTCTATTAATTGAAGGGTTACATATTGAATCCTTAGAGAAACATTTTGATAGTATTATAAAGCCAATTCAAAATATTAAGCAAACAATAGATAAACTACATGAAAAAGGAATGAAGTGTATCTTGATAACAGCCGGT
Organism: Clostridiales bacterium GWB2_37_7; assembly: GCA_001797185.1. Taxonomy (GTDB): domain Bacteria; phylum Bacillota; class Clostridia; order Lutisporales; family Lutisporaceae; genus GWB2-37-7. Next base: position 7,234 of record MGOS01000106.1, read on the forward strand.
CCAAATCAAGTGGCAAAGGTTGCTGCTGAAAGATGGGGATTTGATTTTTATTACGGTAGTTTATATGAGGTAGAGAATGATCAATTTACTGGAAAAATTATTAAACATACAGGGGATAAAGGTAAATTAGAACATTTGATAGAACACTGTGAAAAGAATGGATATAAATCTGAAGACTGTTTCGCAGTAGGAGATGGCGGTACAGACATCCCTATTTTTGAATATTGTGGGAATTCTTTAGCAATTAATTATGCGGACTCGATAATTGGTAAGGCGAAATATTTTATCAAGACCGATGATTTAAAAGATATATTGGAATATATAGTTTAA
>MGOS01000106.1:7603-8852 GCA_001797185.1 Clostridiales bacterium GWB2_37_7
CGCTGTAAGGCATTAGGAGGCGAAATTATGAATAAAAAAAATATATTGTTGTTGACTGGAAGTCCGAGAAGAAATGGAAATAGCGATAGGATGGCAGATGCTTTTATTAAGGGTGTACTTTCAGCTGGACATAAAGTGACAAAATTTGAAACTGCAAGGAAAGATATAAGTGGCTGTCGAGCCTGTAAAACATGCTGGAGCAAGGGGAAGCCGTGTTCGTTTCAAGATGACTTTGATGAACTTGCACCTTTATTAGAAGCAGCAGATGTCATCGTATTTTGCACGCCTTTATATTGGTTTAGCTTCTCTACACAAATCAAAGCAGCCATTGATAAAATGTATGCTTATGTAGGAAAAAGCTGTAAGCGCTCTTTGAATATCAAAGAAAGCCTTCTCCTTGTATGTGGAGCAGATGAGGACATGGAAGTATTTGATGGAATAAGAGCAACATATCAAGGAATTGCCCACTATATGAAGTGGGAAGATAAAGGAGTATTAGCAGTTCCGAAGGTTAATGAAAAAGGTGCAATTGAAGCAACAGACGCACTTGTGAAAGCAGAAGCATTGGGCTTGGCACTAAGGGTGTGACTCAGTAACGTTACTAGTGCGTAACGAAAGCAGCAAAGTACTTGAGATTTACCGATCCATTGAGTCGCTGTAGCAAAGACAATTAGAAAGTGAGGGGATTATATGAAACTAAATAATAGTAGTTTGAGTATAGACTTTATAAATGTCAGTCACGGTGAAAACTTAGATCATGTAAGACAGCTATTTTTGGAATATGCACAATCACTTAATGTTGATCTATCGTTTCAGGACTTTTCTAAAGAGTTTGAAATGCTGCCAGGTAAGTATACCTATCCTGATGGTGCACTGATGCTGGCCTTAGTGGATGGCAAGCCAGCCGGATGTATTGCACTCAGAAGGTTGTCAGAAGAAACTTGTGAAATGAAAAGGCTTTTTGTACGGGAGTCCTTTCAAGGGTTAGGAATAGGAAAAGAATTAGTAAGATTAATTATTGAAGAGGGTAGAAAGTTGGGTTATCCTTACATAAGGCTTGATACTCTTCCCTCAATGAAAAAGGCGCAAGACATGTATGTATTATTTGGATTCTATGATATTGAGCCATATGTATATAACCCTATAGACGGAACGAGATATATGGAGTTGAAGTTATAAATAAATGTAAGCCAAGAAATACAATTATCTTCATGAATCATAATGAGGGTATTTTGCATGAAAGAAATAA
>MGOS01000106.1:8873-12201 GCA_001797185.1 Clostridiales bacterium GWB2_37_7
AGAGAAATGCTAAGTTACTACAGCAATTTAGCTGCAAAATATGGCGGTAAGTTAATTGCATATTATAAGAATTCGATATGCTTAGTAATTGATAAGGAGCATATTTATAAATACGATGGAGAAGATATTTATTCTGAAAAATTTTATATAGTAGATAAGCCACATACGAGATATAGAGAAGGTTTTCCATTAGATTCATTATCAGTTGAAATAAAAAGCAACAAATATTACTATGATCTAGAAAGTAGTAAGCGCGAAAACTTAGGTGTTATATATGGGTTTAGGGACTTTTTTATAAGAAGTCTTAATGATTATTTGAAAAGCAATCAAAGATTCTAAAAATGAAGACCTACAAGCCGTTGCTATGTAAGTCTTCATTTATTTCAAATTCTGTTATAAAACTGATTAGAAGAAGAAACGTCTGCGACCAATACCTCCTAAGAGAAGCAGGAGAAGTATACCACCTAGCAAGCCAAAATGTCCAGAATTCCCATATCCCAAATAGTTGCCATTCATATCATATAAATCATAGTCTCTATAGTATCCCAATGGTACATTATTCATTGAATATACGTATCCGTTTCTTACGTAGGCCAAAGGGGCATAGTTTCTGTCATAAAGTACTGTACCGTCTGTATAGCCCGCAATGCCATAGTTTTCATCATAAATAATATTATTTTCAACATAACCATATACCCTATGTCTGTAATTATAAACTTTTTCCACAGTCACACCTCCTTGCTGTTTGTTTCTTATAGAAAGCATACATGTCTTGTAAATATCAATAAAAAAGTAAACGTATCGATAGATAACATTCGCTTTCTATAGTAAAGATTTCTATCTTCTATTATTAATTATGCGGCATGTACAATTTGTGTTACAGAAACATTGTACAAATAGAGCTTATATTTTACTGTCTGCTATACGCATTAAATGTAATAATAATAGGTATAATATTACTAAATTTAGTATTATATTATACTGAATGATAAAGGTTTATAAATAACTTGACTAATATAGGTAATATTATATAGAATTATAATTAATGATAACTAATTATTATAGGTAAAAGATACTTCTAAATACAAGCTGACTTTATAAGAGAGAGGGAATTATATGAATCATAACAATATAGAAAAAGAAGTATTAACAGTTAGCCAGGTAGCTGAATATTTACAATTAAGTGAAATGACTACATATAAGTTGGTTCAGGAAGGAAAAATCCCTGCTTTTAAGATTGGGAGAAGTTGGAGAGTCACAAAAAGTGATTTAGAAGAATTGATTGTAAGACTAAAAAAAGGTGAAAAGCTTTAAATATTATAGGTGAAAAAAATGAAATTAACTGGAGAAAGAGTCATTCCCAAACTCATGGACTGCAACAATGGACTTCTGAGAGAGCATATTGAACGATATGAATTTGCATCAAGGTATGCTGGAGGAAGAGTTCTTGATATTGCTTGTGGTGTAGGATATGGAATACAAATATTATTAGATAATGACAATGGGGAAAAAATACAACACATTATTGGTGTTGATATAGACGAAGAAACAGTTGCGTATGCAAAATCTAATTACACCAGCTCCAAAGTGTCCTATTTCATTAAGGATGCATTGTCTGAAGCTTTGGAAGTCGATCTAGGAAGCTTTGATACAATTATTAGCTTTGAAACACTAGAGCATTTAGAAAACGATGCTGCATTTATACATAATCTTGAGCAACTGCTTAAGCCTTCGGGTAAGTTGATCATATCAACTCCAATGGGTAGAGGACGAGGAATGCCATGTTCCAATCCATACCATGTACATCAATACAAAGAAGAAGAGTTTATACAACTTTTAAATAAATTTAATAAGGTTGAACTGTATTATCAACGCAATGATACGATTGAAAAAGCTATAGAAGGCAAGAAGTATTATTTGATGATTGCTGTATGCAGCCATTAAGAAACTAACTAAAAAAGAAAGAATTTACAACTGCAGTGCAATGGTTGTAAATTCTAATGCAGCAAAAGGTCTAGACTTTGCCGTGGTAATTAGTATATGTATCGATGATGTATATACTAAAGGTAAACATGAATTTACTATTTAGAATATGGAATAACATAGATGCTATATGATGTAAATATTTTATAAGAATCTAACAAAACCTGTTTTGACAAAATAAAGAGCAGCTTAAAACTAATCACAATACGGAGGAATGGATATAAATGAATAAAAATAAGCTAAAAGTAATCCCTTTAGGAGGACTCGGCGAAGTAGGCAAGAACATAACAGTTTTTGAGTTCGGCAATGATATTATAATAGTTGATTGTGGAATAGCATTCCCAGACGATGAAATGCTGGGAATAGATTTGGTTCTGCCGGACATTGCATATTTGAAAAAGAATGCTGATAAGATAAGGGGAATTGTAATAACCCATGGTCATGAAGACCACATAGGCGCGATTCCCTATGTACTAAAGGAAATAAATGTTCCTATTTATGCTTCAAAGCTTGCAATAGGCTTGATAGAAATTAAATTGAAAGAACATGGTTTACTGTCCACTACCAAAATGGAGACGATAGCGCAAGGTCAAATTATAGAGTTAGGCGTATTCAAGGTTGAATTTATAAATTCATGCCATAGTATTGCAGATGCCATGGCACTTGCGATACGAACACCTGTAGGAGTAGTGATACATACCGGTGATTTCAAAATAGATTATACACCCATACATGGTGATGTTATAGATTTGGTGCGTTTCGCAGAGTTGGGAAATCAAGGAGTTCTGCTTCTGATGAGTGACAGCACAAATGTTGAACGTGAAGGGTATACGCTGTCGGAAAGAACTGTAGGCGAAACCTTTGATAGAATTTTTGATGATGTAAAGAACAGAATCATCGTTGCAACATTTGCATCTAATATTCATAGAGTTCAGCAAATTATAGATGCAGCTGTTAATTGCAATCGAAAAGTAGCTCTTAGCGGCAGAAGTATGATAAATGTAGTAAACGTTGCACTGGAGCTGGGATACTTACATGCACCTGAAAAAACAATCATTGATATTAACGAAATAAACAAATATCCTCATGATAAATTGATGATCATTACTACAGGCAGCCAAGGAGAGCCAATGTCTGCATTATCAAGAATGGCAGCATCAACTCATAGACAGCTGGATATCATTCCAGGAGATTTGGTTGTAATATCCGCTACGCCAATACCCGGCAATGAAAAGACAGTTTCAAGGGTCATCAATCAATTATTTAAGAAGGGTGCTAATGTTATATATAATTCTTTAGCAGAGATACATGTATCTGGGCATGCATGTCAAGAAGTCAAGAAGAA
>MGOS01000107.1:0-24869 GCA_001797185.1 Clostridiales bacterium GWB2_37_7
TGAGGTAAGTCCTATCATGCTGGGCAGAGACCATCATGATGTAAGCGGTACTGATTCCCCCTTCAGAGAGACTTCTAATATAAAAGACGGCAGCAACGTTATGGCTGACATGGCTACACAATGCTTCGCCGGAAATGCTGCCAGAGGCATGAGCCTTATAGCGCTGCATAACGGTGGCGGCGTGGGTATAGGCAAGTCCATAAACGGCGGCTTTGGCTTGGTGTTGGATGGAAGCGAAAGAGTCGATCATATCATCAAGTCAGCTATGATGTGGGACGTTATGGGCGGTGTTGCAAGACGCTCCTGGGCGAGAAATCAAAACTCCATCGATACCTGTGTCGAATACAATAAAAACTATGCCGGAGCAGGCCATATTACAATACCATTCGTGCCAAAGGAAGATATGGTAAAGAATTTGGTTGCCAAGGTATTTAATAAATAGGAGGATGTAAATGTTTAATAAGATAATTGAATGTGTACCAAACTTCAGTGAAGGCAGAAACATGGATGTAATCGAAAAAATTGTGGCTCCTTTTATAAAAACTGAGGGCTGCAAGCTATTAGACTACAATCCAGATAAGGATCACAACAGAGTGGTTGTAACTGTTATAGGCGAACCGGAGGCTGTAAAAAAAGCAATGGTAGAGGCAGCAGGAATTGCTATTGCAAATATTGATATGAACAAGCATCAAGGTGAGCATCCAAGAATGGGTGCAATTGACGTAGTTCCTTTTATTCCTATAAAGAACGTTACCATGGAGGAATCCGTTGCTCTTTCCAAAGAGGTTGCTGCGGAAATGGCAAGCAAATACAATCTTCCAGTATATCTATATGAAAAGGCAGCAACCAGCCCGCAAAGAGAAAACCTTGCAAATATAAGAAAAGGCGAATATGAGGGCTTCAAGGAAAAGGTAAAGCTGCCTGAATGGACTCCTGATTTTGGCCCTGCAGAACAGCATCCAACGGCAGGTGCTACCGTAGTAGGCGCTAGAATGCCTTTGGTAGCTTTTAATATCAACCTGGCAACAAATGATATCGAAATAGCAAACAAAATTTCAAAATGCATCAGACATATTTCCGGTGGTTTTAGATTTACAAAGGCGATGGGTGTTGACTTAAAAGAAAGAGGCATTGTACAGGTATCCATCAACATGACAGACTTTACAAAAACTGCACTTTACAGAGTATTTGAAACCGTTAAGTTTGAAGCAGCACGCTATGGAGTCAATATTGTAGGCAGTGAAATCGTAGGTCTTACACCGATGGAAGCCCTCGTTGACACAGCTGCATATTACTTAAGATTAGAAAACTTCAGTATGAATCAAGTGCTTGAAAACAGAATATTAGAGTAAAATACGGGTGGGCGTAGAAACCCACCCCTACAAACTATTTATGTACTCAGTGGTAGGGGCAGGTTTCCACGCCTGCCCAATAATATTAACCCGAAGGGAGAAATTTCATATGAAATCAGATATAGAAATAGCTCAACAGGCCAAAATGCTGCCTATTAATGAAGTTGCAGCAAAGCTTGGCATACTAGAGGACGAGGTAGAAAACTACGGTAAATACAAAGCTAAGATCAGCTATGATATTTGGAAGAGGCTCGAGAACAAAAAAGATGGCAAACTGATACTGGTTACAGCCATCAACCCCACGCCAGCTGGAGAAGGAAAATCTACAACTACAGTAGGCTTGGGTCAAGCCCTTAATAAAATAGGCAAAAACGCAGCCATCGCCCTAAGAGAACCATCCCTGGGACCTGTATTTGGTGTTAAGGGTGGTGCCGCAGGTGGCGGTTATGCACAAGTCGTTCCTATGGAGGATATCAACCTTCACTTTACAGGTGACTTCCATGCAATTACATCCGCTAACAACCTATTGTCAGCAGCAATTGACAATCATATCAATCATGGCAACACGCTCAAGATAGACCCCAGACAAATTGTTTGGAAGCGCGTTTTGGATATGAACGATAGAGCCTTGAGAGAAGTTGTCATAGGTATGGGTGGTAAAGCCAATGGTTTTGTTAGAGAAGAAGGCTTCATGATAACAGTTGCTTCTGAGGTAATGGCTATACTTTGTCTTTCAAGTGGTCTAATGGATCTCAAGGAAAGACTGGGTAGAATAGTGTTTGCCTATAACAATGAAGGCAATCCACTTACTGTTTCGCAGCTAAATGTACAAGGAGCTATGGCTCTGCTTCTCAAGGATGCTATAAAGCCTAACTTGGTACAGACACTAGAAAACACGCCAGCCTTCATACATGGTGGACCTTTTGCAAACATAGCTCATGGCTGCAACAGCATAATGGCTACCAAGCTGGGTCTTAAGCTTGCTGATTACTTGGTTACAGAAGCAGGCTTCGGTGCAGATCTTGGCGCAGAGAAGTTCATGGACATCAAGTGCAGATTGGGTGGTCTTGCACCATCAGCAGTTGTAATAGTAGCTACTATCAGAGCACTTAAGATGCATGGCGGAGTAGCAAAAACAGACCTTACAGTAGAAAACCTGGAAGCCCTCAACAAAGGCTTTGCAAATATGGAAAAGCAAATAGAAAATGTAAGCAAATTCAACGTTCCTGTAGTAGTCGCAATCAACAAGTTTGTTACAGATACAGCGGCTGAGGTTCAGTTGGTTCAGGAATACTGCAAAACACTAGGTATCGAGTCTTCACTTTGTGAGGTATGGGAAAAAGGCGGCGAAGGCGGTGCAGACCTTGCACATAAAGTTGTTGCGGCAGCAGAAAAAGCCAGCAGCTTCCAATTCCTATATGATGAAAAGGACAGTATTAAGAACAAGATCAATAAAATTGCCAAGGAAATATATGGTGCAGATAATGTAATATTTGCTCCAAAAGCATCCAAAGAGATCAAGCGGTTGGAAGAGCTAGGTTTGGATAAATATCCAATCTGCATGGCAAAGACTCAATACTCCTTGTCTGATAATCCAAACCTCTTGGGCAGACCTACAGGCTTTGACATTACAGTAAAAGAAGTTAGAGTATCTGCAGGAGCAGGCTTTATTGTTGCTCTTACAGGTGACATTATGATTATGCCGGGACTACCAAAGGTTCCTTCAGCAGAAAAAATAGATATAGATGAGAATGGAGTAATTTCCGGATTGTTCTAAGAATCAACAAAAAGGCACGTATTGGATTACGTGCCTTTTTGTTAAGCATTATCCATTGGACAATAGTATTTCAATATCGCCTTATGCACTGCCTCTGCTGCCTTTTGCAGCTGAGTAGGATCCGCCAGCTTCTCAGCATCAATTGGGTTGGTAATATAAAGAAGCTGTAATATTATAGCGGATGCTCGCACTTGACGCAAAAGATAGAACTCTGCCGTCCTGACTCCCCTGTTTTTACTGCCTATTGCACCACTTACCTCATCAAGTATTAACTTAGCAATTTTCTCGCTTTCCTTATCTCCACGGAAATGATATATTTCTGTACCAGATACGCCGGGACTCGCAAAGCTGTTTTGGAGTATGGAAATGAAGAAGTCTGGCTTCTCTGTATTCGTGATAGCAGCTCTGTCAGAAAGTGCAACATTTGTGTTTCCTTCTCTAGTCAGCTTCACTGCTGCTCCATCGTCTTTCAGCAGCCTTGACAAGCGTAACACAATATCTAGGTTAATTTCTTTTTCACTTAATCCATTTGATGGCTGCTGCTTTCCATCCTCGTCTCCACAGCCCGCATCCAGTACAAATTTTCTTCCCTTCAGCGGTTTTCCTTCTTCTGTTATCTCCATAGCCTCCAGCTTAATTCCGGTATAGTAGTAATTCAATATTTCGGCATAGTCTCTGCCTAAGAGGGCCATTTCATTGGCACCACAGAGACAAAGTCCCAAGCCGTGTCCCATACCTATACTTTTGAATAGAAATTTGACAGGTGTATAGTTAAATCTGGTGGAGTTCAGTTTAAGAAGCTCCATTAACTCGTTGCCTTTAAATATTTTATTGCCTATTCTAAGACTTCTAACCCTGCTTTGATCATCAACATCAATATCCTCAAACATTCCAACTATACTATTGTACATATTTTCCGGCTTTGCAATCCTAGTATTCAATATCTGCTCCATTTCTTCCACAGTAAACTGCTTATCACTGTTCTGATCTGGGATTAATCTACAATATGAACAAAGTACTCTTCTCAGATAGGTTATTTTGCTGCCTAGGACATTTTCAGAGTTCTCTGTTGCTCCACCACATCGATAATGAAAAAATGGCTTTATCGGCTTGCTGTCAAAGGTCATTATTATACCCTTTGTGCTGCAGGCAGCTTTTTTATAGATATCATCAACTATGCAGTCTTCCACATCAAACATTAAACAGTGACCGGTCTCATCGCATAGGTCACAGCCCTTGTGATTTGAACAACCTGTTCCACCGTATATGTTCAGCTTTCTGGCTAATTCTGTTCTGACCATTATAGAAAAAGCCTTTATGGCTTCAACATTATGGCTTCCTTTTAAATTCACAGAGGCGATGCTTGCTACAAGCTCTTCAAACTCTTTTTCTTGTATGCTTTGTTCCTTGCTGCTATAGAGCTTAAGATACATGCCATCCCCTCCTATACCGTACTATATAGGGACTTAGGCATGCCATCCCTATACTTTCCTCTTGTTTGAACTCCACCGACCCCATTTAACCCTGTAATCGTTCCGGTAAGAACCTCTTTCAATGGAACGATCTGGTCTATGGGTGTTAGCGCTACCTTTTCACATACCATTACCGGATCCAAAGCATGAATCAGCACTCTTTCCGGTGAACTTGCAAAATTAGCACCTGCTTCCATTATTCCTTCAAAATAAGATTGACACGCCCCTGCAAAAACAACTAAATCATCCAAAGAGGGTTCATATTTCCGAGCCAGCTTGACAGACTCCATATAATACTTTGAGTTCTTGTAGTTGTTTATATTGCTTAGATCCTTTCTTCTTTGCTCAGCATTCATAGCTTGTTGAGGCTTAACATATGCATCATGCCCTGTAAGAACCAAAATATCCGGAGTATATTGCAGCAACAGTGCCTCTACTGCTTTGGGCTGTTCACTTTCTGCCACGACTCTTCCTACTGCATCTATATTGAGATCCTTATAGGACTTCATACACATATCCAAATAATTTTTATCACCGTCAATATGCAGCACTTTGCCCGGTCTTCTAAAAAACTGTGCTTCATTGCGATAAAAACCTGTTTGCATCACATTTGTTGTCTTTTTTGCTCTTTTCTCCAGCTTGCGCATTAACTTTTTTGCTCTATCCTCGAAATTTCTGATGTCCTCATTTATTTTTGAAGGTGGCAGCTTAACAACATCTGATTCAGGAGCATCGGCAATTATTCTTAAATTCATTCCCTTTAATATAATAACAATTTTGTCGCTTTGCTTGATTATATCGTGAACTCTGAACACAATGTCGCAATCATAGGACTTTCTGCCCACCAAATCTCCGACTTTTATATCCATTGACATACCCCCCATCTTGCCCTCGCAGTTATAATATATAGTATGTCGATGTACCAACTGTGGTGAATGAAAAAAACGGCCTAAGCCGTTTTTTGTAATAATGAGAGGTTAAGCTGCATATAATATGTGCTTATAAATAACGGGCAAGTACTTTACCTGTCCCGACCTAAATAAGCTTTCTGAAGTCTCTTGTAAAATCAGTAATATACTCTCTAAATATGTATGCATCCTCATATTTGCTCACAAAGGTATCATCTGTCCAATCCGTCTTCTTTTCATAGTACCGCTCAGATATTCTCCAAAATCGTTGAGGAAATTCAAATATTGCCTGCATCAGCATAAGATCTTCTTGATTTATAGTAAGAATACCGTCATACAAGTTAAGTATTCTAAGTGCCATATCTATATCAAAACTGAAACGCTTCAGTGCTTTGAGTATATAGTTGGCAAGATCATATACAGGCAATTCATGACAGCTGTAGTCAAAATCTATGATGCTGACCTCATTCTTCCTTCCTATAATAATGTTGTGATATGTATAGTCATGGTGGCATATCCATTTCTCTTTTTTTGCTTTTTTGCATATGTTCTGATAATTTGAGCTTTTGAGTGTATCATAGGCTTGCCATGCCATGCTTAACATAAAATCTACATCTTCTAAAAACATATTATCAAAAAAATCCTTCTTTTTTTTCTTGCTAACTGTATACTTTAAATTTATAAGATACTCAATCTTCTTCAAATATGTACTATCCCACCTGCCATAATTATCCCTCTTGAATGCCCCTGTGGCTGCTTCATAGCCCTTGCCCTTTTTGTGCAGCTCCGCCAAAGCCAAAACTGCGCCTTCACGATCAAAGAGGTTTGTAAAGCTACACTCTCGCCCCTCAATAAGCTTTTCAACTACAAATATCCTATTATCCTGGACTGTAAAAGGCAGGCCATTTTGGGCTATTAGATATCTATCCAAATTTATAAAGCCCTTCTCGTATAGATACTCTTTCATACCGTGTATGTACAACAGCTTGTCGGGATCCCTGTCACTTTCTTTTATAACGATGGGACCTTTGTTTGTCTCAGCGATATATACAGCCCGAAGGGGCTTGTAGCTGACAACCTTAAAATCAAATTCCTTAGCTATAGCTTGTATTTGCATGGCCACACCTCACTAGCATTAATATTCAAGCTGGACGCTTTATTGGTAATCAACAATGTTGCTTGACCAATTAGGGCAGCTTCCCCTACATCCAAATATTTTGTACACAGATATTTAAGTAAACTATTATTAATATATGAAGGGAATAGGTCACATATTCAATAGTCTATAGTAAATAAGTCCTATCTTTTGTCCACACGAATTTACAGCTTATGCACAGGTTGTGCACAAGCTGTGCATATATCTTAACTTTCAGAATTTTTTAAATCTACAGAAGCTCTGAGTATCTCTCAAACTTTATCAAAAAATCTTTTTTTATTTGGCTGTATTCTGATTCCATGTCTATTTTCTCCAGCTCCTCCAGGTCTTCTACCTCTTTGTCCTCTATGTAGTACAGCCTGTAGAACTGTTTATAATCATGTGGAAAATTAAAATATGCTGCCAAGGCTTCATAGTCTTCCTTTTCTAGCTTATATATCTCATCATAATAACCAATCATGTCAAAAACGCGATCTAGTTCCCAGCCTTTTTTTCTCATGAGCCTAAATAAAAAGTAACCCAAATCATGCATTCTTACATCAAAGGCGAAGCTTTCCAAACCTCCAATAAATGTCTCATTGTCAAAGGTATGCAGGATGTTGTGCAAGCCATAATCATGGTGTATGAAGCCTTTCCTGCCTTCATCTCTTGCATTTAGTCCATTATAAGAGGATTTATCCAGCAGTTTTAGTGCTTGCACTGCAGCCTTTTCGCAGCTCTCTAAATAATGTGTAATAATCTCAGTATTTTTCTTCCCCTTGCCTCCAACAAGCATTGCCTTCTTAGCTGCTTTTATTTCAGCAAGCTTTTGTGAAAAGCCTTGCTTCCAACTGCCATATAGCTTGCGGTGCCCTGTATTTAATTTTGACTCAAAGCCTTCTGAGTGACGATGAAATTTAGCCAGTGCTTCTATTGCAGCTTTGATATCCAACAAATTAAGAGCGTCGCTTTCTCTGCCATCCATCCACTTGGTCAAATAGTATTGGTTTCCTTCATAGGGTACGAGAATTTCATTGTTGCTTTGCTGCACAATTTCAAAGGTATTCATGAATCCATTCTTATTAAGATGCATTGTCAGCTCCTGCATAATATAGATGTCCTCATCGGATAGATTCATCTTTTTTAGACAATAGAAGCCTTTGTTTGTTTCTAATCTAAAGCAGTTGCGCTCCGGTACAATCTGTTTTATCTTAAAGCCCAGCTTATCAAAAAACCTTACATCCAAATCATAGGAGGTCAGCAGCTCCCGTTCCTTCTGCCTGTCCTCCTCGGTAAATATTTCAAAACTCATATTATATCACTTCCTTCAAGCCCTTGCTGTAATTATAGAGTTCTGTAATCCTCCAAAACCTCAAGCACTGCTGCCTTGCGAGCTTCCTTCTTGATAGCTCTTTCCAGCTTGTTAACCAGCTCTGTCTCTGTGAAGTTTTTCTTTCTTCCATAATAACGCTCTATTACCTTATAGAATCTCTTTGGTTGCAGCACAAAAGCTTGAATCACCTTGATAGATCTCCTGTCTAGCTTTATGATTGCAGAGTACGCCTTTAGGGCTGCCGCTGCAAGCTCAGCTTTGTTCTTACCTGTGAAGCTTTCCAGCAATGTTGCTATATCCGCTTCCCTGATATCATAAGCACAGTTTTCCAGGTTTGTAACAAAAACCTCACCCTTATCATTCAGTAGTAAGGAATGACGCCTATACTCACTGTGAATCAGCTGATTTTGCTTCATGGACTGTTGTACCTTCTCAAGATAGCCAAAGTTCCTCATAATAAGATATGCGTTAAACATTTTTTCATAGTATCCCTCTGCATGCTTTGCATAAAGCTTATCAAAGCGGCTTAGGTCCTTTTTGTTTTGCAGATTTTTGCTGTATTTTCTTATATTAATAGAGTTCGCCTTAAATTTATCCATCCACTTGCCCCAATCTACTCTGGCATGACTGCCCTGGGGTGGTATGAAGCTTTCCCCTGCCTTGTGCAACAGCGCCAAGGCTTCTGCAGCTTTGGCTGCAGCTTCGGGGGTTTTTATTTCCATGATCTTGCCTCTGGCATAATCCTGTATGATATATTTGCTGTTATTATAATTTATGGTATAGCTGCCGGACTGTGTTTTGTTAATTCTGCTCATATTGCAAAAACCTTGCTCTATAAGATATTCATAAGCAAAAGCAGCAAATTGTATTTTTGCTTCATCTCTTTTTGCCTTTTTGAGCACTTTTATGCCACAGTCTGTATATATCAGGATGCCTTTATCACTCTCATGCATGCTGATAACCTTTAAGCCATATTCTGACTCTACAAGCTCTACTACTTCATGTCTTTTTATCCTTGTATATGTGCCAGACATAACATCATCCCTTTCAACTCTTATAGCTCATACTTATCTGTGCTTCTTATGGCTTTTGATATTCTTACTGATTAACTTTTTCTTCTCATGCTCCAGTTTTTCCAGTTTTTCTTTTTGTTTGCTAATTTTCTTTAGTTGTTTTAATTCTTCTTTCATTTGCTCTATATATCTTTCCAGCTGATCTACCTTTTCCTGAGGGGACAAAAAGGCATCTTCTATAACCTCTTTTTCTCCATATTTATTGCCCATAAGCTCACCCCTTACATAATCTATAATACTAAAATTTCCTTAAGAAACCTTTCTCTGATGTCTTTGTCCTCAATTACCCTGCTTAACCTAAGTAAAAAATACTCCATAGTCCAAGGCTGGTGCTCTGAATAATACTGTAGCCCTACCTGCCAGAAGTCCTGTGGATATACCATAAAAGCCTTTATTATTCCCAAATCCTCTTCACTTAGGGGGTAATACCTACTGTATTCATTTAGTATGAAATATGCCTTGTTTATATCCCATACCCCATGTCTCATATTCCTTAATACAATACTCGCAACATCATGAAGCCTGGTATCCATTATACAATAGTCAAAATCTATCATATAAATTTTATCTTCCGCTGTTCGAAGAAAATTGTGATTCGCCATGTCGTGATGGCAAAACTCTCCCCGCTCCTGACTTATCAATGACACCTTGCTGTAAGCACTTTTGTTTAGCAATTCTATACTCTCTCTCCCCTGATTCCAAAAATAAGTCAGGTGCTTTGCAAATATGTCATCAAATTCATCCATGTATTCTTTTTCTTCTATTGCTTTGCTAAATTCCAGCAGCTCAATGCATTTTTTGTTAAACTTGGTAGTCCATTTGTTATAAAATACTCTGGGCTTAGCACCCTCCGGTACTATGTAGCCTACGGTGGCATCATGAAAATCTGCCGCTGTCTTGATTATTGCTTTGAGGTCCTCTGGTTTTTTAAACTTGCATTCCCTGCTCTCTACCCAATCTACTACATAATAAATATATTGATCATCTTCCACACATATGCGGCCATCCAAGCAAGTATTATAAGGTATTACTCTATCAAAGCCATTTTGGTGCAAATAGTTTACTGCAGAATACATGAATAAGAAATAGGAAGACCTCATATGAGCCCGTTTGATACATTTGACTCCTTTATCAGTCTCTGCTTTATAAATGTTTTTGATTTGCTCCATACTACGTATTTTAAATCCATAGAGCTCCTCGATGGTTTTGAAATCCATTGCAATCCCTCCACATTTAAGCTAAGTCTTAAGCCTGTCACCATGGAAATAGGCATTTTGAACATCATTATAATAATCAGTATATGTAGAAGATCATAAATTGGTGTTATGTAAATTTCAGCTGTTTAAAACAATAAGGCACGACATGAAGTCCGCACCTAAATAAATAACCATGCAACCTTTAAACATCTCTATCATATAATGAAAAGTGTATATTGAAATTTATTAACCCTAATATAAGCTTAGGAGTGAGCATTATGAAAATATGCGTCGACACCAGAGGAGCAAAATCCTATGCTGGAACAGGTATAGGAACGTATACTGCCAGACTGATGGAAAATATTATGTCTATTGATGATAAAAACTCCTATACCTTCTTTTGGCCAAATGAAGGCTACGATTTTATGCTGGATAAAAAAAATGTGAGTGTAACGCTGTTTGGAGAAAAAAATAAGAGGTTCTGGGATGAGAGCTATCTTCCGTCCTTGGTTTCTCGTAGGGATTTTGGCGTTTTTCATCTTCCGCAAAACGGTCTCGGTCTCCCTAGAAATAAGCAATGTCCTTATGTGGTTACTGTTCACGACCTGATACCATATACAATGCCAGAGACCTGTGGCAAGAGTTATCTTGACAGGTTTGTAGAGCAAATGCCCTACATAGTAGAAGAAGCTGATAGGATTATTACTGTGTCTGAATACTCCAAAAGAGACATTATTAAATTCTTTAATACCCCTGCCGAGAAAATCAAGGTTACTCATCTGGCAGCAGACAGCGGCTTCAAGCTTATGAACAAGGAAGTTGCTTGGCAATTCCTAAAAGACAAGTACAATTATACTGGCGACTATATTTTATATCTTGGCGGCTTCAGTCCCAGGAAAAATGTCGATGGCTTGATAGATGCCTTCAGCAGATTAGTCAGAGAGCTGCCGGGACATTATGATTTGATGCTGTTGGGCGCCTCCAAAGACAATCACTATGAGCTGAAGAAAAAAATTGACAACATGGGCATAGGCGACAGAGCAATTTTTGCAGGATTTGTCCCCTATGAGCATCTGCCCTACTTCTACAATTGTGCCTCGTTATTTGTTTATCCCTCCTTTTATGAGGGCTTTGGTTTACCACCTTTGGAGGCTATGACTTGCGGCACTCCAACCATTACCAGCAATGTAACCTCCATACCTGAGATTGTGCAAGATGGAGCAATTACACTAGATCCCAACAACACTGATTTGCTTACAGAAAACATATACAACGTTCTTACAGATATGGATTTGAAGAATGACTTGGTTGAAAAAGGCCTGAGGCGGGCTTATAATTTCTCATGGAAGAAAACAGCCATAGAGACTATTAAAATATATGAAGAATTGATATAGTCAAATGCGGGACGCTGTAGGCAGCGTCCCCTACTTATTTACACATTGCAAAAGGCTGGGAATACTCCCAGCCTTAAATATATACCTCATACTCGGGCTCCGCTGCTAAGCTTTTGAGCAGCTGCTTGATATCCTGGTCTCTATCCTTTTTGCATACTAGTATGATATCCTCAGTTTCAACGACTATCAGATCCTCTACCCCAACTGCAGCAATAAGCCTTTTGTCCCCATATAGTATGTTGTTCCGTGAGTCCAATGTCCTTACGATTCCTTTTTTGGAATTGCCGTTGTCATCCTTATCAAGATATCTTTCCAGAGCTGTCCAACTACCTATATCATCCCACACAAAGTTTGTTTCCATAACATATACAGAATTGGATTTTTCCAGTATACCATAGTCAATGGAAATACCGTCTATTTTAGCATATTCCTGCTCCACGATCTCTGCCTCATATTCTGTATCAACCGCTTCGCTTATATTCATAAGACATTCATACATGTCAGGCAAAAACACCTTATACTGCTCCAACAACGCCGATGCCTTCCATATAAACATTCCGCTGTTCCACAGATATGTTCCCTTCTCTATAAATTCCTGAGCCTTTTCCTTATTAGGCTTTTCTGTAAACCTTTTAACCTTATAGACTGATACTTCTTCCAAGCCTTCAATTTTTTTGCCTGTTTCTATATATCCATAGGCCGTTTCCGGTCTAGTAGGCTTAACACCCATCGTTACCAGACAATTATTTCTTATTGCAATGTCCAAGCCCTGCATGATGATGCGCATAAACTCACGCTCATCTTGGATATAGTGGTCTGAAGGCAGTACTATCATCACTGCATCCTTATCCTGCTTCAAAAGCTTCACTGCTGAATACCCAATGCAGGCTGCAGTCTCTTTTATAAGAGGTTCTATAAGTATATTGCTATCATCTATTTCAGGAAGTTGATTATTAATGTTGTGTACATGGCTTTTATTTGTAACCATATATATATTTCCCAAGGGTATAAATTTATTTATTCTATCTACTGTTAGCTGAATCATTGTTCTGTTTCCCACTGTTGCGAGAAACTGCTTAGGAAAGTTCTTTCGGCTTTTGGGCCAAAAACGACTTCCTGAGCCGCCGCACATGATTACTGCATAATTCATGCTTACACCGCCTTGCTGTAAAATAATGCACGTTGAATTATACTTATAAAAAAGGCTTCAATTTAAGCGCTCTTAAATTCAGGAAGCCTTTTATGAAATGCATATAGGGAAGCTTGTTGAAGGTGGATTTAGATTTTCCTATGCTTTTCGATAATAGGTATATTAACATACTATGCAACAAGACCGTTTTGGTGAGTGGGTTTTATTTAACAAATCTCTGGATCTCAAGCAAGTCTTCTATGCTGCTGCTCATATATTTATAGGAATCAGCTACCCCTTGATTATAGAATTCCATAGCAAGCTTTTCTATGAAAAAATCCAATATCAAAGCTGCTGCCAGGTCGCCAAGGTCAATATCCCTCTCTTTGGCAAAATAACTCTTAATCTCTGAAATAGCATAATCCTTTTTTTCTTTGCTTAGTTCAAATTTTGCTTTCATACAAACCTCCGTGATATGTTTTTACTTATTATATTAATATAACAGTTTACCATAAGCAAATATGGTAAAATTTCTAATATTTGCAGTTGAGAGTATTTAGTTCGTGCTGACACAGAGACCAGCCCCTACATATGTTTAAAATAACTATTAAGTGGTATCCTATTATAAAGATGAATTATTAGGAGGATTATGATGCATAAAAAAGAATATACAAAGCCTTCAAAGGAAGAGTTAAAGAAAAAATTGACTCCCCTTCAATATCAAGTTACGCAGGAGAGCGCTACAGAACGACCCTTTTCCAATGAATACTGGGATGAGGAGAGAGAGGGCTTATATGTCGATATTACTACAGGCGAGCCTCTGTTTACCTCCAGGGATAAATTCCACTCCGGCTGCGGTTGGCCAAGCTTTACAAAGCCCATTGAAAGAGCTGTAATAAAGGAAAAAGCTGATTTCACACACAGTATGCATAGAATTGAAGTAAGAACAAAAAACAGTGACTCCCATTTAGGTCATGTGTTTAATGACGGACCCTTGGATAAGGGAGGCTTGAGATATTGTATAAACAGTGCTTCCTTGAGGTTTATACCCGTAGAGGACTTAGAAAAAGAGGGCTATGGCGAGTTTTTAGATGCTTTTAACTAAATTTTATTATAAATAAATAGTTATTTTCTTGTCGAATAATATCATTATTTGTTATTCTGCTATATAATAATAATAGCGATAAAATTGAGTGGGAGATTTCGTTTATGAAAAATAGAATTTATATCTTATCTGCTGCAATGTTCACTTATACTATTACTTTTTTAATAATGGTCCTTTTTCCACTTAATATTTTTGCCTCTGCAATAATCCAAAAGGATTCTGTAATTATTAACATGAATTTGTTTGTTGTGATTGCTGTAGGGCTTATCATTATAACTGCATTATTTAACTATCTCTTTCTCAAGTACCATCTCAAAAAAAACCTCCTTTATTATAAGCAAACGATTGCTAATACTGAAGAGGTCTCCGCTGTAGAGAATATTGTTAAAGAAGATAATACTGAACAAATTAATAATACACGAGATATACTTACCAACCTTCCAAACCGCAAGCAGCTATATGCCTATTTGCACGATATTATTGCAAATAAAAACAAGAAACCGGGCAAGGTTGCCATTCTGATAACCAATCTCGACTTCTTTCGAAGTGTTAATAATAACCTCGGTCATGAGGTAGGTGACAAAATAATTCAGGAATGTGCCGCTAGACTTCAGACTCTATATCAAGACAATTCCTTTTTGGCAAGAATGGATGGGGACGAGTTTGCTGTTGTAATTAAAACACTTAATACAGAGGACTTATTTGTTGCCGCAAATAACCTTCATGAGGAATTTAAAAAACCTATGCAAATAGTGAATCAAGAAATTTATTTAAGTGCCAGCACAGGAATTTCAGTTTTTCCAGATCAAGGCGATAGTGCAAGTGAGCTGATTAAAAATGCGACAACAGCATTAAATGTTGTAAAAAACAGCAGTAGAAACAGCTATAAAGTATATGCTCCCGAAATAAAAGAATACAATCATCAAAAATTCAATTTGCATTCCGAGCTTCATCACGCCGTAAAGAACAATGAATTCGTGCTTCACTATCAACCCAAAATTGATGGTAAGACTTCACAAATAGTTGGCATCGAGGCCTTGGTCAGATGGAACCATCCCAATAGAGGTTTGCTTTATCCCATAGACTTTATACCCATCGCTGAAGAAACCGGTATCATCAAGCATATTGATGAATGGGTGTTATACACGGCATGCACACAGCTGAAAAAATGGCTACGGGAGGGCATGAGCGATATCCGGCTTGCCGTTAACCTTTCTGCATGGCAGTTTAAGGATCAGTATTTGGCAGACACAGTTATAAAGGTCTTGGAGCGAACAGGTATCTCTCCAAGCTGCTTGGAGCTCGAAATAACTGAAACAGCAGCTGTGGAAAACTTGAGCTTTACTCAAAATACACTGTCCAAGCTGATGGATATAGGCGTGAGTATTTCCATTGATGATTTTGGGACAGGCTATTCTTCTCTAAGCTATCTAAAACATTTCCCGGTAAATTTTCTAAAGATCGATAGGTCTTTTGTCGCTGATATGCTAAGTGATAAAAATACATATTCCATCATCAGAGCGATTATCGATATAGCCCATGCTTTGCAGCTGAAGGTTATCGCTGAAGGTGTAGAAAATCAAGCTCAGCTCGACATGTTAATGAATTTAGGCTGTGATGAGATTCAGGGCTATCATATAAGCAGACCCCTAAACGTAGAGGATATTAAGAAACAACTAAAGATTTGAGTTAAGCGGGATGACATAAAAGTCATCCCCTACATATTTTTTGCCTTATTTTAATATATATCAGTATATTAAGAATTAAGGAGTAATAAGAGATGAAAAGAAAAATGATACTAAGCTGGCAAATAGGCGCAGCTTATATTGGTACTATTATCGGTGCCGGTTTTGCTTCCGGGCAGGAAATCATGCAGTTTTTTACTAGATATGGGAGCATAGGAATGCTGCTGCTTATTCTGTCAGGAGTGTTGTTTTCTTTATGTGGCTATGTCATTTTCTATCTGTCAAGGCATTATAAAGCTTATGATTATAACAGCTTTATCATCAAAATATGTGGTCCGAGATTAAGTCTCGTTTATGATTGCGTCATTACCATGTTCTTGTTCTTTGGTGCCTCCATCATGTTTTCAGGAAGTGGTGCAATTTTCTATGAGAGTTTGGGCTATAGCAAAATAATCGGGATTATTTTAATTGCTTGTGTAACGCTCCTTATCGTACTTAAGTCTATAGATGGCATACTTAAAGTAAACGCTCTTGTTGTTCCTATATTGATAAGCGTAATATTATTTGTATTATTCAAAACCATTCTTGCCAGTAATACTGCCGACTTCTTCAAAAATGCTGCAGCTGCTTATAAGGGGGACAATTTAAAGCCGATATTCTCCTTAATATTCTATTTCTCCTATAATCTTGTGCTGGCAATGGGCGTTCTTACAGCCTTTCCCCAGCATATAAGCTCCCTAAAAACCTTAAAAAGAGGGGCATATATAGGAGGCTTTGGCTTAATGGCTCTCTCTATGGCTCTTAACATCAGCTTGCTATTGTATCTACCCGCCATTTTGAAGCTTTCCATTCCCGTACTATATATATCCGGCATGTATGGAGTTTATATAAAGTATGCGGTTTTGTTATGTATTTGGTGCGAAATCTGTACAACAGCTATTTCCAATGTCTTTAGCCTCGCCAAAAGAGTGACAAAAAACAGGCCTCAGCTATATAAGTCTGTAAGCCTGTTCATAGTTGTTGCTAGTATTCCTATGGCATTTGTAGATTTCAAACGGCTAATATCCTTTTTCTACCCCTTATTTGGTGCTCTTTCTATGTTTCTTATTGCCTTGATATTGATAAAATTCATGCAGGTAAAGCTTGCAGGTAAAAGCGCATAGTTATTCCGCAGCTTCTTCCTGTATGCCTTATTTTCGAATATGTTTTGGCTTGCTGTATACAAATAAAAACCTTCAAAAACTGTGGGCTGGCACTAAGACCAGCCCCTATATTATATATTTAGATTGTATATTTTTTTGTATTTATTCTCCAAATAATCTATCAGATAGCTTGGGTTAATTTCTTCTCCGGTTACTGACTTCAGTATTTCTGCGGGAGTAAGGAGTTTGCCATGCTTGTGTATATTTTGGCCTAGCCATTCTTTTATCTTTATAAGCTCTCCAGCTTTAATTAATTCATCAAAATCATCAAACTGTTTCCTAATGGTATTGTAAATTTGAGCACTATAGATGTTTCCAAGTGTATAGGAGGGGAAATATCCAAAGCTACCGCCAGACCAGTGAACATCCTGAAGCACGCCCTCTTTTTCATCCTTAGGCTCAACTCCAAGATATTCCTTCATCTTTTCATTCCAAATCCTCGGAAGCGCTGCAACCTGTACTTCCTTGTTTATCAGAGCCTTTTCGATTTCATATCTTATCATAACATGAAGATTATATGTAACCTCATCTGCCTCAACTCTAATTAAAGATGGTTCCACCTTATTAATTGCCTTATGGAATTCCTCCAAGCTCACACCCATAAATTCTTCAGGAAATATCTTCTGGAGATCTTCATAATAGCAGCTCCAGAAGTTATAGCTTCTACCTATTATGTTTTCCCAAAACCTGGACTGGGATTCATGTATCCCCATTGAGGTACCTGTACTAAGAGGCGTGTCGTCCAATTCACAGCTTATGTTTTGTTCATATAGTGCATGACCACCTTCATGTATCGAGCTAAACAAGGCACTACTGAAGTTGTGCGGATAATAGTGAGTGGTTATGCGTATGTCCCCAGGAGTCATCCCTATTGTAAACGGATGCTCGCTCTCATCTAATCTTCCAGCATCAAAGCTGTAGCCCATCTTGTCAAGTATCGCAAGACTAAATTCTTCCTGCTTAGCAGGTGCAAAGTAATTTCTGAAGAACATTGAATCATCCGGTTGATAACGTAAGTTCTTGATCTGTTGAACCAAGGGAACGATGCGCTCTCTAAGCTGCTCAAATATTCTATCCAGTTTATCTACAGTCATTCCCGGTTCATAATAATCAAGCAACGTATTGTATTTATTGCCCTCATAGCCCCAAAGTTCGATAAACCTGCAGTTATAATCTACGATTTTCTCCAAGTATGGGCTAAACATCGAGAAATTATTGGTATTCTTTGCTTCCTCCCATACAGATTCAGCTTCTGAGGTTAGTATTACATATTCTGTGTACATTTCGGCAGGAATCTTTTTGGATCTGTCAAATTCCTTTCTACATTCCTGTACAACAGCCCTGTATACCTTATCCAGCTTTTCATTGCTTTCCTTTTGTTCAAAGTAATTTAAAAAGTCTTCCATTTCGATTGATGTTGATAGTCTGAAGGCTTCTGTTGAAAGCATGCCGATAACCTTTGCTCTGCCGGCTATGCCCTTCTTAGGAGCTCCTGTTCTTAAATCCCAAAAAAGCACAGCTAAGGCTTCATTGTAATACTTTATCTTATGTACCAGCTCCTTAAAGCTTTGTAATGTTGCTTTGAAAGTTCTTTCCATTGATGCCACCTCCAATTTTTTGTCTCTTTTTCCATTTTATTATATGCGGATTCAAATGTCAAAATGGCTATTTGCGTGAATATACGGTACTTGCTATTCAAAAACAAGCTCGACAAAAAGAACAAAGGCGGCTGCGGCCGCATTTGAAGTCCATGTGTCTTTTCTGAATGAAATGAGGAAATTTTGGCACGGGCAGTTAAATCAAGGTTTTTTATTGTATAGGAAAGTTATACTTTTCTATACAATAAAAAAACCCAGAGCTCCTTACATCCAATTTTTTATGTGGGGGAAAAATTGAATCCTGTATTTCGAAGCTCTAGGTGCAGATAGCTTTATATGAAAAAACACCCTGGTACTCCAGGGTGTTTATAAACAGATGACTACATCTTTTATATACCAACCTGTAGTCGGACAGTTAATGGCTGTCCCGTAGAAACGCTTGAACCTTATTATCAAGCCTATACAAGTTATTTTATTGTTTTTATCTTACCAAATAATTCTATCATTTGCAATTATTTTTGAATTTATTTTCATAAATTAGATATCGCTGTCATTCCGAACGCAGTGAAGAATCTTAAGATCCTTCAGTCGTTCCTCCCTCAGGATGACAGGTTGGCTGCAGTACTTGTATATATCCCGTTCGACATCATCCCCTATATATCAATTTTATTTCCCGGGAAATGTCAGATACATGCAATATTCGCCATTTTGTTCAATATGCTATGCCTTTTCTAAGCTTATTCTACTTCCCTTCCCGGTTCTATCCGGAGCATCCACAATCAAACGTCTCGTTATACGACTTTTCATTTCCGGCACGTGGCTTATGAGTCCAATAACCCGTCTGCTGCTGCTCAATCTCTCTAGAGAATCTATGACTATATCCAGCAAAGTGTTGTCCAGTGTGCCAAAGCCCTCATCCAGAAAGAAGAATTCCAAAGGGCTCTGTCCTTTGAGCTGCAGCTGCGAGGACAGCGCAAGAGCCAAGGAAAGTGAGGTCAGGAAGGTTTCACCACCAGACAGTGAAGCAACACTGCGAAGGACTCCTCCATTTGCATTGTCTCTAATAACAAAGCCATTCTCTGAGTCCAGCTCTATGGAATATCTGAACTTGGTAAGCTCACCCAAGGTTTCAGAAGCCTCACGGGCAATATATCGCATACGCTCCTCTGAAATAAATTCTATAAAGGCATTGCCTTTGAGAAGCTTTTGGATTTGCTCCAGCATATCCTTTTTCTTGCTCGTAGCTTTTGATTCTTCCTGAAGCTTTATCCATTTCTCGAAGCTTTCCTTTATTTGCTGATGGTTATTTTTTGCTGCCTCCAGCCGGGAAATGCTGCTCTCCAATTCAGTCTTCATCTGATCATATTCCTCACAAAGACGCTGCCACTGCTGTTCATTCAAGAGTTTGCCGGCAAGCTGATTTTTGACGCTTTGAAGCCTATCTTCCATGCTGCCCTTTTCCCTTTTGTACTTTGCAATCTCCTCTTGATAAAGTGTTAGCCTGTCAAGTTCCAGCATACACGCTTCTACTTGAGCCTCATCTGCAAAGTCCTTCTTTTTAAGTACCTCCTGAAGCACCTTGCTATCACCATCCATCTTCTGCTTATAATGCTCAAAGCTGCTTTGAAGACCCGCCTTGCGTCTTTTAACTTCCTCCAAAGAACTCCTTATGGAGTTTATACCTTCCAATGCACTCTTATAGGAAGCTTCTATATCATCCATTTCTTTTATAACCTTTTCCAACTCAAGCTGAAGGTTTTTGTCACCAATTATACCTGTTATTTTTATTTCCTTTTCTTCCTTCTGCTCCTTTAACTTTATCCCTTCAGATTTCTTTTCATTTAATATATCATTTATTGCATTTATTTTTTCTAACAATGACTGATGCTCATTCACCAAAGTATCATACTTGCTGCGTTTTAGCTTTATAGCGATAGCTAAGCTCTGTACTTGTTCATCCTTCTCAGCTATGCGATCTGCTTCTTGCAAAAAGCTGGTTACTGCAAGCTGCTGCTTCATTTCCTGGTGCTTCCCTGATGCCTCAGAATAAGCATTTCTATACTCTTCTAAATGCTTCAGTTCTTGACTTACTACGGTCGTTGTATTATTAAGCAAAGCAGACAGTCTGCCCTCCTGTATTTTGGACTCTGACAAAGCGTTTTCTTGCTTTTTTATAGCTTCCTTAAGCAGCAGAAGCTTTTCTTCCCAGAGTAAATATTCATGGACTGCTTTGTCCAAAGCTTCTTTTTCATTTCTTATATAAGCTTGTATGTTCTCAAGCTCCATAGTCTGCACAGCATCAGGCAACAGCAGTCTTTGATTCTGATATTCCTTCTGTTTGCTTTTCAGCTCAATATTTGTCTGCTCTATATTCTGCATTAGGGAGCTGTGCTGCTGTCTAAGCTTTATGGCCTCGTGCTCCAACTCTCTTATAAGCTTTTGTTTTGCAATAATTATAGCCTGCAATTCATTTTGTTTCTGCTCTAAATCATTGATATTCTCATCCAAGGCTGCAGCAGGTTGGGGATGTTCCATTGAGCCGCAGACTGGACATTTTTCACCTTCTACCAAGGTCTTAGCCAATAAAGCCGATGTATGAAGCTTCTGCTGCCATACCAATTCATTGAGCTGTTCTGTTTTGCTGCTTACTTCTGCAACCTCTTGATGTAAGCTTATTTCTGTTTCTTTTATGGATTCCTGTAATATTACAGTTTGATTTATATAGTCCTTAACTCTATGCTCTAGGATTGAAATGCTTTCACTGCTTGATATTATATTTTGTAAAAGACCTTCCAATACACCAATTTTGCTCTGCTGTACCGATATCTCTTCCCTATTATTTGGACGAGATGCTTCTCGAGTGGTCTTCTCATTGTTTAATGCTGTAAGTGCTTGGTTGCTTTTGTTTAATTCCTCCAAGACCTTTGCATGTTCGTCTTGATAAGATTGCATGTTATTATGAAGCTCTTTGTACTTATTTGTTTGCTTTTTCAAGCTAACTTCTAGCCCTTGCATTTCCTTTTCCAAGGCTGTCCCTTGGTTTACAAGCTTACGCCTGTCACTTTGCACCTGCTGCATCTCCGATTTTTGTTCCAGTTCAAGGATTTCCTTGCTTTGAGCTTCCTTTTGCTGCAGCTTCATTGCGGTATCTTTTTTGGCAGCTTCCATCAAAATGTTGATTTCTCCATATTCTTTTCTTGCAGTAATCAGCAATTTGGTCAATTCTTCCTTTTCCCGCTGCAAATTTTCACACTCCTGCAGCATGGTTCTATACTTTATCAGCTCAGGTAATTTCTCATCCTTAAGCTTCAATACAGCATCAAAGCCTTGTTGCACCAAAGCATCTTCTATTTCCAAAGCCTTTAACTTTTCTTCGAGAATATTTAAAGCTATATTTACATCCTCATAGCCCTTCTTAGCTTCCTTGTATGCAAGCATGATAGGCTTAATTGTGTTTGCCGCTTCTGATTTAACGCATATTTCCTCCAGCTTTTGAATGTCTGCCTGCTTTGCTCTACATTCTTCCAGCTTTTGCTGCAATTCTTCATATTCCCCCGATAGCTTGTAGTTCTCCATACCTCGTGCATAGCTTTCTTCTGTGACCTTTAGCTTTGCAATGCAAGCCTTTCTATGCTCATGGGCCTCTCCCATTTTTCTTTCACTTTCTATCAAGGCTTCTGGAGATGCGTTTCCAAGGGTGGACAATGCCCCTTCTATGTTAGAGAGCTTATATTTGACTGCAGCCATTTGCTTATTAAATTTGTCTGCCAACTGCTTTCCGTATTCCTCCAAATAGAAGATACGCTCCAGCATTTTCGTTTTTTCACCTCTGGGTGAAAGCAAAAACTCCTGAAACTTGTTTTGGGGCAACACTACAGATCTGGTAAAGTCCTCAAATTTAAGCCCTATCAGCTGCACAATAAATGTGTTTACATCTCCGTGCTTATCTGCAAGTATACATTCCTGTTCCTCACTTATTTCCAACAATCTGACCAGCTTTGCCTCTGCCGAGCTGTCTGAATCCTTTTTGCGCTTGTATTGTCTCTCTACCCTATAGGTTTTTCTCAAGCCATTCTTTGTGAGATCAAAAGTAAAAGCTACCTTGATACCACTCATATCTGTATTTATAATGCCTTGAGTCCCCTTAGCAGCTCTGTGAACATTCCCATAAAGTGCCAAGGTTATTGCATCCAAAATAGTGGACTTGCCACTGCCTGTGGGTCCAAATATCCCAAATAGTCCTGTTTCACTTAGCTTGTCAAAATCAACTCGCTGTAGCTCCTTAAAACTCTGCAGCCCTTCTATCTCAAGATATCTTGGTCTCATACGCTTCACCACCGGCTTCGCTTTCTTTATTTTCTTCCCCGATCTCCTCATTGGCTATGCTTAGGAACAAATCCATAAGCTCCTCTGAGACTTCCATGCCCATGCTGCTTTTATAATATTCTTTGAATAGCTCATCTATCCGTTTGGTTTCTCTGTCTTTGTAATCCATGGTGAAATCCAATTGATTTCTTAGCTTGGGTCGTATATTAATAATACCTGGATGCTGCGCCCTAAGCTGCTTCTGTTCTTCACTTCCTATTATGGTATCTGTAATGATCTCTAAATCAATCCAAGCATTGATATCTCTGCCTTCTTCACACCATCTTATGGCTTCAGCCAACCCATTTACAGCCTCCCATTTCTTAAGAGGCTTGCCTGAGTTCAGATTTATTTCCTTGATTTGGACTTCTTTGTTTGGCTCCGCATCTATTATGTAGATTGCTTTGCTGTAATCCACTTCTGAAAAGCTATATGCCAGAGGGGATCCCGAATAATATACCGGCACCTTACATCCTTTTACTTGCTGTGGTCTATGAAGGTGTCCCAAGGCAACATATTGAGCCTTTTCCGGTATGGCTTCCGGATCCACCATTAAGGCTCCTCCAAGCTGCCTTTCCGAGTCACTGATTTTGCCTTCTCTCATAAATAAGTGGCTGACAACCAGATTTACTGTATCTTCTCTAAAATTAGTGCTTAAGGTATGCAATATTGAGCCTATTCTTTGGGAATATGCCTCTTGGAGATCTTCACTATCTGCCGTCCTGTTGATAATCTCCTCCAGTCTTGATTCAGAAGGATAGGGCATGGTTAATATCACAGTATTATAATCATATTGCGGCAACCTTAGCTCAAACCAGCCTGCCCCTGAATTTACAATGCTTACTATGCTATCTCCTGTCTTGTACTCCCCTGCATTGCTGCTTGGGTAACCAAGCAAAATCACTCCGTTCTTATAAGCCAATGGGCTGGAAGCACATAGCCTGTCAGGATTATCATGATTGCCCGCTATGATGATAAGAGCGCGCTTCCCTTTGTTGTTCAGCCTGTCTATTGCTTCATAAAACAGCTCTTCGGCAGCGGAGGAAGGATTATATGTATCAAAGATGTCACCTGCTATCAGAACAAGATCTACTTGCTCTCTTTCAGCAATATCACATAATTCGTTTATAAACTGATGTTGTTCCTCTATCCTGCTTATGTTTTCCAGCGTTTTACCCAGATGCCAGTCGGATGTATGAAGTATCTTCATATGTAACCCTCCATGTTCCTGTTCGAGGGCAGCTGCCCCTACACAAATTTTATACCAAAAGCTAGAGAAATACAAACCATAGCACAAAATATTCGCCTCACGCCGCACTATTTTTCGCCAGGGAACCCTATGGTTCCCGACCACGGATGCAAGGGGGAGAATCCCCCATTGTATAGGAAATTATACTTTCCTATACAACAAAAAAAGACGCTTTGAACAGCGTCTCGCAGGAATCTTCTAAACCTTCTCAGTGCTTTTATATGAATTCATTACAGAGAAAAAATGTTGCCGATTATTTCGACAGAGGGTGCTAATTTTTAGTCTTATTATCCTTTTTAGGCTTCTCCTGTTTGTCCTGATCTTGGTCATCACGGTCGTCGGCAGCACCTTTTGATGACTTGCTCTCTTGCTCATCCCTACCATTTTCTTTATAGTCCGATTGTTTATCATCGTCTTCCTGATTTTGATTGAAGCTCTCTCTGTCACCATTTTTGTCTTTTTCTTCCTCTTTTTCTTTTTCCTTGTCTTTTTCTATATCTTTGTCCTTGTTGCTGCCCTTATTATTCTCTTGTTCTAGCTTTTCACCCAGCTCTTCATTCTTTTCCTTGATTAGTTCCTTTACATTCATTACATTACCCTTTAACTCAGGTTTTGTTCCAGGCTTTTCGCTTGCTGGTACAGTATTAGGCTTATTAGGCTTTACTGCCTTGTCATCCTTCTTCTCTATTTGCTTAATAGCCTGCTGCAAAGGCATTTGCTTGATTTCTTCTTCATTTAATTCAGGCTTAGCCTCTTTGAATTCATTTGCTAATATAACCTTGCCGGGAGATATATTATCTTTGTGGGCTTTTTTGAAGCTTTCCACCTGTGTTTTTTCTAATATGACCTCATAGCTGCTGCTTACTTTTGACATAGCAGCTGTAGAGGCTTTGCTT
>MGOS01000107.1:24887-25260 GCA_001797185.1 Clostridiales bacterium GWB2_37_7
GCTTCCTCCTTTTTGCTGCTAGAGGAAACCACAATCATCACACTATTCTCTGCATTTTTCTTTAAGTAGCCCTTGTCTGCCGCATTATCTATAATCTGCTCTAGTGCAATATCTATACCCTTATTTTTGATATTCGCTGAAGTATCTATAAGCTTTTGTGCATCCTCATTAAAGGCATGTACATCAATAACCTTGTCAAACCTATTAACAGAAAGCTCTAAGCTCGGATTTATATCTACACTCACATAGCTATAAGGTGTGTAATAGGCATAAACTCCTGTAGATAGCATAGCAAGTATTATGAAGCTGGCTGCTATTGTTGATATTTTTTTGTATAGGACACTCATATTTCCAGCCGGTATATTAACCTCAT
>MGOS01000107.1:25296-29464 GCA_001797185.1 Clostridiales bacterium GWB2_37_7
ACCCTTCATTTTTACACCCCCCAATCTATATACTCCCTCAAGCTATAATAATCCCCAGTTAATATCAAAACTGCTGCTATTACATAATTTCGTGATCTTTCTATCGTTTTTCGGGGTAAATTTGTTGCCATTTGTATTTCAGCTACAGGAATATATTTCTTTTGTTTGATTTTGTCGGTAATTTCTTTGTTCCCAACAATAAACTTTACAATGTCCAAATATGCAGACTTGGTTCCTTTGTGTTTTGGGGAGCTCTTGGCAATATCGCTGAAGGACAAATCAAACTTCTCCAACTCTGACTTCAGCTGTATAATTTCCATTCTGCGAAGATCATTTACTTCCTGCTCATAATATTGACTCTGGATTTGTTCCGCAGTCGTTATGTAATCATATACATTATCCCCTTCGGACTCATCAGGATAATAGTCATTGATAGAAGTAACATTTTGATGTCTTTTCTCTTTTCTATAATAATCAATAATTCTTCTTTTAATTACATTTTGAGCAAAGCTCAAAAAATTGCCCTTACCCAAATCATAGTGATTAATAGCCTCTTCAAAGGCAATAAGTCCAATACTTAATTCATCATCTTGCCCATATGTCACATATCTTCCCACACATTTTTCTACTGTGGCAGCTATAAAAGGCTTGTAATCTTGAATGAATTCACTTTTTTCAGCATTAAGAAATCTTATTCTTTCTACTCGTTCATTTATTGTTTCGCTAAAAGAATTCAAGATTTTACCCTCCTCGCTAAAAATTACTACCAAAATTTTCATTTCCATACGAATTTATATATAATGCAGTATTACTTCTATCTATTGGCTAAGCTATCGCTTTGTTTTTTTATTCTAACAAAGTCTGCTGATTAAATCAAATTTATGCTTAAGCTAAATTGTATCAAAAGCTTTATGGAAATGAATCATTTAATGCTGCTTTTGATGAAATGCCATACAGAAAGCAAATATGCTTTCTTAAGCATTATAACTTACAATACCATATTATTTAAGTGTAAAACTATGGTAATTTTGGACTATTTTTTGGGGGTGTCATCTATGTGTTATGTAAACTGTCCAATTTGCGGCAAGCTTTTTGACAAGCACGGCTTCTATGAGGTCTGCCAAAACTGTTTCTCACAAAATGAAACTGATTTTGATAAGGTCAGAGATTATCTTTATAATAATCCTAATAAAAATATACTTGAGGTAGCCGGCGCTACAGGTGTGCCTTTAGAAAAAATAAGGGAATTTCTCCGTCAAGGCAGACTGACAAGCTCCTGAATATTCCCTGCAACCTCCATGCCGCAGCAGTGGGCTTTGGTATTTACTATTATCCTGCCTGTTTTTTTATCAGCTAAAATGATATTTATCCTAGCATTTATGCTTTCTTGCACCTTGCCTATCATAGCTCCCTTTATGGGTGAATGCAATTCTCCTGTAGTGCCCTGATGTGCCGTGACTACCAGCCCGTAGCTCTTATCTGATAGGCTTATTTCTACAGAATTACCCTGATATGCCAAGGAATCAAGCTTAGCACCGGTATAGGTTGTAAATCTATAAAGCTTCCCATTATTCCAAATTCCTACGATAAAGCCTATAAAGCTTTTGCTATGCCAAGGTATTTTGGCAGCTGACAGCATAAAGCTGGTGCTGCTTATATCAAAATGATTGCTTTGAAGCCATATCCAAGAGCTGGGAAAGGAAGTGCCCCAATCCTTCTCCATATATCCTATGCCCTTGTCAAAGCAAAGCTGTTTATCGTTTTTTATAAGGCTGCCGGAAATATTGTGTTGCATGCTAATAACGCTATGATAACATTCCATAGCAGGTATAAAGGCATACCAGCCCATGCTGTTTGGAGACAGCACACTGGAATGCCAAGGTACAACATCATTGTAGCTCAAGCACCCACATATACAAATTTCCTCTCTATTTATATCAAGGCTCATTTTTCTATCCGAAAAGAAATTATTCCCTATGACTATTTCAAATGTATTATACGAAAACTTAAATTCATCCATATCATATCTTAAATAATGTGTCTCTTGCGTACTTCCATCCATAATCTGAATAAATGCATGGGCTTCCTTTTCATCGCCACCATAGGATATCCCGGGGATTATGGAGATCATATTTTTTTCTTCCAAGTCCACATGCTTGAAATACCAACCCTCAAAGTAATGCTTACGCTTGCCTGCCCCTTGGAAAATTCCACAGTTATATAACTTATTAATTGCATACATATAGTTTCCTCCAGAATCTTGTTATAACATATTGTTCCCAGATTCTTGGAGAGTTAGTAGGGGGTGCTGTAGGCAAATCTACGCGGGCTGATACAGATACCAGCCCATACATAGCATGATAAATTGTATTTTATATTCTTAATATTTCTCCGTTGGAGAATAGATAAATATACCTCTCAATAACCTTTTTTCCGGTTATATTCTCCAAGGCTTTGGTATAGCAATCTATTTGAATTTTATAGCGGTCCTTGATCAAATCCTCATTGTTATTTACATAGTCAGTCTTGTAATCTACAAGTATCAAACCATCGTCTTCCTCGAAATAACAATCTATTACACCCTGCAGCATGACCATGTGCTGACCGTATTTATCTGCATCCAAATCCTTGTATATTTCTGTGCAGCTTAACTCCATATTGAAGGGTACTTCTCTATGTATATTTACTGCTAACATCCGCTGCCCCAAGACCGAGTTGATAAATCTTCTTATTTTATCAACCTCAATTGCCTTTGTCTGTTCCTCTGTAAGCAGTTCATTACGGAGCATTTGCTTCAGCTGCTGCTGTATATCCTCTATAGAGCCTGCAGTCTTTAATTCCAAGTGCTGCATAACAAAGTGCATAATGGTTCCCTTTTCTGCGGCACTCATTTTTTTGCTTTCTTCCAAGAACCTTGGCTTCTGAACCAAAGGCGGAAGATACATATTAGTGCCCTCTTCACTTAAACTGGAATCATATCTCCTCTTCAGCTCACTTACGGTAATCTTAACAGGCAGTGCATTCATAAGCTTGTAGGGGTACTCCCACTGCAGCCTTCTTATAATTTCATCCTTGTGCAGTGAATAATCCTTGGGTTGTTCTCCCTCCATAAAGGAAAACTCATTTATAAAGGCCTCTTTTGCTGCTTGCAGGCTGGCACCTAAAATCTCTTGCTTGCTTATAAGTCTCACATTCCAAAGGGATGCCTCTGTATCCAGCATAGGGTGATGACCTGCATCATCACCCTTTATACCTCTTAACACCTCACCGGAACTATGTAAATATAAAGCACTGCAAATCCAATCCAAATAGTTTTTGCATTTCATTACATCATAAGATGCAAGCTTGAGGCTATTTGTTCCACCTGCGCCCTTATTCTCTGCCTTGCATTTCCATCTAGCTGCTGCACTGTTTATGTTGTTTACAGTGCCCAATATGATGAGCTTTTCCTTTGCTCTGGTGAAGGCAACATATAGTATTCGCATTTCTTCTGACAAGCTTTCCAGTTTAATTTTGTATCTCAAAGCCTGTTTGGCAACAGTTGCATAGGATATTCTTTTTTCATAGTCCACAAAATCCGGACCAAAACCCAGATCCTGATGCAGTAGTATGCTTTTGTTCATGTCCATAAGATTAAAGCCCTTGCCTGTTCCTGCCAATATCACTACAGGAAATTCGAGACCCTTGCTTTTATGAATAGACATGATCCTGACAACATTGGCGTTTTCGCCCAATATCTTGGCTCCACCCATGTCACCGCTGCTGCCCTTTAGCTTATCTATAAAGTTTACAAAGTTAAACAAGCCCTTCAGGCTGGTCTCTTCAAATTGTCTGGCTTTTTCAAATAGAAGCTTAAGGTTCGCCTGTCTTTGCAAGCTGCCGGGCATTGCACTGGCATAGCTGAAATAACCTGTATCATGATAGAGATACCAAATAAGCTCTGCCGTAGAAAGCTGTACGGCCTTGCTGCGCCAATGCTCCAGCTTGCTCAAAAAAGTACTGCATTTGGCGCTTGCTTCCTCTTCCTTGTCTGCCAGCTTCTGCATAGCCTCAAACAGATAGGCTTCTTTGTCTGTTATCCTTATGTCTATAAGCTCTTCGCTGCTAAAGCCACCAATGGGTGATCTCAGCACTGCCAAAAGCGGTATATCCTGAATAGGGTTGTCTA
>MGOS01000107.1:29474-32403 GCA_001797185.1 Clostridiales bacterium GWB2_37_7
CAAGGCTGTCATTGTGGAGATTTCTGTAGTTTTCAGATAACCGCTGCCTGTATCTGCATATACAGGTATGTCCCTTTTGGTCAGCTCCTCTACAAAAACATCCACCCAATTCTTGGTGCTTCTCATAAGTATTACAATATCACTGTATTTCAAAGGCCGGTAGCCCTGTTCCGCTTCATCATATACTGCAAAAGGGTTTTCCCGTTTGTAGTATAGCAAGGATTTTATCTTGTCAGCTGCTGCCACAGCCTCGCACCTTACGGTATCCATATCCTCTTGCTCTTCAAGCTGTGTCGCTGCTTCCTCATCCTCATTTTCTTCTTCATAAACAGGTGCTTCAATGGTAGACCCCATATCGATAATATTAAGCTCAATGGGTCCTCCCGCTTCCATGCTCTGTTCAAGGATTTCCTGGTAGGTCGCCCCCAGATTCAAAGCTTCGTTGTCGTTATAGCCAAGCTCGCCAACGGTATCATTCATCAACAATCTGAATACAAAGTTGGTAGCATCTAATATTTCCTTACGACTTCTAAAATTCTTGTTTAGAAGTATTTTTCTCATGGAACTGCCTTCTTTTGAAAAATATGTATCATATTTGGTCTTAAACAATTCCGGTTTTGCCTGTCTGAACCGATAAATGCTTTGTTTGATGTCTCCTACCATAAAGATATTAGGCTTATCCATAGAAACCTTGGATATCATGTTGAGAATTACTTCCTGTACCTCGTTGCTATCCTGGTATTCGTCGATATAGATTTCTTCAAACCTGGTTCTATATGCCAAAGCCGCTTCTGAGGACACTACACTTCCATCCTCAGCTTTTGAAGTCAATATTTTTAAGCAATAATGCTCCAGGTCATTAAAGTCAATTAATCCCTTTTGCTTCTTCTTCCCCTTATAGACTTCCTCAAAGTCATGCACTAATCTGTGCAGGCAGTCAAACAGAGGATATAAAGTTGTTAATTCTCTGGTTATACCCTCAGAATCCGCATATACTACTGTATCTATCAAAGTCTTAAGCCTTTTCTTGATATGATCGCGTATCCCCTTAACCAGCTCCTGCTTGACCTTGTCTACTTCTTTGCCGCACCTTTTGAGCGTTATAAAGTCAATACTTTGAAATGCATGAAACAGCTCATCCCAAGTGCTGGCTTCACTACAATGCTTAAGCAGCAGTTGAATATTGGATAAATCCTGCGTAAAGGCTTCGTTGTAGGGCATTAGACCTTCAGCTATGTTTACAATGTCTAAGGCTTCCTGCAGCTGTGCATAGAAGCTGGAAAGCTCTAATCTCATATTATCCTTAAGGATCTTGGCATAAGGTGTTGTTCCAAAGTCAGTACAGCTCTCCAAATTCAGGGCTTGTGCTGAATTTCTCATCCATTCCATAGGCCAAGGATGACTTTGTATAAAATTGTATACCCTCAGCACAATATCCTGAAGCCCCTTGTCATCTCTGCTTCCACTAAAGCTGTTCAAGAGCTTGAAGAAGCTTTCATCATAGCTTTCTTCCTCATAGCGCTGCTCAAATAGCTCCTCCAGTGCCTCCAGCTTCAGCAATAGCGCCTCTGTCTCATCAGCAATACGAAAACCAGGGTCCAGATCCACACTGTGAAAATTACTTTGTATGACCTCAAGGCAAAAACTGTGTATGGTGGTAATACTGGCCTTTCCCAAAAGAGTCAGCTGTCTTTGAAGGATTTTTGACTCAGGCTGATCCTCCAACAGCTTGTTTATTGCCTTGCCTAACCTTTCTCTCATTTGTGAGGCTGCTGCCTTTGTAAAGGTTACTACCAGCAGCTTGTCTATATCAACAGGATTGCTGCTGTCCGTTACCTTACGGGAAATTCTCTCTACCAATACGGCAGTTTTGCCTGCTCCGGCAGCTGCTGCAACAAGTAAATTACTTGTGCCTGCTGTTATTGCACTATATTGTTCTGTTGTCCATTTGCCTTGGCTCATTATTTATCACCGCCTTGTCCGCTATCAGCTCCTAGCATTTCCCATACCTCATTGTCTTTTTTGTCCTGCAGGCTTCTATATTTGTTGCCCTTCAACCTTGTATCGAATTGGCATATTGACATGTAATTGCAATAGCTGCAGGGAATGGCTTTGTTTTTCTTGTAGGGGGTTATGCTTATGCTGCCATCAATGATTTCCTCTCCCAGTTTGGTGAGTATAGATTTTACATGACGTCGCAGCTGTTCGAATTGCTCAAGGCTGGCAGCAGAAGATCTTCCCAGGGTCTGATCCTTGTTTATTCTTGCAGGGATAATATCAGAATCTCCATCAATTAACTCATCCATGTTTTTGATCAGCTCAACATTGGACAGCACAAGGCCCTTCATTTTAAGCTGCTTCATAATTTCTTTCTCTATTTTCTCTGTGTCTGATTCCCTGCTGCCTCTAATCATAGGGTCATCCAGCTTAAAATACAGCATGCCGGCAGGTATTACAGGACCCTCGATATCTCCAACACCCTTTTCCCATAGTGCATCCAGGTATGTGATAAGCTGTATCTGAAGACCATGGTAAACATCAGACAGCTTAAACTTTTTGCTGCCTGACTTGTAGTCTATAATACGCACATAGGTGCCCTCACCTGTCTTCATGGTATCTATCCGGTCAATTCTTCCGTTTAGAATGATTTTTTCACCGGATTTTAGCTCTATTGTAATAGGCGGCAGCTTATCATTGGCTCCAAAGCCCAGTTCATGACCCAATGGCTCAAACTTGCTTCTGCCAATATGCTGTGCAATGACCCACACAGATCTGCCAGCTACCTTTTTTAATCTCTCTGCTATATATTTATATCTCTTGGAGCTGTTGAGCGCATTGCCCGGCAGCTCTGCCAGCAATTCTTCTACAAGCTGTGCCACGGTTTGAAGGCACCATTCCTTCTCCAGCTTTCGCCAGCTCATGCCCTGAC
>MGOS01000107.1:32448-37180 GCA_001797185.1 Clostridiales bacterium GWB2_37_7
GTATTGCACGTAGTATGCAAAGGGACAGCTGGCATATTTCTCAAAGCGTGAAATGCTGGAATATATGCTGCTGCCATACAGCTTACGCACTCTCTCCCGCCTTATATTCTCTACATTGTTGCTGTAGTTAAAAGCAGATAATGTACTGCGGCACTTATCCTGCCACTGCTGCTGGTGAGCAAACCAGCTATAGGCATCCTTCCAAATCTCGTTTATTTCAGTACCCTCCAAATGCTGTCTCATGCTTGTTATAAGCTGATTAAAGGTAGGGGCTGCCGAGGATATAAGGTCCAGCTGATTTTCCTTATGCAGCTCTATATCATTGTAGGAGGCCAGCATAGGGAAAAGTCTGTGCAGCCTGGATAGCACCATGGAGGGTCTTTGACTGCCTCCATCTATATCCGCTATAGAATAGCTGATTCTCAGATAGTCAGAGGGCGTGGTCAGTGTGGTATATACCATAAACTGCTGCTCATATACCCTGCTGGTGGTATCCTTTGCCAGCTCCATGCCATGCTCTGCAAGAATTATTCTATCGCTGTCCGTCAACATTCCGTCATCCTTTATGGTTGGTGGAAACACCCCTTCATTGGCTCCTATTACAAACAGAGCCTTGACATTATGGCTTTTGGTACGTTCTATGCTGCCCACTACCACTTGCTCCAATGCAGGAGGAATAAGCCCTATTTTATACTCTTCAAAACCGGCAGAAATAACCTCTGTCAGCTTCTCTATATTTAAGGCTTCCTCTCGCATGACCTCAACAATTTGATCCAAAACCTCCATGATGATATTCCATATTTGTCCATATTCGTTGGCTAGGTTTAATTGTTTTTCTTCCTTGAACTTTTCTATCAGCTGCTCTATACGCTTCGGCGCTTGTATTTCAGAAAGATATTCATACAAAGCAGTACATTGCTCTACTGTACTTTTTCTCGCTTTGAGCCTGTCCTGCAAGGTAAGCAGAGGTGCTGTTATTGCCTGGCGTATTTCATTTACCCTTTGCAGTGTTGCAATTTGATATACCGTGGGTTCTCCTCCATCAAAGTTTGGAATATATCGCCATTCCTCCGCCTTCGCCCAACGATTCCCTCTTATGCCACTAGCCATTACATAATTCTCTATTAAATCAACGTCCTTTTTATCTATCCCTGTAAGACCGGTTTTGAGATATCTGAACACCGACTCATAGCTCCAGTTTTCTGTATAAATCCTCAAGGCGCTTACCAATAGCTGTGCCAAGGGGTGAGATGCTACATCTCTTTTGCTGTCAATAAAGCAAGGAATGCCATATTCAGAAAATATAGCTTGTATCAGCTTCTGATAGCCCTGTAAATTGCCCGTAACAACAGAAATATCACTAAAGCTTAAATTTTCATCCCTGCACAGCTTTAAAATTTCCCTGGCAGTGCTTTCTATTTCCGAGTAAATATTTGAAGCCATAAATATGCTCAAATGATTTGTCTCTGACTTATGAGGTCTATAGCCATAGCAATAAAGGTTTTGCTCCAAATGTAAAAGCTCTATGTTATGCTTCTTATTATTTAAACCAATAGGTCTTTCTATATGTAAGTGGTTATCCTGCGCCAGCTTCAGCAGCCTTGCTGCAGCATACTGAGTGGGACTGAATACATGTATATCATCTATATCCGTATAATCCACCAAACAGTCCGTGCACAGGGTAATATTTATGCCTCGAGATTTTTTCAGAAGCTTCTCTATTACTGAATATTCCTGGGGAGTAAAACCGGAAAACTCGTCTATATAAAACGCTGCATGATCAAATAAGTTGCAATTCTCCAGCTTATTGCACAGCATCGTCAAATCATCGTCAGTATCTATGTAACTACTGTGCAGCAGTCCCTCAAACTCCTCATAGATCATAGCTATATCTTGAAGCTTGTCTGCCAACATAGGATTTGTCGCTTTATGCTCTTCAGCAGCTTGATATAGCATATCAGGAGTCAATATGTATCTTTTTAGTTCGCTTATGGTTCTGTTTAATGTATTTATAAAGCCCTTGCGATCTGCCGTACGTGCATATACCCTGAGTTTGTCCCTGTGCTTATCGACTGCTCTGTACAAAAGCATTGATTTGCCTGCTGAGTTGATATGACTGTGAACGACGCCCCCAGTCGAAGAAAAAACACGATAAGCAAGTCTCCTAAAGCTCAGTACCTCTACACCATTTATACCGCTGGCTCCCAGTGCTCTTACCAAGCGCTGCTCTGCCTGCAGCGAGAACTGCTCCGGTACTATTATAATAAAGGGTCCTGTGCCCCCATTGTCTAGTTTTTGTTTTATATCCTCCAGGCAAAAACTGCTTTTGCCGCTTCCCGCCCTGCCATAAATTATGCGCAAGCTCATATAAATACACCACCCATTGCGTTCTTATGTATATTATAGCATAAAGGGGCTGGGGCAGAAAAAATCCCTTTGCATTATGCAAAGGGATTTTTTGTTACTTTATTTATCGTATCTGTTACCACTTTTTAAGTCCTTCTTCATAAGCGTCTACCATTCTTTTAACCATTTCGCCGCCTACTCTGCCTGCATCTCTTGCTGTAATATCACCATTATAGCCTTCTTTAAGATTAACTCCAAGT
This sequence comes from Clostridiales bacterium GWB2_37_7, assembly GCA_001797185.1. Taxonomy (GTDB): domain Bacteria; phylum Bacillota; class Clostridia; order Lutisporales; family Lutisporaceae; genus GWB2-37-7. Next base: position 35,055 of record MGOS01000107.1, read on the forward strand.
GCATTTGAAACTTCCATTTTAAACTTATTTAATCCTGCTCTTGACTCTTTTACTGCCATGTCTTTCACCTCCTAAATATGTTGTATGTAGTTTCAGGTCTCAGTAATATTTTGAGTAGTTTTCATAATATTACTCATGTAATTTTTGGAGGTGTTGATATATTATTCTATCGTTATCAAGGTCACTTGACTTCTATTTAAAAAACGAATGGGAAATACACTGGTTCCTACTCCGCTGTCAATATATAAAAATTTATTATACTTCAATTTATAAATACCCTTATCCAGCTCCGGAAATAGCTTTTGTCCCGGTGCTACTATAGCTCCCACAAAAGGAAGCCTTACCTGACCGCCATGTGTGTGACCGCTTAAAGTCAAATCCGGAACAAAGTCTTTGTAATCGTAAATAATCCAGGGATCATGGGCAAGCATTACAGTATAAACCTTTTCATCTAAGCCCATTAATGATCTGCTCAAATCCATTTTTCCGGAGGTCCAATCCGCTACACCACTTAGGCGAAAGCTTGTGTCTTTTATATCAACAATCTCATTTTGATTGTCCAACACCACAACACCTCTTGCTTTCAAACCTTTTATAAGCTCTTCAGCCAGACCACCTCGCCACTCGTGATTGCCTGTTACAAAATATATTCTTGGGTTTATGGCTGCTATCCCCTCAACCAGAGCATATGCATTCTTTAGGTTCTTTGTATTGTCATCAATCAAATCCCCGGTTATTACCACAATGTCCGGTTGTGCTCTATTCAACAGCTGCAGCAGCTGCCGATTGCTATTCATGCTTTTTTTGTTATGTACATCACTAATCTGCAATATCTTTATGCTTTTGCCTGCTGCAACCTTATTTGAATAAATTTTAACCTTCTCAAGCTTTGTGAACCAAACATCCACAAATACATTTGAAACCGCTATAATCAATAATACCAACAATATTCTCTGCATATAATAAAATATTTTCTTTACATTCTTCATTTTGCGTCCTACTCTTATCTATTATAATTTTTCTGCTGCATCAAATTCACTAATGGCTCTTTTCATTTCTTCTATTGAATTCTTGATTTCTTTGAAATCCTCTATGGCTATAGACGTTTCAGCTTGTTTACCCATAACCTCATTGATGACCGCTATTAGCTTTTCCACAGTAATTGGCTTAATAACGAAATGCTTCGCACCATTTTTAAGGGCTTTTATGACCATGTTCTTTTGAGACATGGCACTGATCATAATTATTCTTGCGTTTTTATCATGATCAGTAATACATTTGACTGCATCCAGTCCATTCATACCTTGCATGGTGATATCCATTGTAACTAAGTCAGGCTTAAACATCATATATTTTCTACAGGCTTCTTCGCCATCCTTGGCTTCTGCTACGACTATATGACCTGCTGTTTTTAATATCGACTTTATAAGCGTTCTCATAAAGAGAGTGTCATCGACGATCATTATTCTTGCCATTTAATTACCATCGTATAAAATATTTTATACCCTTTCAAAGCTTAAAGCTTCTATGTAAACATGTTAATAGTTTATCATAAAATTCCATTTTCTACAAGTTTCTAGTTTTTTCGCTAGAGAATAATTGTCCAAAATATGCAAATACCCTATTGAGAATTGCCTCAATAGGGTATTATTGAAATTATTTGATTTCTGTTGTCTTTACCGCTTCTTTTGCTGCCTCAGCAGGCTTATGATTTCCGCTTAATATATCCATCAAATTTACACCGGTCAGTGCATTTACTGTCTCTGGAAGTGTAGAAAGTATATCTGTTACATAGCCGGAAACCTTCGCTGCACCCTTTCCTTCTCCACTGCCATTGTCAACAATAACGATCTTTTCTGTCTTGGATAATGGCTCTGCTATAGCCTTTGCAAGCTCCGGCAGCTTCTCGATTATCATTTGGCTTACAGCTGCGTCATTGTACTGTTTATATGCCTCCGCCTTTTTCATCATAGCCTCTGCTTCTGCTTTACCCTTTTCTCTGATAATTTCAACCTCTGCCATACCTTCTGCCCTCTTGGCTTCAGCCATCGCGTTACCCTTTAGCTTAATGGCTTCTGCTATGGCCATGGCATTTTGAATTTCCTTGTAACGATCCGCTTCTGCTT
>MGOS01000108.1:0-972 GCA_001797185.1 Clostridiales bacterium GWB2_37_7
TGTATATCAGCTTGTTGGAGGTCTTCGTGCCGGAATGGGATATTGCGGGGCAAAAAACATCGAAGAACTTCGCAATGCTCAGTTTGTACGAATTACAGCGGCCGGTGTTATTGAAAACCATCCTCACGATGTAACTATAACAAGAGAATCGCCAAACTACACAAGATAGATGAGATTATTCGCGGCCATTGCACTTCTTCTGACAGTAAGCTCCTGCAATTTGCTGGAGTTCCGTTCTGGCGACGAAGTTGTTGCCCACGTTGGTGAGCACTATCTTTACAAAGAGGATATCAAAAACCTTATTCCCCACGGGACTTCATACAGCGACAGCATAATGATGGTACGTCAGTATATTAATTCATGGGCTCTCAAATATCTCTTATTGTCAAAGGCAGAGGCAGAACTCTCAAAAACTGACAAGGATGTTGAGGGGGAACTGCGGGATTACAGGACCTCTCTTCTGGTTTACAGATACGAAAAGCAATATATTGAAAAACGTCTTGACACCCTGGTTTCCGATCAGGAGGCAAGAGCATACTATCAGGAGAATTCAGAAACTATAACAGTAAACAACTCTGTTGTAAAAGCAAGGGTTATTAAGGTATCTTCTTCTTCTCCCAATCTGTCCAGACTAAAGAGTATGTACAGATCTGATGCACTTGAAGATATTGACGAACTGGAGAGAATAAGCTACAATTCAGCAGAGAGATACAACAATTTTGACAATAAATGGGTTGATCTCTCATTTGTGGCAAGAGAATTGCCTTTAGATTTATACAGGTGCGAAGAGATGCTGAAATCAGCTTCACATATAGAAGCTCAGGACTCTCTTTACAGCTATTTTGCCTATTTTCCTCAGAGGATAGCCCCAAACGGTAACCCGCCATTTGAGTACTATCTTCCAAGAATTAAAGAGATTATTATAAGTCGCAGGAAACAGGCGCTCATAGCAGGACTTGAAAAGGATCTTAT
>MGOS01000108.1:1003-5240 GCA_001797185.1 Clostridiales bacterium GWB2_37_7
CTGAAATATGAAATGGATGAAGGAAATGTACAACTTCCTCAAATCACTGTGGAAGGAAGTGTAAAGTAATGCTGGAAATCAAAAACTTGCATAAGAGATATGGGAAAACTTATGCTGTAAGTGATCTTAACCTAAGCATTCCGGAAGGTGAAATATTTGGGTTTGTAGGTCCAAACGGTGCCGGCAAATCAACGACTATGAAGATCATATGCGGCCTACTTACAGCAACCTCAGGGGAAGTATACGTTGATGGAGTAGATGCCCTGCGTCAAAATAAGAAAATCAAAGAAAAGATTGGCTATATGCCTGATTTCTTTGGCGTATATGATGATTTAAAGGTGGATGAGTATCTGGATTTTTATGCTTCAGTATACAAAATTAAGGAAGAAAATAAGAGAAAGATTATTGCTGACTTATTGGAGCTCGTTGATTTAAGCCGTAAGAAGGATTCCTATGTCGATAATTTATCAAGAGGCATGAAACAAAGGTTATGCTTGGCGCGCAGCCTGATACACAACCCTAAGATTTTGATACTGGATGAACCGGCATCGGGCTTGGACCCAAGAGCTAGAGTTGAAATGAAGGCGATACTTAGAAATCTTAAGGATATGGGTAAAACAATCTTAATAAGCTCACATATACTTTCTGAGCTGGCAGAAATGTGTACCAGTATAGGTATTATAGACAATGGCAAAATGGTAATAAGCGGCACTGTTTCAGAAATAATGCAGCAGGTATATAGCAAGAAGCTGATACAAATTAAAGTAAATGGCAAGCTGGAAGAAACAGTAATGATATTGAAGGAATTCCCTTTCATCGATAAAATTACAACGGGGGAAAATTTAATTCAAGCTGGCTTTGATGGTGGAGATGATGACATGAGCAGAGTACTAAGTTCTTTAGTCACAAGGGCTATTCCTGTTGCAACCTTCGCACAGTTAGAAGGCAACCTGGAGGATGTATTTATGAAGGTGACAAAGGGAGGAGAGGAAAAATGATGATTAATCCTGTACTTCTCAAAGAATTAAAGGTGAAGATGAGAAACTGGAAGGCCGTTGCAATAATAGGAGGATATCTTTTTATATTGGCAGCAGTTGCTCTTTTTATAACCCTTGCAAATTCGAATGATATGTATGCCAGCACTATAAATCCACAGCTTTCCATAGGGGCCTACACCGGCATTGCTGTCATTCAATTCATACTTATACTGTTCATCGCACCAGCTTTGACATCGGGAGCAATTGCAGGAGAAAGAGAAAGGCAGACCTTAGATCTCTTGCTTTGTACCAATCTAGCACCGAGCGCGATTGTGATTGGCAAGCTATTGGCTTCCATGAGTCATATACTAATACTTATTATTGCATCGATTCCGATGTTTTCAATCGTGTTTTTGTATGGAGGAATATCAGCCCTTGAGATTGCTCAATTGTTTGGCTTCTATATAGTAACTGCTATAATGGCAGGCAGCATAGGCATATTTTTCTCTACTTATGTAAAAAGAACAATAGCAGCAACCGTACTGACCTATGCTTTGGGCATATTTATGAGTTTTGGCACTTTGTTAATAGCGGTATTTTACATTCGGATATTCTATAACTTTGATTATCAAAGCTATTTACCCTTATTATATTTAAACCCTTTGGCGGGTTTCAGTTCACTGCTTACATCACAGTTTGGAGGGCAATATGGCAGTATTATGAATATGATACCCGGCTTATATACGATAAACCCCTATACCTACAAGGGACCTGCACCATGGTTGATAAATATTTATGTAAATATTGGAATAAGTGTTGTTATGCTATTTTTAGCATCTATTAAAATAAACCCTGTAAGAAGAAGCATATTTTCTTTCCTTAAAAAAAAGTAGGGTCTGACCTATGTGTCATCCCGATTAATAATAAAAATGGAAGTGATTAAAATGAGCAAGCTGGACAAAGAGCTTCTTCACTTATTTAGAAAGATCAGAGACAGAATTCACAGCAATTTAATATTAAACTATGCAATCACAGCAGCAGCTGCAGCATTGGGAGGCTCCCTAGTGGCAGCCTTTCTGTCTAGGATTATCCCTATTTATGCTGTTTACAACAAAGCCGCCCTGGGTGTTTTGGCAGCTGCTCTAGTGGCGGTAATATACGGGGCTTTTAAAACGCCGGGCAATAGACAAGTTGCCCTAAGGGTAGACAGCATGGGCTTGCAGGAAAGAACCTTGACTGCGGTGGAATTAATAGGGAAAGAAAATACCTTTGCTATTTTGGAGAAGCAGGATGCTCTGAAGCATTTAAAAGCAATAAACCTAAAAAAATCCTTGCCCATTAGACCAAATAGAAAGTACTTAGCTTTATGCGCTATATTGATAGCAGCGCTGGCTGTATCTGCTTTTATACCGAACCCTATGGCTGAAAAGGCAAAAGAACTGAATCATTTGAAGCAGGAAATTGTCAAGCAACAGAAGAAAGTTGTTGAAGTAGAAAAGAAAATCACCAAGAATGTAAAGCTAACGGAGGAACAAAAAAAGGAAGCGGAAGCGAAGCTGCAAGAGTTAAAAAAGGAGCTAAAGGCAGCTCAAAGTAAAAAGGATATTGATAAAGCCTTGCAAAAAACACAAAAAAAGCTGGAGTATCTAAGTGATAAATATACAGATAGTAAGGAAAACCTTGAAAAGCTTATGAGTACCTTGGCACAAAATCAAGCTACTAAGCAGCTGGCTGATATGATAAAAAATAGCAATGAAAAGGAACTTAAGGATAACCTGAAAAAGGTTGCAGAGCAGCTTAAAAAAATGGATAAAGAGCAGTTAAAGCAGCTATCTAAGAATATCTCAGAGCTTGCAAACCAGATAAAGAACAATTCTGAACTCAAGCAGGCATTAGGTGAACTTGCACAGAAGCTAGCCAGTGGGGAAATGGGTGATGTGTCAGAATCCTTAGATCAGCTTGCCGATAGTATATCTGATATGATGTCCGATGCGAATTTTAAAAAGGCCATGCAGGAGCTATCCAAGCAGTTGGGAGAAATGCAGCAAGGTGAGCAAGGACAACAGGGTGAAAACCAAGGAAATCAAAATGGACAAGGAACACCTGGAAACGGCAGCAAAGATGGCGGTGGTCAGCAGACCGGTGGACAGGGAAGTGGTAAAATACCAGGCCAAGGACAGGGTCAAGGTCAAGGTCAAGGTCAAGGTGGCGGTTCTGGCAGTGGCACAGACATGGGACAAGAGAATCCTAACCCTCTAACACCAGGCAGCGGCATTCAGAAAAAGGACGGCTCTACCAAGAAAATTGGAGAGTACGAAAAGATATTTACTTCCAAAACCTTAGGTGGAGATGGGGAACAGTCCAATCTGGCCGGTCAGAAAAATAACAGCGGCAGTACAGACCAGATAACCACTGATAAGTCACAGACTGTCAGAGGCAGCTCGGTGTCATATGATCAAGTGTTTGGAGAATACAGGCAGCAGGCTCTTGACAGCATTAATTCCAACGACATACCGGCAGGTATGAAGGATTTGATTAAGGATTATTTCAGTTCTTTAGAGGAATAAAACTTATTATATTGGAGGATAACTATGGAAATTAACGAAAAGCAAATACAGGGCTTGGTAGATACTATAGTAAATATAGAAAACGAGGTTGGTAAAGCCATTATTGGGCAGAAGGATATAGTAAGGCAGGTGCTTCTTTCTGTATTGGCTGGAGGCAACGTGCTGTTGGAGGGAGTACCGGGACTTGGCAAAACACAGCTGATTAAGACTCTATCCAAAGTTATGAACTTAAGCTTTTCTAGAATACAGTTTACACCTGACTTGATGCCTGCCGATGTAGTGGGTACAAATATAATCGCTAAGGGGCACGGAGGAGAAACAAGCTTTGAGTTTCAAAAGGGACCCATATTCGCAAATCTAGTATTAGCAGATGAAATAAATAGAGCTACACCCAAGACTCAATCTGCCTTGCTAGAGGCCATGCAGGAGCAAACTGTAACAGTAGGCAAGTCAACTTACAGCTTAGCACAACCTTTTTTGGTATTGGCTACCCAGAATCCGATAGAGATGGAAGGGACCTATCCATTGCCGGAAGCACAAATGGATAGATTCCTATTTAAGTTGAATGTACAGTTTCCAAGCTTTGAGGAGCTTAGGGAAATCATAGATATTACCACTACAAATGCCAATATTGAGCTACATAAAGTTGTAGATGGCGAACAGATATTAGAAATGAGAAAAATAATAAATGAG
>MGOS01000108.1:5278-10241 GCA_001797185.1 Clostridiales bacterium GWB2_37_7
CTCCAAGAAGTATATTAGATTTGGAGGCAGTCCGAGAGCTGCTCAAGCTATAATCAGAACCTCTAGGGCTAGAGCGCTGATGGAAGGCAGATATAATGTATCCTTCGAGGATATAAAGTACGTAGCATATCCGGCACTGAGACATAGATTCTTCTTGAACTTTGACGCAGTAGCTGACGGCATAACAACAGATGCTTTGATAACTGAATTGCTTGAAGTTGTAAAAATAAAGTAGCGGGTGGGTATATGAGTGGAAGGATTTTTGATACAGAATTCCTAAAAAAACTTGACACTATAGCAATTAACGTCAGAGTGCTTATGTCTGAAGGAGGGGGCGGCAATAGAAAATCCCGCAGCAAAGGCAGCTCGGTAGAATTCTCTGATTTTAGAGAATATACTACAGGGGATGACTTTAGGCGTATAGACTGGAATGCTTATGGGCGGTTCGACAAGCTGTTTGTCAAGCTTTTTATGGAGGAGCAAGAGGCTATGATCAATGTTTTTGTTGATTCCAGCAAGTCCATGGATTTCGGTAATCCCAAGAAATCCGAGGTGTCTTTGAAGCTGGCAGGAGTTCTGGCATTTTTGGCTTTAAACAACTTGGATAGAGTGTGTATAAACAGTCTGAGCAAAGATTTTTTTAAGCAGTCCACTGCTGTCACAGGAAGAAGTATGTTTGATAGCTGCATCGCTTTTTTGGAGGGTATAAGTTTCTCGGGTGAAACTGACATCAATGCAGCTATCAAGAAGAAGGATGTCAAAAGCAGAGGCATGTCAGTTATAATATCTGATTTCTTTTCTCCCAATGGTATTGAAGAGGCTATTAAATATTTACTGTATAAGAAGCAGGATGTATTTTTAATTCATGTGTTATCACCGGAGGAATTGAACCCTGAACTGGAGGGACAAGTGCGACTGGTGGACTCCGAGACAGGCAAGGTGATGGATGTGGCTGTTACACCGGCACTTTTAAAGCAGTATCATATTAAACTGAATGAATTTAACAACAATATCAAAGAGTTCTGCTGCAAAATGGGGGTATCCTACATACAGGTATCTTCTGCTGACTCCATAGAAAAGATCATATTTGAACAGTTTACAGGAGCCGGAGTAATTAGATAAGAGGTATAGGCTGTTGTAGGCAAGAACAATTTAACTAAAAAGGATGATAATATGAAGCTATTTGCACCTTGGGCATTATGGTTTTTGGGGTCGATACCCATCATAATAATGATGTATATTTTGAAGCAGAAGTTTGAAGAACGGGAAATATCCAGTGTATTCCTTTGGCAGCAAGTACTGAAGGATATTGAGGTAAATACTCCCTGGCAAAAGCTAAAGAAAAACTTGCTTTTGCTGCTTCAGCTATTAGCTGCTTTCTTGCTTGTATTTGCATTGGCAGACCCCTATGTAAACCTTAGAGGGTCTGATTATGCCAGTTTGATAGTAGTCATAGACAATTCCGGCAGTATGAACACTGCATATGACCAAGCTACAAGACTGGAAAAAGCTAAGGATTTAGCAGAGACCTTAGTAAAAAATACTGCCACAGGCACGCAGATAACGTTGATTTCGGCTGGTAAAAATCCGAAGGTTGAGTTAAACAATACCGTGGATAAGCTGGAAGCTTTGAGAAAGATTAAGTCTATCAAGAACACTAATTTCAGCGGCAATATAAATGATGCGGTATCCATGGCTAAGGCTATCAGCAAGCAAGCTTTAACGTATTATGCAGTTTTCTATACAGACAGTGGAGTGAATCTAGATGGGCTAAACGGTGAGGTTGTAAGTGTAGCAAAGTCCGTGGATAATGTCAGCTTGGATATACTTACTCATACTGTTAAGAATAGCAAGCTGCAGTTGCTGCTTCGTGCAACAAACTATGGAAGTACTGATTTAACTAGGGAAGTTACTTTCTATGGTAATGAGAATGTGTTGGATATAATAAATATAGAACTAAAAGCAGGAGAAACTAAAAGCATTTTGACTGAAGTAACGGGTGAAAATATCAGCTATATTTATGCTGAATTGAATGAAGAGGATGGCTTGATAAATGACAATATGGTATTTGACGTAGTTAAGACATCGCAGCTTCAAAAAGTACTGCTGGTTTCAAAAAGCAATCTCTTTATTGAAAAGGTATTTTCAATTATAGATAATGTAGAGCTTTATAAATCCAACCCCGGTGACGAGATTCAAGGAGAATATGATTTGTATATATACGACGGGACCTTGCCCGACAGCTTTCCAAAAAAAGGCAGCATAATGTTGATAAATCCTCCTTCGGACAGTGAATTGGCAGGGGTCAAAGGAGAAATAGAGGGCGGCACTGTAAGCGCAATGCAGCATGCTTTGACTAAATACATAGAAAACACCAGCTTTGCAGTATCAAAGCTGAAAAACATAGAGCTTCCTTATTATGCAGATGAGCTGCTGGAGATAGATGGAAGTGCAGCAGCATTTGTGGGTCAGTATAGAGAACGCAAAACAGCAGTTATTGCCTTTGATTTGCATAATAGTGATTTTGTACTGACACCTGAATATCCTATATTCATGAATAATATTGCAGGCTATTTGATAAATATTGCATCAGGAGAAAAGTCTGTATATAAGAGTGGTGAGGCTGTAGCAATAAATCCTTTGCCCGATGTCAGCTCAGCCTTAATAGAAAGTTCAGTGAACAAGCGTTATGATGTTGAACTGAAATATCCTATACTTCCCTTTGAAGATACAGCGGAGACAGGGATATACAAGCTGGTGCAAAAGCTTGAGGATGGAGCGCAACAGTCACTTTTTGCAGTGAATTTCCCCTCTGACACAGAATCAAATACCAATTCGCAGCAGTTCTCACAAAATACTGAATTAGAAGATGGCAAAGCTTTTATAACAGGCAGAAGAATAGCAATGTGGCTTATTGTACTTGTACTGCTGATTGCTGCTGTAGAATGGGTGGTGTATATACGTGGTTATTAATTTTCAAAAGTTGTATATGCTTTTGTTTATACCCTCAGTTTTGCTGTTCGTCTGGTATACTTCTAAAAAACTGGGCAATATGTACAAACTAAGAAAACAGCTGATAATTATAAGCAGGACCCTGTTCCTTATACTTATGATATTGGCCTTGTCAGGTGTTAACCTCAAGTGGAGTGTCGATACTACGACTACTTTGTTTGTAATGGACGCTTCTGACAGCTTGAGGGGTGAACGTGAATATATTGAAGGTTTTGTCAGAGAAGCAATCAATGCAAAAAGCTCAAAGGACCAAATAGGCGTGCTTTCCTTTGGAGACAATGCTTTGATAGAAAGTTTTGTTGCAAAGGAAGCTGTTTTTAATAAGATCGAAAGCGAGCCAAGCGGCATATATACAAATGTGGAGGAAGCACTAAATACAGCAGTTTCTCTAATGCCCCAAAACAGCAAAAAGAGAATTGTACTTTTGACAGATGCAGAGGAGAATGCAGGCAACAGTGCCAGATTGGCATCCACTCTGCTGGAGCAGAATATTGAGCTTAAGATTCTCAAGCTTGATAGAAACATAGAAAAGGAAGCTGCTATAGAAAATATAACTGTTCCGCAGCGTTTGAGAATTGGAGAGCAGTTCAACATTGTTGTTAACATAAACAGCAAAGTAAAAACGGGTGCCAAGCTTACATTGATAAGCGGCAGAACAAAGGTAGCAGAGCAAAGAGTTGAGCTGCAAAAAGGCAGCAATAAATTCGTATTTAGAGATACGGCAGAAATAGGAGGCTTCAAAAGCTATCGTGCCGTACTGGAGCCGGATATAGATATTGATACAAGAAATAATGAGGCATCTACTTTTACCAATGTGCTTGATCAGCCAAGGGTGCTTATTTTAGAGGATACAGAAGGGGAAGCAGCAGAAATAGAAAAGCTGCTGCAGGCTTCAAATATTGCATATGATAAGTCAGATGCCTTTTATGCCCCCAGTACCCTGGAGGAGCTGTCAAAATATAAATCAGTCATACTCAGCAATGTCTCTTCAGAAAACCTTAACGAGGGCTTTCTGAATTCTATAGAGAGCTATGTCAGAGACCTCGGAGGCGGCATGATTGCAACCGGTGGAGAGAATTCCTTTGCCTTGGGCGGTTACTACAAGACTCCTCTTGAAAAGGTGCTTCCTGTGAATATGGAGCTGAAGGGAAAAAAAGAAATACCGGATATGGCTATACTCCTGATTATAGATAAATCAGGCAGTATGACAGAAGGCCGCGGAGGCATCACCAATTTAGACATCGCTAAGGAGGCAGCGGTCCGCACCTTGGATTCTTTGAGAGAGAAGGATACCATAGGGGTGATTGCTTTTGATGATACTGTTTATTGGGTTGTTGAACCTCAAAAGGCCAGCAATGCAGAAGCTATAGAAAACGACATAGGTACGATCAGACCAGGAGGGGGCACCAGTATCATCCCTGCTTTGGAGGAAGGCTACGAGAAAATCAGCAAGCTTGATGCAAAAATCAAGCATATTATACTGTTGACAGACGGCCAGGCAGAAAGAACCGGCTATGAAGAGCTGGTGGAAAAAATGAAGAAGGAAAACATAACTGCCTCCACGGTGGCAGTTGGGGAAGGTGCAGACGTCACCCTGCTGGAAAACATAGCGAAGGGTGCCAACGGAAGATTCTATTATACTGATGCGGGTGACAATATACCGAGAATATTTGCCAAGGAAACCTTTATGGCAGCCAGGGCTTATCTCAACAACAGAGAGTTTACGCCTGTTATTACTAATCAGCACAATATAATTGCTGATGCTGCGCCACAAGGCTTGCCCTCATTGCTAGGCTATGTAGCTGCTACCCCTAAAGGTACAGCTCGAGTGCTCTTGGCTAGTGACCAAGAAGACCCTATATTGACTGTTTGGCAGTATGGGTTAGGCAAGACAATCGCGTGGAATTCTGATATTTCCGGTAAATGGAGTGCTAACTATGTGAGCTGGAGC
>MGOS01000109.1:0-27801 GCA_001797185.1 Clostridiales bacterium GWB2_37_7
CTTTATCAAAACCTTATGTGATGTTTTTCAATAATAGCTGATAAGCGATTAAGAAATACATATTGTGGCAGGTAAAAACCTGCCTTTTTTGTGAGGTGCAACGGGAATCCTAATATTTCAGACAATTTGAATATTTTGGCGTATAGATGTATAATTTAAGAATAACGAATTAGCAATTAATGGAGGGATAAATTTGAATAAAGCGTTGAGTCTTCGCAACAAAGGCATGATTATTCTGGCGGTTGTTTTACTGCTTGTTGTTGTGTTTTTTACCAGTATTATAAATTATCTAGTTGACTATCAATGGTTTACTGAATTAAATTTCAAAGAAATATTCTTTAAAAAGCTGGTTACACAAGTACAGTTTTTTGTACCGGCATTTCTAATTATACTTGGTTTACTATTTACTTATTTGAAGATGATTAATGCTCATTCTGAAAAGAAAAGCGGGATTGGGATATCTGCAAAAGCACGGAGAACAAAGAATCTGCTGTTTGCGGCGATATCAGCTGCAGTGGCCTTCGTATTCTCTTTGGTTTTTGTTTCAGAGATTTGGTATAATTTCTTGATTTATATAAACAAAACACCCTTTAACCTTACCGACCCGATTTTTAATAAGGATATATCTTTTTATATTTTTGAACTGCCTTTTTTAGGCAACTTATACTCATTCTCATTGGGATTGGTATTTATACTGTTTGTAATAAACATACTATATAACTCAATAACCTTTCTCGCGGCAGAAGTACCGGGACATGTGAATCAGGACAATATAACAACAATGTATAAGCCTGAGAATATTTATAAAAATATTTTATCGGCAGCATCCAGACAGCTTACTTTGTTGGGAGGACTATTCTTTTTAATTTTGGCTTTCGGCTTCTATATAAGAATGTTTGAACTTCTGTATTCCAGTAAAGGAATTGCTTATGGAGCAAGCTATACAGATATAAATGTTACCTTACCTTTTTATTATGCATATATAGCTATATCTCTTTTGACAGCAGTGCTTATGCTGGTATCATGGGGTAGAAAAAAACTTAAACTGGCAGCATTTGGACCCATTTTACTGATTGTGGCAATCGTTGCATCCGGTTTAGTAGCTACGGGAGTTCAAAGTGTTGTAGTTGCACCTAATGAGCTTGCTAAGCAAGAGCAATATCTACAGAATAACATCAACTACACTAATTATGCTTACGGACTGGATAAAGTTGAGGTTAAGCCCTTTGCATATAAGCAAAATCTTACGGCACAGGATATAGAGGAAAATAGAGTAACAGTAGACAATATACCTGTGAATGACTACAGATTGGCTTTAGATATATACAATCAAATACAGGGGCTAAAGAACTATTATCAATTTAATGATTTAGATATTGACAGATATATGATAAATGGAGTGTACAGACAGGTATTTATAGCACCAAGAGAGCTGTTGACCTCTAATATTCCATCACAAAATCAAGGTTCTTCTTGGATCAACAAATACTTGAAGTTTACTCATGGCTATGGTATAGCAATGTCTCCTGTAAATGAGGTTACACCATCAGGACAACCAAGATTATTTATAAAAGATTTGCCGGTTGTATCAGATGTAGATATAAAGGTTGAAAGACCGGAAATATACTATGGAGAGCTTACCAAGGACTTCGTAATAGTAAATACCAGAGAAAAAGAGTTTGATTATCCTGCTAGCAACACAAACGTTGAGACCTCTTATGAAGGCACTGGAGGTATCAAATTAAATTTATTAAATAGAATAATGTTTGCTGTAAGGGAAGGAAAGCTAAACTTCCTGCTTTCACAAGATATAAATGCCAATAGCAAAGTATTAATTAATCGTGAAATTAAAGCAAGGGTACAAAAAGTAGCCCCCTTCCTTATTTATGATGAGGACCCATATATCGTGGCAGCAGATGGCAAGTTATATTGGATAATAGATGCCTACACAGTAAGCAGCAGGTATCCATACTCTGAGCCAGTAGATGAAAGATCTAATGTAAATTATATAAGAAATTCTGTTAAAGTGGTTATTGATGCCTATAATGGCACTACCACTTACTATATAGCCGATAATACAGATCCAATCATTAAAACCTATGCAAATATATTTAAAACCGTATTTAAGCCCTTGGATGAAATGCCGGAATCTCTGAGAGCACATATAAGATATCCTCAAACATTGTTTGACATACAGTCAGCTATTTACAGAAAGTATCACATTAAAGAAGCAAGAGAGCTTTACAATAAGAGTGATATTTGGGATATAGCTACTCAGATTTATAATACAGAAGGAAATACAAATGCAGAAAGCGTTGAATCCACATATTTAATTATGCGGCTTCCAGATAGCAAAATGGAAGAGTTCTTGTTGATGATACCTTATACTCCACAGGGTAAAACAAATATGATAGCATGGCTGGCAGTAAAGAATGATGGAGAAGATTATGGAAAACTGGTGCAATATAACTTCCCTTCGGGACAGATCGTAGAAGGACCTATGCAGGTTGAAGGAATTGTAAGTCAAGATACTGTTATAGGACCACAGCTTAATCTACTTGCGACTGGAGGCAACTCACAGGTAGTAAGAGGCAATATGTTGACCATACCTATAGAGGAATCCATGCTTTATGTTGAGCCAATATACGTAAGATCTATAAATGCCAATGCGCTGCCTGAAATGAAAAAAGTAATCGTATATTATAAAAACAGGGTTATCATGGAGGATACACTGGAGCAAGGCTTGGAAAGAATATTTGACCTGAGCGGCAACAAGCCCCAATTACCTGGGCAGCCTCAGCAGCCTCAATTACCAACAGGAGAACAAGAGGATACAGCGGCATTGATAACTAGGGCTAATGAAGCGTTTAGACTATCTCAAGAAGCAATGAAGAGTGGCAATTGGACTGAATATGGTACAAGGCTGAAAGAGTTGGAAGAAATTCTTAACAAGCTGAATGTATTAACCGATCAAGGCAATAATCAACAAGCTCCTGTACAGCAGGATACTGAAATACAGTCTTCTGAAACTACACCAATCAATCAATAGAAGCAAAATCCTTCCGATATAAACGGAAGGATTTTTTATCTGTCTAATATTAATGCAAAATAAAATAGCCCCGGGGGAAGGGCCATTAAATTGGTATTTATAATTGTGGGGTATTTTATCTTTTGTAAAGCTCAATAATAGTATTGACAGTTTGATGAAAAATATTCACAGAGCAGCTATTTAATTGTAAAATAATATTAATGCATAGAAGCTTTTAGATATTGAAAATATAGATCATCCATTAACTAGGGGGTAAGGATATAATATGAAGGAAGTTATCATATACACGGACGGTGCATGCAGTGGCAATCCCGGACCGGGTGGCTACGGCACTGTGCTGATACATAATGAAACAAGAAAAGAGCTGTCTGGCGGCTATAGGGATACAACCAACAATAGAATGGAAATGATGGCAGTCATTAAAGGCTTGGAAGCACTGAAGCAGCCTTGTAAGGTAAAGGTATATAGTGACTCAAAGTATGTGGTGGATGCCATAGAAAAAGGCTGGTTATATAATTGGAGAAAAAACAACTGGATAAAGAGCAACAAGGAAAAAGCACTGAATGTAGATCTCTGGAAAAGGATGTTGGAGCTTATGGTAAAACATGATGTGAGTTTTAATTGGGTAAAGGGTCATCACGAAAATGAAGAAAATAACAGGTGTGATCAGTTGGCGGTTCTAGCTTCAAAACAGAGCGAACTGCCTGAGGATATACGAGAATAAAAAGGAAAGGAAGGCTGTTATGAAAAAAGCGAATATTTATTTAGCCGAAGGATTTGAAGAAATCGAAGCCTTGACAGTAGTAGATGTATTACGCAGAGCGGGAGTAGATATAAACACTGTAGCGGTTACAACAGCAAAGGAAGTAAAGGGAGCACACAATATCACAGTTATAGCAGACAAAACCTTTGATGAGATTGACAACTATTCAGCAGATATGCTTATATTGCCGGGTGGGATGCCAGGTACGACAAATTTAGAAAAGCATGAAGGCCTAAGGGCATTCATTAAGGAATTCTATCAAAATGAGAAATACATAGCGGCCATTTGCGCTGCTCCCATTATATTAGGTAAAATGGGGCTGTTAGAAAACAGCATGGCGACATGTTATCCCGGCTTTGAAAAAGACCTAAAGGGTGCAATACACGCTGAAGAACCTGTAATACGCCATAAGAATATTATAACCTCAAAGGGACCTGGTACCGCTATTCTATTTGCCTTAGACTTGGTAGAAATTCTAGTGGGTAAGGAAAAGGCGGAACAAATAAAAGATCAGATGATCGTACAGAGATAATGAAAGGGTAGACACCTGTGCCAACCCCAATTACATAGGGTAATTGTATGGCAGACCTGCGCGTCTGCCATAGTTTTTCTATGCGCTTGTTTCCTGGAAGCTTTCTTTGTACTGCAACAGATATAAATCATAGTACATGCCTTTTGTGTCCAGCAGCTTTTGATGATTGCCCATTTCTCTTATTTTACCCTTGTGTAATACGATGATTTTGTCTGCGTGTTGTATGGTCGAAAGCCTATGCGCGATTACAATTGTTGTTCTGTTTCTTATAACCTTATTTATGGCATCCTGTATCAGCATTTCAGTCTCTGTATCTATGTTTGAGGTGGCTTCATCCAGCACCAATATTGCAGGATCAAAAGCCAAGGCTCTCGCAAAAGCCAGTAGTTGTCTTTGTCCTGAGGATAAGGTAGCCCCCCTTTCCTTTACTTCTTCTTGGTAGCCCTTAGGAAGCTTATCAATAAACCTGTCTGCATTTACGTATCGAGCGACTTCTTTGACCCTTTCTTCACTTATTTCAGTAGAATTCAATCGTATATTGCTTAGGATATCTCCAGTAAATAAGAACACGTCCTGCAGCACTGTACCGATTTGTTTTCTAAGCTCGTACTTGTCAAATTCCTTTATATTTTTGCCATCTATCAGGATTTCACCTTTTTGTACGTCATACAGTCTGCATATCAAGCTAATGATAGAGGTTTTACCTGCTCCTGTAGCTCCTACAAAGGCTGCTGTCTCACCGGGATTGATTTTGAAGCTTACATCCCTAAGGACCCAGTTGTTGTCCTTATAAGCGAACCAAACGTTTTTGAACTCTATTTGACCTATTATCTTACCTGGATTGACTGGCAGCTCACTATTTTTGATACCTTCCTCTTCATCAAGCAGCATAAATATTCTCTCGGAGGATGCCATTGCTGACTGAAGTATATTGAATTTCTCTGTCAAATCCATTATGGGCTTGAAGAATTTCTCAATGTAATTCACAAAGGCGAATAATACTCCGAAGGGAAGCACATTACCTAATACCCTGACACCACCGTACCAAAGGAGAAGGGCCAATGCAAGGGAATAAATCAAATCCATTGAAGGTCTAAATACTGCAAACACAAAGAGCTCCTTCATGCTGGCAGCTCTATGCTCCTGATTGATGTCCTTAAACTCCGCATATTTGAAATCTTCCTTCTTGAATATTTGTATTATTCTCATACCGGAAATATTTTCGCTTAAGGTGGCGTTAATTTTGGCAAGCTTAACCCTAACCAATCTATAGGCTTCGCGGGCTTTGAGCCTGAATATGGCGGCTGCGATAAGTATAAGTGGGATAACGGTAAAGCTCACAAGTGCAAGCTTTATATTCATTCTCAACATGACGATAATGATTCCTACGAGCAGGAAGAGATCTTTAAAGAGGTTAACCAGTACACTCGTATACATTTCATTTAGATTTTCCATGTCGTTGGTTACTCTTGTGACCAATCTTCCAACAGGGTTTTTGTCAAAGAAGGAGAGAGAAAGCTTTTGCAAATGTGAGAAAAGCTCTTCCCTCATATTAAATATGATCTTCTGCCCCGTAAAATATAATATATACACCTGTATATAATTAAATACAAAGCCTATTGCTATGGTAGTTAGGAATAGTAAGGATATTCTTGTGATTCCGTCAATATCCTGCTGTCTAAAGCTTAGATATTGCTCTTTCGTTAAGGGCTGAACCAGCTGCTGCACACCGCCTTGCATAAAGCTATACACACCATTGCTTTCTTCTACAATTAATTGGTCATCCTTCATAGTCAGAGGTCCATTAAATAAATAATAGTCATCTTTGTATTTAATGATCTGATAGATGTCTTCATGTTTCATTATAGATTTGTCGGGTAGCATATTTTCCCTAACCAGGTATTTGCCATCAAACTCAACATACTTGTATGAAGGCTCTGTGTCATAGGCAACCATTGGGGTATTTAACCCCTTGATATGGTCATCTATGGCTATTTTTATTAAATAAGGCCCTGCAAGGTCTGTCAGTGTAATAAGCATAAGCAGGATTATACATAAAGCGATTATTCCCGCAAAGGGTTTTGCATATTTTAATAGTCTTTTCATCAGTCGAAGATCAAAGGCTTTGCCTAAGTCATCCTCTTCTTTCATATGATTCATGGTATCACCCCACTTTTCTAAATTAAGCTTCTTTTTCCAGCTTTTCTTCTAATAGTTGTTTTTGATAAATACTGTTATATAGTCCGTCGAGGATAATTAGTTCTTCGTGGGTGCCTTTTTCAATTATTTTGCCTTCATCCAATACGATGATTTCATCTGCTTCCTTCAAGGTTGATATCCTATGGGCTATTATAATTGAGGTCCTGTTTTTCATAACCTGCTTTAGACCATTCAGTATTTTTTCTTCTGTCTTGGTATCAACAGCGGACAATGAATCGTCCAGTATTAGAATCCTGGGGTCTTTGGCGATAGCCCTGGCTATAGATACACGCTGTTTCTGACCGCCGGACAAGGTTACCCCTCTTTCCCCCAATATGGTATCAAATTTAAGGGGGAACTCCATAATATTGTCATGTACATGAGCAAACCTTGTCGCTTGCTCAATCTTTTCTATGTCCATATTCATGTTTGAAAATGCAATATTGTCTCTTATTGTTGTAGAGAAAAGGAAATTGTCTTGAGGAACATAACCAATGCTTTCTCTTAAGGTTTTAAGCGGAATCGTGTTTATGTCATGATCTCCGATTGCAAGCTGCCCTTCTTCTGTATTGTACATTCTTAAAATAAGATTAACCAAGGTGGTTTTGCCGCTGCCCGTTCTACCAAGGATAGCTAGGGTTTTTCCTGCTTCAACCTTTAAATTTATATTTGCTAAGGCAGGCTGCAGTGCATCGGGATAAGTAAAGCTGAGATTTTTAAACTCTATTGAAGGAATTAAGTCTTCTTGAGTTATATCTTTTACTTTCATTTCATCAATGATTTCAGGCTTTATATCGAAGATTACATTTAGCCTTTTCATGGATGCAGTGCCTCTTTGAAGTACGTTTACAACATAACCTATAGCCATCATGGGCCATGTTAATAGTCCAAGATATGCGATAAATGAGGTAAATTGTCCCAGAGAAATTTCATCTCTGATTACCAGGGCACCACCATACCCTAAAACGATGATAAAGCTTAGGGAGGCTATGAAGGTTACCAATGGAAACATAAAGCCAAAAACCTTAACAAGACGCATATTTTGATTAATATAGTTGTTATTTGATTTGAGAAATTTATCAATTTCATATTTTTCTTGTACAAAGGATTTTACTACTCTTATACCTGCCATGTTTTCCTGTACTGTATCCGTTAAGTCAGAAAAGGCAGCTTGAACATCCTTATGGCGTTTTTGAATAACCTTGCCGAATACCCCCATGAGAATAGCAATAAAAGGAAGCGGCAGCAGTGCCAGCAAAGTAAGTCTGATATCTGTGGTAAATAGCATGATGGTAATGGTTGTTGCAGGTATAAAGATTGCATCTGTCACCATTACGACACCGGGACCAAAAGCCATTCTTAAGGCACTGATATCATTTGTAGCATGGGCCATCAAATCTCCGGTTTTATTGTTGTTATAGAAGCTTGGAGAAAGTGTTTCAAGATGGGCGAAAAACTTGTTGCGCAGCCAAAACTCCAAGTCTCTGGCAGCACCCATTACGCACATGCGCCATACATATCTAAGTGCTGCTATAAAACAAGCAATTAGGATTACCAAGCCGGAATAAATATATATGGATTTCATGGTTATTGTATCGTCGGTTAACCCATCTGTAATGATACCTATAATTCTTGGAGGTATCAGCTGCAGACCATCTACTATTAATAAAACGATAATACCGATTATGTACTGCCATTTGTGCTGCTTAAGGAATTCTGAAATTCGTGTAAAGGCTTTCATCATACTCCCCCTGTATAGATTCATTAATTTTCATAAAATTAGATTGTTGTATAGTTTTATATTCAATAAAAAGCATACATATAAATTTTAGTACTTTAAAAATGTAAAAACAAGGGAAAAAGTATACAAATAAAAAATATTAAGAGTTGTTTCTATTGAAAGGGTATCCCTATCAAGACATTCCTGACATCTAATTATACGCATCTCAAAATATAACGAGGAAAAAGATGTCTCCCACTTCTATAAGTGGTGGGCATATATCCCTTGCCTCGTTGAAACGCTCGGGTAGGTTTTTTGCAAAAACACAAAAAACCTTTCAGTAAAATCTTGTTATAAAACTATTAAATAATAATGATATATTATTTTAAAGATGAATATATATAAACTAGAGTTGTATTAGAGAACATTAATAGTACATCATTAACTCGGTTGGAGTAGAGTTTGCAAGGCATACAAAGTATTAGTATGGAGGAGATAATATGACACAGGATGAATATGTTGAAAGTCTGCAAAGGAAATTTGAAACACATTTTAACATTGAAAATGGCATTGAAATTTTTGGGGAAAAAGTGGACGTTCATGCAAAATTCTGTAATGTTAGCGGAAGAACCTTTATCACTAAGAACGACGTTATTGACCGATGTGAAAACTATGAATACTGCTATATCAAAAAGGTTAATATTGTCACGGAAGACGTAGTAGCTTCCTTTGGGCAATTTTTAAAGAAAATAGTAGATGAATGCATTGACCCCGGTAAAGACCATATGAGCACATATGTCACAGGAGTAATCATAGGAAATAGCATCAATGAGAATGCAAGAAAAGTCATACATAAGTATTGTTACAGCAAGGCATATTCCTTCTATTTAAGGGGATGGTGTGATGTTAGGTTTATATGCATTGGGATTAATAACAATGAGGTAATAAGCAACAAAGCTGCTAAACATGTACAAAAGGTGTATCAAATTACACCTTAATATAAGGGGGTTATTATATGAACTCATTGACCTTATTATTACTAGGCATTTTATTGTTTCTAGTTGCCTATGCAACCTATGGTGCTTACTTAGCGAAGCATTGGGGTATAGACAATGAAAGGAAGACTCCTGCTCATACCTGCAGGGACGATATCGACTATTGTCCTGCAAATGCTAAGGTACTCTTAGGACATCATTTTTCATCCATAGCAGGTGCAGGTCCGATTACAGGACCTATAGCGGCTGCAATATTTGGATGGCTGCCTGTTTATCTATGGATTGTAATAGGCAGCATATTTGTGGGTGGTGTCCACGACTGGGGTTCACTCTTTGCATCAATCAGACATGATGGAAAATCCATCGGAGAAATAATAAGAGTAAACATAGGTGCGAGAGGAAAAATGCTCTTTAATATCTTTGCATATCTTACATTGGTATTGGTTGTTGCAGCATTTACCGACATCTGTGCCAGCACCTTTGCTTTTGATCCGGCAAAACCTGAGCTGCTATCTGGTGCAAGAGCAGGTACAGCTTCAATTCTGTTTATTTTTCTGGCAATGGCCTTTGGCTTTTTTGTTTATAGAAAGGGTGCAAACCTCACCCTATCTTCTATTATCGGCGTAGCGTTATTGTTCTTCAGTATATGGATAGGCTACCAGTTCCCGATTCTCAAGCTTACAAAATTTGAGTGGGATGTAGTGCTTATTGTGTATATCTTCGCAGCCTCCACAATGCCGGTATGGTTTTTATTGCAGCCAAGAGACTATCTGTGCTCCTTCTTGTTATATGCAATGCTTGCTGGGGCAGTAATAGGCATCTTAATTGTGAGACCTGCAATGGCGATACCCGCATCAGTAGGTTTTACAATTGGTGAAGGGGTAAAAGCACAATATCTTTTCCCAATGCTGTTTGTTACTGTAGCCTGCGGAGCAATATCAGGTTTTCACTCCTTGGTTGGCTCCGGAACAAGCTCAAAGCAGCTGAGCACTGAAAAGGATACCAAGCTAGTTGGCTATGGTGCAATGCTTATTGAAGGTATTTTGGCTATAATAGCACTGATTACTGTAGGTTATGTAGTAGGGGCAAAAGGTACTCCGGCTCAGATATTTGCAGGCGGTGTCTCAGATTTCATGAGTAACTTCGGAATTCCTGTTTCTATCGGAACAGTATTTGTAATCCTTGCTTTCTCTGCATTTGCACTTACAAGTCTTGACACTGCAACAAGGTTGGGGCGCTATCTGTTCCAGGAAATGACTGCAAGAGCTGATGGAAAAAAATCAATATTGAATAATATGTATGTAGCAACTGCTATAACTGTAGGGTTATCTGCATTATTGCTTTCCTATGGATATCAGAAGATATGGCCGATATTTGGTTCTGCAAACCAACTGCTTGCAGGTCTTTCGCTGCTTGCAGTTTCAGCATGGCTGGCTAAGTCAGGTAAAAAGAACTTTATGACTGTAATTCCTATGGTATTTATGTTTGCAGTCACTCTTACAGCGCTTATTTTAGTGGGCAGAAACAACTTCGCAAGCGGCAATTTTATCATTGGATCCGTAGCGGCAATTCTCTTTGTACTTGCAATAATACTTATCGTAACAACAATAAATACATTCTTTGGTAAAAAATCTGAGAAGAAGAATATAAGTGCTTAAAAGACTTTTCTAAGCAAAAAGGTAGTAGGAAACTATATTTCCTGCTACCTTAATTTTATCCCCCCGCAAGCAGATGGATAACTTTTACATCATCACCATCTCTGATGACTGTGGAGGTATACTCATCCTGGGGGACCAATACATTATTTATTTTTATGATTAGCTTGGGATAGGTATATCTTTTTTTATCAAGCAGACCTTGGACTGTTAATCCCTCTTCCCACTCACAAGCCCTATTGTTTAGTTTGATCATAATAATCACCTATTATTTATTTTTAAGGGCACTAACTTATATGTTTTTGCAGCATATATAGATGAATGCCCATATGTTAATTGTCATTAATTCTATTATATGATGCAAGACCTAGAGATGCTTCTTAACAACCTCTATAACCTCTGGCAAATCCATGCCTATGGATTGAAGGTGCTCTATAGTTGGAACTCCATCCATCGTCCAGCCTCTTCTCTTGTAAACAGCATCTGTAAGCATTTGATATTGATCTTCCCTATATGCTCTCAAGGCTGCCATTTTTTCTTCTGTTGATTTGCCTTCAGGATTGAAGCCTACCAGCTCCTTTAGCTGACCATCATATCTTTCTGCTCTGGACAAATATTCTTCGACAGTTACAGGACCCATCGCTCTATATGGGATAGCATCGTGTATTCTTTTTCCATAGCCCATTCTGATATTGAATATTCTCTGGAAATTGTATACTCGCTCTGATTGTATAATAAGCTGTTCCTTATCGATATTCTTGCCAGTTACACCGTTGAATAGTTCAACGTAGTTTTGTACATGCTCAGGAATCTTTGCCGGCTCATCAGAATGCTTGTTGCTGGCGGGTATAATATCATTCCAAGGCAGCTTGCACAAGCCGTTTAATCCGAACCAGGTTCTAAACATTGGGAAGTAGTGCAGCGCTTCGGCTTTGTCTTCAAAGGTAGGAATTTGGTTGTTTACCATATCCATAAATATCAGCCATGCCTCGTCGTGCTGCGGTCCTTTGTTGGTTAATCCATATCCGCCCTGTTGAGCGAGGGATTCCTTTGGCATGTATTCTGAGAATTCAAGACCCTTTTGCTCCATACCTATATCATTCAAGAAAACAGGGTCTGCTCCATACTGCTCTGCAAATATTTTCTTAAGATTTCTGACACCTAATCCTGCCAGCTTGCCGAAGCCTTCACCTCTTGCCATTTGATGCAGCATTTCCAAGGATGCTTCAGCGTTGCCAAAATTAAGCTCTAAGCCGCCGGTAATTTCCTTGTTGATAAGTCCGTTTTCATAACATTCCATAACAAAAGCTGTCATCGTTCCATAGGAGATTGTATCAATGGCATAAGTATCACAATAGAAGTTAAGCTCTAATACAGCATGGGGATCAAATATTCCACAATTGGAGCCTAGTCCAGCTGCGTTTTCATACTCCGGTCCGTCAACGATTACCTTTTGTCCCTTGTATGGACCGGTTTTTAGCTCAAAGTGGTCTACTGCCTTTGCGCAGGACAAGCTACAACCATACCAGCAGCCATCAGGTGTATTTTGTGTAATCATGCCGGTAAATACCTTTGAGGATATCTTATAAGTATCAGGATGTGCACCAAATTTATAGTTATGAGTTGGCAGTAAGTCATACTGATCCATAACCTCAATAATATTAGCGGTACCAACCTGTCTCATTCTACATTGCTGTGCATCAAAATCGTGTATTTCCTTATGAAGCTTAATGCCTGTTCTGTTAATCTTACCTTGATCATCTGCATTGTTTAGATTGCCCTTAACGCCTGCAAATCTTATAACAACTGCTTTTATTTTCTTGTCTCTAAATACAGTACCGATACCGCCTCTTCCTGCCTGCTTCAGTCTTATTTGCTTTCTTCTTACATCATAGAAGGTAAAGTTCAGAAGACCCATGTAGGCATGATTTGCAGCGGATCCTGCCGACACGACAGAAATATTTCGCTTGTCCTCTTCGTTTTCTGCATACATCTCGGTAAGCTGCTCACCTAGTATATGACTATCTATAGCTTCCTCAGGAGCCTCTTCTATAGTAATTGTACCCTTGTTGCCATCAATAAATATGATTACATCTTTTTCGGCTTTACCTTGAAGCTCAAGGGCATCAAAGCCTGAGAACTTTAGCAGGGGACCAAAATAACCGCCTACATTACTATCCATGGCCATTCCTGTTAAGGGCGATAAGCTGCAAACCAAAGATTTGCCTGCTCCTGGGTATTGAGTAATACCACCTATGGGACCACTGCCAATAACTATTTCATTTTCAGAATCATTCCACTTTGTCTCAGGAGTAACAGCATGCCAAAGATAATACAAGCCAAAGCCTTTGCCGCCTATGAATTTATCCTTCATAAGCTGAGTTACCGGCTTTTCCTTTATCGTATTATCGCCGACATTTATATATAGGGTTCTATTTGTATATCCTTTTTCTATTTTGCCCAACTCATATTTATATTCATTTAACAATTTATGAGCGGATTTTAATTTTTCTATATTCATTTATTTTTCCTCCCTCAATTGTTATTCTTGTTCAATGTAAATTGCTTGGGTTGGGCACTGCTTTGCACATTGTCCGCAGGCTACGCATTTGAAGGGCTCAATATAATCATCATGCATGAACATTGCCAGCTCAGGACAGAAGCCTACACATATGAAGCAGCCTACACAAGCGGATTTATTAATTCTGACTATACCGTTTTTATCTCTAGTAATGGCTTCAATGGGGCATACGCTTATGCACTCACCGCATTGGGTACAGGATATAATAACATTACCCTTAGCTTCTTCCTTGATTTTTATACAGGATTTGTCAGCATTGTCTTCTTTGAACCAAGTGTTGGAACAGGCTGATTCACATGCATGACAGGCTATGCAAAGCTCGGGTTTTCTTTTTAAAACCTTCATCAATAATACCTCCAAAATACATATATTCTATAGAATAATTATATAATAAACTTCTTTATTAAACTACAGAAGGCTCAAATAGCAATTCGTCCTTCTCAAATCTATCTAATCCCAGCTTGTCAATAGGTAGAGAGGGTTTCTCGCCTAATATTGTTTCTGCCATAACCACACCGGTAACCGGTCCAAACATAAAGCCGTGTCCGCTATAGCCCGTTGCCATGTAGAAGCCTTCAACCTGATCAGCCTTGCCGTAGATAGGCTGTCTATCAGGTGACATGCAGTACAGGCCTGCCCATTGCCTGACGACTCTTAAATCCTTTAGAAGCGGCAGCAGCTCACAGCAGCTTTGTGCCATTTCCTCTAAGAAGTGCCAGCTGGATGTAACTCTGAGATCTCGTGGCTCATTGGCA
The DNA here is from genome assembly GCA_001797185.1 of Clostridiales bacterium GWB2_37_7. Classification (GTDB taxonomy): domain Bacteria; phylum Bacillota; class Clostridia; order Lutisporales; family Lutisporaceae; genus GWB2-37-7. The sequence goes on from MGOS01000109.1 coordinate 14,250, forward strand.
TCACCTCTACCCATTATAAAGCTTCCGTGAGGCGTTTGTTGACAATATATATTCAGGGAGAAAGACATGAACATTGGATTTTGTATAGGGTTTACCGGCTCAGTAACCAGAATTTGATGTCTTTCTGCATATACAGGAATATCTACATCTACCATACCTCCTATCAACTTTGATTGTCCGCCTGCAGCATTGACAACTACTGGAGTGGAAATGAAGCCTTTGTTGGTTTGAACTCCTGTCACCTTTCCGTTTTCTACCTTTATACCAGTAACAGTCGTATATTTCATAAACTTAACGCCCAGTCTTACTGCTGCATCTGCATATGCTTGCGTAGCAAGGAAAGGGTTTAGATGTCCATCCTTCGGGCAGAAGGTTGCACTTATTATTTTTGTTTCGTCCATATGAGGAATTATTTCCTTTGCTTCTTTAGGAGAAAGATAAACGGAGGGTATACCCAGGCTGTTTTGTAACGCAATATTTTTCTTAAACTGGGTATCTTCTTTTTCAGTAGAAGCAACGATAAGATAGCCGCCTTGTTTGAATTCAATATCACCGTCATATTGCAGTACTTCATTGGCCTTTTCATAAAATTCAATGCTGTACTTAGCCAAGCGGCAATTCAATTCTGTCCCCCACTGCATTCTGACTCCTGCACCGCATCTGCCGGTGGAGCCACTGGTGAGGTATTCCTTTTCTATTACAATTACGTCCTTGACTCCCTTCAGAGCAAGGTTATATGCGATTGAGCAGCCTGATATTCCGCCGCCGATTATTACTACACTGGCTGTATTATTCACCGCGCTCACCTCCTGCAATGGTACCAAGCTTAATGGGCTTTACAGGTGGTCTGAAGGTGGAAATAGGCATTTCTGACATCTTCTTTCCTGTTGCAGCAGCCAACTCCTGCATAATTAATTGGCGACAGGTTCTACCCTGGCATGGACCCATGCCCGCCCTGGATATTCTTCTAATCTCATCTATAGTATTGTAACCCTTACGGATTAGCTCTCTTAGCTCTCCCAGAGTAAGCTCTTCGCAGCGGCATATAAAGGTATTGTCACTGTAGATATCGTGATGCTTCATAAATCTGACTGTCATTGACAACTCCTTTGGCACAGCTAGTGTAATAAGAGGGGTTCTATCCATTGCCTTTGTATTTAAAACCTTCATTACTTTAGCTCTGCAGACAGGCTTACCTTCTCTGTCTAAGCCTGTAACGAAGCTGCCCTCTACAGGCAATGGCAAAAACTCATAGGGTATTTTAACCAAGGCTTCCTCATTTGAATAGCTTTCATCGACAACCACAATTGCTAGTCCTGGGCAATTGCTTACACAAACACCGCAGCCATTGCATATTTCAAAATTTATTTCAGGTGTATCATTTATGTCCTCAAACTCCTTGATTGCTCCCCTTTTGCAGGAAGTATAGCATGGATTGCACGGAATTCTTTGGAAGCACTCTATAATTGCAACAGGTCCTTTAGCAAGTCTTTCCTTCGTAGGAATAGCCTTTGCTAAATCCTGTTCAGTAGCAACTCCTGTTTTTTCTAACATATCTCTAACCCCCTTACACTGTAACTTGTGCCAGTCCACTGCGGATTTTTTCACCAACATGACCGGATCTTAAAGAATTAAGCTGATCTAGGCAGTCATTTTTTTGTTCCTCAAAGTCTGCAGCGATATATCCCAAAGCTTTTGCTGCGCATAAACCTGCCAGTCTTCCTTCTACCATGGCACTGCTGGCTTCTTCAACTCCTGCAACGTCTCCGGCTACAAATATCCCTTTCATACTGGTTTCTAGATTTTCATTTCTAACCGGAACATGTCCTCCCAACTCAGGGACATATTTCATTTCGCAGCCCTGCTGCCATAATAATTCTGTTAGCGGTGAGAGTCCTACAGATATGCAGAGCACATCTGTTTCTATATCGAATTCTGAATCGGGTACCTGCTGCCATTTTTCATCCAAACGACATAGAGTAACCTTTTCAAGACGGTCTTTTCCATGGGCATATTTTACTGTATGGGAAGTCAAGATAGGTATTCCCATTCTTCTTATTTTAGAAGCATGCACCAAGTATCCTCCGATTTTTGGAGATGCATCTATAATTGCTTTTATATTGATGCCAGCCTGCATAAGCTGATAGCTTACAATCAAACCAATGTTTCCAGCTCCAACCATAACGACATTCTTGCCAGGTGCAACACCATGGACGTTTGCCAGGGTTTGAACAGCACCTGCACCATATATTCCGGGAAGGTCGTTGTTTGGGAATGTAAGGAACTTCTCGGATGCGCCGGTTGCAACAATGACTGATTGAGGTTTGATTTTAATATACTTTTCATTTTGCTCTAGGGCAATAACACCATCTTCATACATGCCTATTACAGTTGCATCAAGCATGAGCTCGATTTTGTCCTGATACTTATCCAGATCCTTCATAAGAATACCTGCGATATCGATTCCTCTTATGGAAGCATACTGCTTCTGTGATCCGAAAAACATGTGTGTTTGCTTTATTAATTGACCTCCGAGGTTATCATTTCTATCTATTAGAGTAACCTTGGCACCTAAAGAAGCAGCGCTGATTGCAGCACATAGTCCGGCTGGACCGCCTCCAATTATAGCGATTTCAGTAGTTCTCATCTCAAATCACCCTTCCCAACTTGTGTTTCTACTATCATGTTTTCTTGAAGCTTTTCGGTACATACTCTTACGTTGGGTTGACCATTTACAACCATAAGACAGGAAGAGCAGTTTCCGATAGCACAATAGAAACCCCTGGGCCTTTGCTTGTTGTGGCTGTGTCCTAAAACCATAATGCCTGCTGCATGAAGTGCAGCCGCAATTGGCTCTCCCTCATATCCTTCATAGGTCTTTCCATCAAATATGAAATCGACCCTTCTGCCTTTATCGAAGGATAGTATTGGATGTTCCTCAATACGCATTTGTTTCCCTCCCATAATTAAACAAAATATTAGATATTCTATATATTTCGTGCTAAACAATTTACATTCATTAAAATAGCACGAAATATTTTCCGCTGTTTATAAATCGCACAAAGTACATACTTACCAATGTTAAAACTTTAGTGCGATTTATCTTTATTTAGTTGAAATTACGACAGCATAGATTAGAGGTAAAGTGATGTTGTCATTCTGTCAACTGTAATTGTATAATTGGTCTCATAATTATGCATATTACATATGCAAAGAATAAATTCCTAACATTATTAATATTCGTATAATTTTCTTAAAATCCTTCCTTAGCAAGGCTCTAATATCGAACATTTTCCAAAAATCGATAAAACGTAATAATTGAGATTATTCTGAATTTACAAGCCCTAAGGGAATAAAGCATAAAAATTCATGGTTTACATAAGGCTGTGGATTAAATTGGCTAAAATGGATGTTTGTAAATTCGTCATACAAATTGCGACTGCATATATATTACATCTAAATGAAATATTATACAAAGGGAATAGAGAAAAATAAATAAAAATTTTTATATTTTATTGACATAGTAAAATAATTAATATATAATCATTTTTAATTTCATATAAGCGCTATGAAGAGGAATAGTAAATGCAAAGATGCTTTACAGAGAGAAGGACCCACTGGATGAGAGGTTTTTCAAGCTTATTTATATTGAACCCGCCCTCAGAGCATGCAAACAAAATTTGCCGCATACCTGCGATATGGGTTTTGAGAGAATGTAATAATCAAAGAAGTAAAGCCAAAAAGCGAGCTTTGCGTTGGTTAATATTACATTAACTAGGGTGGTAACACGGAATAATGTCTTCGTCCCTTTATTTAGGGATGAAGACTTTTGTTTTTTGAAAAACTAATTATTTAAAATATTCAGTGTATTTCGAAAAAATTAAAGGGATTTTTTGGATTCTATCGAATAAAATTAACACATATGGTATAATTATTAATAATAATTCATAAACTTTTGAAATAATATTCACAACCCATTGCATTTATGTAATTATAGCTGTTATAATACTATAAATGTTGCATTAATATATAAAAATTATGCATGAATATACATTTTTGGTGCATGTTTTAATATGAATTAAAGTACAAGAAACACTATTAAAGAGTAGGAGGGTAGGGCATAGTAAACTAAGTATACAGAATTAAGAATAAGGGGGTAAATTGAATGATCGGAGACAAAGTACAGATTTTTATTGCCATGACTTTCTATATGATAGTAGTTATTGGTATCGGAGTGTATTACTCAAAGCGTGCAAGTGAAAGCAGCGACAATTATCTTATTGGAGGCAGATCACTAGGTCCGTGGGTTGTCGCTATGGGTGCTGAAGCTTCTGACATGAGCGGATGGCTTTTAATGGGTCTTCCGGGCGTAGCATATTTCTTTGGTTTCAGTGATGCGGCATGGACTGCAATTGGTCTGGGTATAGGCACGTATTTAAATTGGTTATTTGTAGCTAAAAGACTTCGCACATACTCACATGTTGCGGGTGATGCAATAACGATTCCTGATTTTATCAGCAATAGATTTAAAGAAGACAAAAAGATTATAATGACAATCGCCGCACTATTCATTTTAGTATTTTTCAGTATATATGCAGCAAGCAGCTTTGTTACAGTAGGTAAACTTTTTAGTACATTGTTTGGCATAAAATATGTATATATGATGATCGCAGGGGCCTTATTCGTAGTTCTTTATACGTTTATAGGTGGCTTCCTAGCCGAAAGTGCATCAGATTTTATGCAAGGTGTTGTTATGATTATTGCATTGACCGCTGTGTTAATTACAGGTATTTCTGCAGCAGGCGGTATCTCAGCAGTTGTTGAAAATGCAAAGACGATACCTGGATTCTTTGAGTTCTTTGGTATTGCTCAGCCTACACTTGTAGATGGCGTTCAGCAGGTAGAGGCCGGTAAGCCATTGTTTGGAGAAGCAGCAAACTACGGATTCCTAACTATAGTTTCTACACTCTCATGGGGTCTTGGATATTTTGGTATGCCACAGGTATTATTAAAATTTATGGCTATTGAAAAATCAAGCGATCTAAAACTGGCAAGAAGAATCGCTATTGTTTGGGTTGCCATCTCTCTTACTGCAGCTGTAGCAATAGGCATGATAGGTAGGGTGCTATTTCCTGATGCTCTTCTTACACAAAGTGCGTCAGAAAGCATATTTATATTGATGTCTACTAATTTCTTTGCTCCTTTATTTGCAGGCGTTGTTATGGCAGGCATACTAGCGGCAACGATAAGTTCATCAGATTCATTTTTATTGATTGCTGCCTCGGCGTTTTCAAAAAATATTTATCAAGGTATTATGAAAAAAGAGGCTTCTGACAAAGCTGTTTTGTACGTGTCTAGATTTACACTAGTTGTTATTGCAATTATTGCAATGATTATCGCGTTAGATGAAAACAGTGTTATTTTTAAAGTAGTATCCTTTGCATGGGCAGGCTTTGGTGCAACCTTCGGACCCATTATGTTGTTTTCATTGTTCTGGAAGAGAACCACAAGAGAGGGTGCTATTGCAGGGATGCTGGCCGGTGGAGGAATGGTTTTCATTTGGAAGCTGATTCTTAAGCCTATTGGCGGAATTCTTGGAATTTATGAATTGTTCCCAGCATTTGTGGTATCCTGTGTGGTTATTTATATAGTTTCATTATTAACGAAAGAACCATCTAAAGAAATACAAGATGAGTTTGAGCTTGCAAAAACAATAGAGGTTTAATTATATATTTTAAATTCATAGATTAACCTTCTTCTTAGCATAATTGTAATGCTAAGAAGAAGGTTTTTTGTTTAGAGTCATAAATAGCTAATGGCCGCAAAAAGTGAATAATGTGAGACAGGCTGTGCATCATGAGGGGGTATCTGAGAAGATTAGCAGATAAGTCTGGTGATGATACAATAATAGTTAATGAATATGAACATTTGAAAAGCTTAAAAGTAAAGTCGGATAAAGAACTAAAAGATTTGGGATATTCAAATGATGAAGCAGAAAAGATAAAAAAGATTGATTACAAAGAAGAACTTATTAAAAGAAGCGAATTAAATGAAGAAGTATTAAAGAATTATGGATATTCAGAAGATAAAATAAAGATGCTAAAGAATTTTAATGGAACTGAAGAGGAAATTACCGCATTAGCTGCAGAGCTTTATTTAACAGCTAACGTTTATGGACATTATTATAATAGCAGTACCAATAAAACGTATTTTAGCGTATACTATTCATGGGAATGGTCCAGTATGCCTTTGATTACGAATACAGATATAATCGGCTATGGGTATATGACGGATTATCTAAAAGACACAAGCATCCAATCTAATAGAGTTGACTATGAGAATACGCTGACAGGTGCTATAACTTATAAATACTATAGTATAACCGGTGTAGATATAGGGGCAGCACAGAGCAAATTTCCAATAAATATTAATCGTCTTGATCAATATGATATTAATTATGATTGGGCTAGCTCAGGATATGGTAAATTTGGGATTTATAAGACAGGTCAGTTTAATGATGCAGCAGTTGTAATTAAGTATGGACATAGTACTTTTACTTTATCGCCATCTGTATCATACCCATGGGGACTGGGTATTGGTTTCTCACGTGGTGTTGAAGAACTTGGAGCTCAAGTGGTTGAAAGCTCAATTAATTAATATAAGCTAATGGAACAAATTGGGTAGAGCACATCTATCCAATTTGTTTGTGTTATACTTTAATAAAGTTACTATTTTTTATATGGATGTGTTGTTTAATGGGAATAAAAAAGAAAATTTTCAAAATTTTATTAATTACTATAATTGTAGTAATTCCGCTTGGCTATTATTTTAACCAATTCAGTGTGCAAAAGGCGCTAGATACTGTTATTGAAATAGATAGAACAAAAAATAAAGTTCTATTTACGAAACAAGAAGCAGATTATGATAAGTATGTAGATAACAAAAAATTAAAAGAGTATTATAAAACTAGGGATAAATATAATATTCTTTGGGCTAGTAATAATAATGTTGCTAATATAAAGTCAACAGTTGGATACAGTAAGCATAAAGGGCTTGCACTTTTCAATAGGTGTTTTGTTTTTTTTACTGCACAGAGCAATGTTATAGATACACGGGAACCTGTAGAAGCTAAAGCTGTAAGTTATAATAGGTTTGTAATCTTAAGAGCTAAGAGTGGTAGCTGGTATGTAGTAAAAGATATTTCGCAATATGGGAATAAGATTAGTATTAGAGATATATTAGATTCATCATATCTAGACAAAAAAATCAGTGAATATAAAGATTATATAAAAAATTATTATAATAATTAAATCATATATTTTCAATTATACTGTGCAATATTGAATGTTTAGGGAGGAAAAGTTTAGTGGCAACACTAAGTTAACATAAAACCGCGTTGATGTTTGTAAAACTAGATTTAATGAACACCGTAGTCTGTATGATTACTATGTTCTTATTATTGACAATATTTACGACTTTAGATATAATATATTTTATTTAAGTAATAGTAGCAATGAAGAGGAATAGTAGTAGAAGAGATGTCTACAGAGAGAAGGACCCACTGGCTGAAAGGTCTTTCAGACTTATTTTATATGAACCCGACCTCAGAGCTATCAGATGAAAAATCTGACGCAGGCCTGCGTTATGGGTGCTGAGAGAGTGTTGCTATGCAGCATTAACTAGGGTGGTACCGCGGATATGCCTTCGTCCCTTTTATAGGGGATGAAGGTTTTTTTATTGAAAATAATAATAAATATAATTAAAGGAGAGATAAGGATGTCTAAAAAGAAGCAGCAGGAGTTTGTAAAGGAAATAACTCCTATGGAAGAGGATTTTTCACAGTGGTATACCGATGTAATATTGAAGACGGATTTGGTTGACTATGCTCCTGTAAAGGGCTGTATGGTTATTAAGCCTTATGGCTATGGTATATGGGAAGGAATACAAAGAGTTACCGATAGAAGATTTAAAGAGACGGGTCACAAGAATGCTTATTTCCCACTATTGATACCAGAAAGCTACCTGCAAAAGGAAGCGGATCACTTTGAAGGCTTTGCACCAGAGGTACTGTGGGTTACCCATGGCGGTAATGAGAAGCTGGCAGAAAGATTGTTCATAAGACCTACCTCAGAGACAATCATTTGCAGCATGTACTCCAAGTGGGTTCAATCCTACAGAGACTTGCCAGTGCTAATCAATCAGTGGTGCAACGTTATCAGATGGGAAAAAACTACAAGACCCTTCCTAAGAACAGCAGAGTTCTTATGGCAGGAAGGTCATACTGTGCATGCTACTCCAGAAGAAGCACAGGAAGAAACCATGCAAATGCTGGAGGTATACAGACAGGTTGCAGAGGATGAGCTGGCTATGCCTGTTATATTGGGTCAAAAAAGTGACAAGGAGAAGTTTGCCGGTGCAGACAGAACCTATACTATGGAAGCAATGATGCATGACGGCAAAGCATTGCAAGCAGGCACTTCACACAACTTAGGACAGCATTTTTCCAAGATGTTTGAAATAAAATATTTGGACAGAGATGGAGAGCTTAAGTTTGGTTGGTCAACCTCCTGGGGAATTTCGACTAGACTTATTGGTGGTATCATAATGGTACACGGAGACAATAGAGGTTTGGTAATGCCACCAAGAATTGCGCCAACGCAAGTTGTTATAGTTCCAATCGCCTCTCATAAGGAAGGGGTGCTTGACAAGGCATATGAAATCAAAAAGCAGCTTCAAAAGGACTTCAGACTTGAACTGGATAATAGAGATAATTACAGCCCAGGCTGGAAGTTCAATGAGTGGGAAATGAAGGGCGTACCTGTAAGACTGGAAATAGGTCCAAAGGATATCGAACAGAATCAAGTTACACTGTTTAGAAGAGATAAGCTGGAGAAATTTACAGCATCCCTGGATAACTTAAATGAAACCATAGCAAATCTGCTAGATGATATACACATTACCATGTTTAACAATGCTCTTAAGAATAGGGAAGAAAAAACGTCTATAACTACAGATTATGAAGAGTTCAAGACGCTCATGGCTGAGAAGCCGGGCTTTGTAAAGACAATGTGGTGCGGCGACAGAGCCTGCGAGGATAAGCTGAAGGAAGATACAAATGCTACAATAAGATGCATGCCTTTTGACCAGACACCTGTTGGCGACAAATGCATGATGTGCGGCGGAGAAGCGAAGCACGTAGTATATCTAGCTAAGGCATATTAATAGAGCGACTGTAAAAAGTTTTATAAATGTATAAAAAGTTAACTCCTTTCCGATTTTCAAATAAAAGTCGGGAAGGAGTTTTTTATGAGTATGCTAATGGAGAAGCGTATAATATTTATATGTTGCGATAAGTAAATGGACGGAGTATTACATATAGTCATATAAAGTAAGCCTTAATTGATAAATTCATAATAATATGTTATAATATACCAGATTATCAAATTTTTAGAAATTAATAGAAAGAAAGGATATTATAATGCTAAAGAGATCTCTGTTTTTCTTATCATTAATAGTAATATTGACTCTTGTTTTTATAGGTTGTTCAAGCACCAGTACAGCAGCCATTGGAAAAGAAGAAGGCTATATTAAACTACTTTATCCTGATGCAAATGTAGAGTATTGGTTAATAGAAGAAAAAAAGCTCCCTCTTGATCCAAAAGCTGTTGTAGAAGAGTTAATAAGGAATAAAAATAATATGATACCAAAGGAAACTAAGCTGCTGGATATAAAGGTTGAAAATAAAATTGCCTATGTTAATTTAAGCAAGGAGTTTGAAACCTTATCCAATGGAGACACAGTAGGCTGGATCAACATACATACAATAGTAAATACATTAACGTTGAATAAAAATCTAAATATTGATTATGTACAATTACTTTTAGATGGAAAAATAAAGCAATATATATGGGACACAATTACTGATAAACCAATACCTCCAAATGCTGAATTAATGAAAATGTATTAATAATTAAAGGAGTTGAAATTATGAATAAAAGATTAATAACGATTATTCTGGTTACAATTTTTCTAGCAAACGGCTGTACGGTGGCAAAGAGCGTTAGCAGTCAGAATACTAGCAAAGAAGAAGAAAGTGTAACCCGTATTAAATTCATTATGCTGCATCAAAAGGAACATCGCTGGGTGGCAACAGAAAAAGAAGTTAAGGATGCTACTCCAGAAGCCGTCATAAATGAATTACTTAAATTTCCAATGATATTTCCAGAAGGCACTGAACTGCTCAATTTTGAAGTCAAAGAGCGAATTGCATATGTTGATATGAGCAGTGAATTTAATTCATACAACTTAGGTTCTTCTGGAATAGAACAAATTATTTATTCTATAGTTAATACATTAAGCTTGAATGAATCTTTAGGTATTACCGGTGTACAATTCCTTATAGAAGGAAAAGTAGAAGAATATATTGGAGAATTCATTGCCGATGAGATCCTTAAACCTAATATAAAGTTATCAGATTTGGAATAAATAGATAAAATGCAGATATATCTTATATCTGCATTTTATCTATTTATTATGGGGTGGGTATATTGTTGAGAATTGCATTTGCCATGGCTCTTCCGACCGCAGCGCCTCCTGCAGCGATGAATTTTTCGCAGTCAGAAGGATTGCTTACGAAAATAGGCTCAATTATTATAGCGGGCTAAGGCCTACTGAGACTTACTTCGCCTAATCCAATACCCTCTACACCACCAGAATTTGGTATCCCGATAGTGTTTGCTGCAGCTGCGCTCACTGCGTTTGCAAGAGTAATAGAAAGAGAGTCGTTTCTGTAATAGCACATGCTATAAGATTTAGTTGGATCATCAAAGCTATTAGCATGGCAGCTGACAAATAACTCTGCACCCCATGCTTCAGCTGCTTCTATGCCACCATTTAATGCAGCACTTGAATTGCTATATACACGGTCTGTATGGCTATATGTCATAACCTGATGGCCTGCTTTATAAAGAGTCTCAGCCAGGTAAGGGGCATAGCTGTCTATAACCTGTTTCTCGCTTAGGATGGTGCCAGCGGCACCAGTAAAGTAACCATTGGTAAGAGTATCATGTCCAAATCTGACAAATATTTTCATTGAAATTCCTCCTCGATTTCTTTTTTATAAGACTTCTGCTCCCTGGCCAGGTCGTTGTGTCTTACAATATAAAAAGACGAAAGTTCAACTTGCTTTTGTAAACCATTAGTTAAATATAAAAATTTATGATTTTCTTATATAGAGGTTTACAAATCTAAGATTCATTTCGTCTTATTTATTAAGAGAAAAATAAATTTCTCTATATTTTTACCATTACATACGAACATATGTTCTGTTTAGTGGTATTATAAGTATAGGATGTAACTTTTTACAAAGACAAAGACGGGAGTTGATAAGATGAATTTTAATATGAACGAAGAGAAACTGGCGTATATACTTAAGAGCCTTAGAATGTGCAGAAATGATTATTATAGGAAATTGAAGAAACAAGCCGATAGGGAGCTTCTAATATTGGATAAACCTATAGAGTATGATGAGGATATTTTAGTGATAGATACCCTGGTTTCAGATAAAAATTCCAATGACTGTGAAACTGATAGTTTGGAAGAGATAACAAGCAATTCTGAACTTCTGGAAGTATTAAAAGAACTTACAAATACACAAAAAAAGATAATATATTATATCTATGTGAAAAATTTTACTATCAAGGAAACAGCTGATTTGTTAGGCTTGTCCAGACAATCTGTTTATAAAACATATAATTTAGCCTTATCCAAAATAAAGAAGAAATTGGGGGTGTAGCCTCATGGAAGAAAAAATAATTGAATTGGCAGCTTCGCAAGGCATATGGACTGTGTTTACAGTATCTCTTGTATTTTACATATTGAAAAATCAGGAAAAGCGTGATATTAAGCAAGATGATAGAGAGAAAAAATATCAAGAAATTATTGTGAATTTAACCGATAAGCTGAATATAGTTGAAGATGTCAAAAAAGACGTTGAAGAAATAAAGAGTTATGTCTGGGAAAAAAACTACTAAGGAGTATATTAAACAGGAGGTTTTATGGCTGATAAAATTACATTTGAAATGTATTACTCACTCATGGAAAAATTTATAAATAGATATAGCTATATAAATGGATATATTGATGAGGATTTAAGACAAGCATTGGCAATTAAGGCTTATAAACTTTTTGCATTATATTTTCATAAAAAATAATCTATATCATTTGTTCCTCTCGCAAATAAATAAGGCTGGTTAATCTCCAGCCTTATTTATTCCCGCCAATTGAAGCTATTCTATTATTGTGTACCTCATCTAATGTGATATTTTCCAGCTGCATTGCCTTTAAGGCGATATCGTTTCTACTAATAATACCCTTGTCAATTAAGAGCTCAATAATGCTTGCTATTGCAAGTGTGTTTTTGTAGTCTATTTCCTTCATATCAGCTATTTGACCTACTATATCCAGTTTAGTCATTGCTATGCCCCCTATCTAAATAAAATACTTGTCCTCTTCTTAATTATTGACATACATCTGAAATTTATTCGCATCATTTACAAAGTGAATATATAATTTTTGCTATAAATAAAATTTGTTGCAATACTGTATAATAAGTAGTAAAATATAACAAAATATTGAATAAATGCAATGAAGGGAAAAGTCAATGCATTTGCTTTTTAGAGAGTCGGCGTGGACATTATATTAAATTCTTGTATAAGTCCTAGACATTTTATAATTACTTATAAAAGTCCTTGGTGCAAGCCGATATGCAAGCTTTGAAGTTCCATCCTGGAGCAGTCTGCGAAGAGCAGTACCGGCACAGCCGTTAAAGACTTGAGAGAACAGAAGCTTTTTCTGTTAATTAGGGTGGTAACGCGGATAACACTTCGTCCCTTTGTGGGGATGAGGTGTTTATTTTTTTATCAAAAACTTAAGGAGGTACAAAAAATGCTGGATATTAGAATGATTAGGAGCAATCCTCAAGAAGTAAAAAGAAGATTGGCTAGAAGGAAAAAAGAATTTAGAATTGATGAACTGGTGGTACTGGATGAGGAAAGAAGAAATTTGCTTGTACAGGTTGAAGAACTGAAAAGTACAAGAAACAAGGTGTCTGAAGAGGTAGCTAAGCTAAAGAGAGCAAAGCAGGATGCCGAAGACTTAATTGCTGAGATGAAAACAGTTTCTGATAAAATTAAGGAAGACGATGAGAAGGTAAAAGAACTGGATCAGCAAATTGAAGACATATTGCTTACACTTCCAAACCTTCCTAGTGATGGAGTTCCAGATGGAGAATCAGAAGCAGACAATAAGGAAATTAGAAAAGTTGGAGAGCCTACAAAATTTGCATATGAGCCAAAGGCGCACTGGGACATCGGTGAGGATTTGGGGGTATTGGATTTTGCTACAGCAGGCAAGGTAACCGGCGCACGCTTTACCTTCTACAAGGGCTTAGGTGCGAGGTTGGAGAGAGCACTTATAAACCTTATGCTGGATACCCATAATGAGCATGGTTATACGGAGATTTTCCCGCCTTTTATGGTGCACAGAAGAAGTA